>NZ_JAIQDD010000089.1:0-1437 GCF_020036995.1 Corallococcus sp. AS-1-12 | reverse complement strand
GGCCAGGAGCAGGCGACGGGGCGGCTCGCGCTGGTGCTGGCATTGACTCGCTGCGCCCCGTTGCTGCTGTCGCATGCCGTCCTCCTGACAGAACACGTAGGCCCCGCGCAGGTGCCGGTGTTCCTTGAGGGAGTCGACCCCGGACGCGGGCAGGTCCACCCCGCGCTCGCGGCCACCCTTGGGCAAGCCTTCCTGTCCGTTCGTGCGGGTGCGCCGGACCTGGAGTTTGCCGCGCGGCAGGTCCAGGTCGATCCACTGGAGCCCCATCAGCCGCGAGCGTGAGCAGCTTGTGCCGCACCGTGAAAGTGCTGGAAGAGGAGGTGCGGCTGGCGCAATTCCTCCAGCACCCCAGCATTGCCCGCGTCCAAGGCCTCTTCGAGATGAAGTTCGGAGAGGCACGGGGTCTGGGCGCCGTCAGGGAGTGCGTGGAAGGCTTCAGCCTGGACACCCTCCTCACCATCGCCCAGTTGCGGGGACGCTACTTCTCCGAGGCCTTCGTCCTCTACGTGGGCGCGGAGGTGGCGGCGGCTCTGGCGCATGCGCACACCCGCACGGACGACGCGGGCAGCTCGCTGGGCATCGTCAACCGGGACATCAACCCCGGTTGCATCCGCCTGCGGCCCAATGGGGGCGAGGTGCTGACGGACTTCGTCCAGTCTGCAAGGGCGCCTCGCTACGACGCTGCCGCGCCCTCCAGGAGGAGTCATCTACGCTTCACCCGAGGCGCTGGTGGGGACGGTGACGGATGCGAGAAGCGACCTCTTCTCCCTGGGGCTGGTGCTGCTGGAGTTCGCCACGGGGAGACACCTCTACTACCCGGGGAATCTCAAGGTGGAGGACGAGTCTCCTCGGCTCTCGCGGGAGCAGAGTCAACGGGTGCTCGCGGCCATGGCCACGACGATGGACATGCACCTGCCGCCCTTCGTGGAGGACGCCGTCCAGCGCGCCATGGTGTTCAGTGGGAAGGACGTGAAGGAGGCCGCATTCGAGCTGTCCACCTCGCTGCGCTCCGTCTTCCTCCGGCTGCTGTGCCGGGAGCCGGCGTCTCGCTACCCGACAGCGGCGGCGCTGGAGCTGGAGTTTCGCGGGCAGCTCGCGCGGCTGCGGTGAAGGAAGTAGACGACAGAGCCGGGATCGGGCGCCCTGCGACTGACACGGCATTAACGGTCGCCGACTCGACGCAGCCGACCTCCCCCCCCGGGCAGTGGTGCGTGCCGGACTGAATGTCAGACGTATGTCCTTTGCTCTCCTCGGAGGAGTCACTCCCTGGGGGGCGTGGATGCGAATGACGCGAAGTGGAGCTGTCTGGCTGTGGCTGCTGTTGCCAGTGGCAGCGTGGGCCGAGGACGTCCCGGAGGTTCCGCCCGTGGAGGAGGAACGGCGCCCACGGGACGAGGCCTGGCGCAACCTGCTGCGCGTGGAGGCGACGTCGTTGTC
>NZ_JAIQDD010000088.1:0-1448 GCF_020036995.1 Corallococcus sp. AS-1-12 | reverse complement strand
GTCGCGAGGCCAGCAGGTAAGCTGAGAGACCAAGCAGTCGGACTCTTCAGATTATCTCCTCATCAGGCTAATCACGGCCTCGCAGAACGGAGAAACACCATGAAAGCACTCAAGACTCTCTTCATCGCCACCGCCCTGCTGGGTTCCGCCGCCGGCGTCCAGGCCGCCGACAACTTCGTCGGCCTGACCTGGGGCGAGACCAGCAACAACATCCAGAAATCCAAGTCGCTGAACCGCAACCTGAACAGCCCGAACCTCGACAAGGTGATCGACAACACCGGCACCTGGGGCATCCGCGCCGGCCAGCAGTTCGAGCAGGGCCGCTACTACGCGACCTACGAGAACATCTCCGACACCAGCAGCGGCAACAAGCTGCGCCAGCAGAACCTGCTCGGCAGCTACGACGCCTTCCTGCCGATCGGCGACAACAACACCAAGCTGTTCGGCGGTGCCACCCTCGGCCTGGTCAAGCTGGAACAGGACGGCAAGGGCTTCAAGCGCGACAGCGATGTCGGCTACGCTGCCGGGCTGCAGGCCGGTATCCTGCAGGAGCTGAGCAAGAATGCCTCGATCGAAGGCGGCTATCGTTACCTGCGCACCAACGCCAGCACCGAGATGACCCCGCATGGCGGCAACAAGCTGGGCTCCCTGGACCTGCACAGCAGCTCGCAATTCTACCTGGGCGCCAACTACAAGTTCTAAATGACCGCGCAGCGCCCGCGAGGGCATGCTTCGATGGCCGGGCCGGAAGGTCCGGCCGCATCTCATCCGGAGGAACCTCATGAAACTGCTGGTAGTGGAAGACGAGGCGCTGTTGCGCCACCACCTCTATACCCGCCTGGGTGAACAGGGGCACGTGGTGGACTCGGTACCGGATGCCGAGGAAGCCCTCTACCGGGTCAGCGAATACCACCACGACCTGGCGGTGATCGACCTCGGCCTGCCGGGCATGAGCGGCCTGGACCTGATCCGCGAGCTGCGTTCGCAGGGCAAGTCCTTCCCGATCCTGATCCTCACCGCCCGCGGCAACTGGCAGGACAAGGTCGAAGGCCTGGCCGCCGGGGCCGACGACTACGTGGTCAAGCCGTTCCAGTTCGAGGAACTGGAAGCGCGCCTGAACGCGTTGCTGCGACGCTCCTCGGGGTTCGTCCAGTCGACCATCGAGGCCGGCCCCCTGGTCCTCGACCTGAACCGCAAGCAGGCGCTGGTCGAGGAGCAACCGGTGGCGCTGACCGCCTACGAATACCGCATCCTCGAATACCTCATGCGGCATCACCAGCAGGTGGTGGCCAAGGAACGCCTGATGGAACAGCTCTATCCCGACGACGAGGAGCGCGACGCCAACGTCATCGAGGTGCTGGTCGGCCGCCTGCGGCGCAAGCTGGAGGCCTGCGGCGGCTTCAAGCCGATCGATACGGTGCGCGGCCAGGGCTACCTGTTCACCGAGC
>NZ_JAIQDD010000087.1:0-1623 GCF_020036995.1 Corallococcus sp. AS-1-12 | reverse complement strand
AGCCGCACCGTGGGTCCGCTGGCGCAGCCCACCCAGAACACCAGCAGCATCAGCCAGCAGCCAGCGCGTCCCCACGGCGTTTTGCTCAAACCCTGCCTCCACTCCAACCCGGAGGCCACTCCGGAGCAGCGCCACAGAAGCCTTGCAGGAAGCTCAGGCACTGACGGAGTCCTCACAAGGGGCGCAGTAGACCGGCTGCATCGAGAACCTGGTGCACCTCCGTGGCCAGCCGGACGTGCTCCGGGTTCGTCACCGTGAAGCGTTCCTCCGTGAGGATCACCAGGGTCCCCAGGTCCTCCACGGGTTCGACGCGCACAGGGGCAGGGAGCGGCGGAACCTCTCCCCATTGCCGGGAGAAGTAGGTCATCCAGCCCACGAAGGTGCCCACGTCCCCTGACGAGGAAGGCGACACCTCGTCCCGGTACTGCCGGGATGCAACGACGCCCCACGCCGGCTCCCAACAGCGCACCACGGCACGGAGCACCTCGCGCAGGACGGGTGTGGTCAGTACGCGTTCGGCCACTTCACCGCGAGACGGAGGATCGACGACACAGACCGAAGTCGGCACAGCGTCCGCGGAGCCGCAGAAGCCATTGACAGAGGTTGTTTCATCCGGGTTCGGGCCCGTCCACAACCAGTAGCTGAAGCCATCACCCACACGGTTCTTCTTCCGGGCGAACAGCTCCAAGAAGGACTCCTGGTGGGTCAGGAACTGGCGTGCCTGGGCTTTCTTGAAGGTCCGCCCGGTCTCGTGCCACTGGCGCCACGTCGGTTCGAGGTGGCCCAGGCTCTCAAACAACCTTCCCGCTCTACTGGCACAAGATGCGTCGGACTCGTGCCGCGCCAACCAGTAAGCCCCGACGTAGTACGTGTCCGGCATTTGATCCGCGGTGTTCATCGAGTGGGACGGAGGTAACGCACTTCCACCTTAATGCGTTGGTCCCTGAAGAGGGCACGCAATGCGTCCGCGAATTTCTCCTCGGCAACCACCCATCGAACAGGTGTACCGCCCGCCGCACGCAACTGCCGTTTCGCCTGCTCCAGCAGGGGCGTAACACCCTCGAAGAACTTCTTCGGATGGAGGTCCTTTCCGAAGAACTGCTCGTAGCCATGGCCCTTGGCGTCCAGCAGAACGTTCTCATCCAGGTCATAGCCGTCGAAGTCGACCTCGTCGTCCCCTCGCTTGACCCGATACGCGGAGCCCTTCGGGGCTCCCGTGACCTGGGACTGATAGTCGCGGGCGCGGTCGGACATCGACTCATTCACCTGTACCCACTTTCCCGGACCTCCCGCGCTGTTCGGAAGAGGCGGGCCCACCGCGGCCATGGCCACCGCCGTGGACGCGAGCGTCACCTCCACCACGCCGTCAACCACCGCCACCGCGCTCACGTCCAGGATACGTGCAGGGTTGAAGCCCGCCTGTGTCGAGCCCAGCCGCACCGCGTCCGGGAAGCGCGGCATCCACGCGAGCGCGGATGACAACCCCATCGTCACGCCGTGACTCACCAGCAATGTCACCGCGAGCACGAAGACGCGCGCCACCTCTGGCCCCAGCGCCTGCGCGAAGACCTCCGCCGCCTCCTCCAGCTCCTGGAACGTCCGCGCCCGGTCCGTCGCCTCCTT
>NZ_JAIQDD010000086.1:0-1626 GCF_020036995.1 Corallococcus sp. AS-1-12 | reverse complement strand
CCGGGAGGCGTCCAGGCGGGCTGGCGCCTCACCTGGGCCACGTCGATGCCGTCCAGCAGCATGGCCAACTGCGTGGCGTCCAGCGTCACCGCCTGCGCGCCCGCGTCCACCGGCGGCAGCCGGAAGCGGCCCGTCTCCAGTCGCTTATAGAGGAGCACGAAGCCGCCCCGACTCCACGTCAGCACTTTGACTCGGTCGCCCTTGCGCGAGACGAAGGCGAAGAGGTGCCCCGAGTAGACGTCCTCGCCCCACGCGCTACGCACCAGGGCCATGAGGCCGTCGATGGACTTGCGCATGTCCACCGGCTCCACCGCCAGCACCACGCGCACCGACGCAGGCAGTGCGAACACGGCCTACCGCCCCAGCGCCGCGACGAGCCGGGCCACGTACCCCACGTCGGTGCCCACGGCGAAGCGCACCCGCGCCCCGCTCGCGGCCACCACCTCCAGCAGGCACTCCGTCGCCACCGGAGGCGGTGCCACCTGCACCGGCAACAGCCGCACGGTTTCCGCTCGCGCCCGCGCGGCTCGTCGATGCCGGTACACCCACGACTGCAACGTGCTCAGTCGCATGCCGTGCGCCGACGCGAACTCGCGCTGCGTCTGCCCGCTCGCCTCGAAGGCCTCCGCGATACGCGCCCACTCCGGCTTCTCCACCTGCTTCGCCATGCCCGGAAGCGTCCGCCGCACGCCGCTACGTCGGCAATCCCTCACGGCACGTCGTTGGCCGGACGGATACCGCGTAAGTGCTGCGTTGCTCATGTCCCGTTGCTCCCATTGGTGGCGGACGTCAACTGATGTCCTCGACAACTCAATGGGGGCAGTTGTGACCTGCGGGCATTGGAATTCCTGAATGCGCGACGGGTTGGTTGTTGAAGTTGCGGATGCCTGCCAACGCGAGTGCATCGGGAATTTATCCGAGTGAGCCATTTCCGACCTCGCAGTGGGCTATTGTGGCTTGGCAGTAGCTGAGGGCTTATCGTCGGGCGCTGAACCCAGCGCCTTTAACAAGCGCAACAACAATGCGGCAGACGGAGAGACAGGTGTCTTTGAGTATTAATGGATTGCTGACTCAGAAGTCGTTTTTGGAGAAGTTTAATATCCCGATTGATAATTTCAAAAAGAGCGGGATTGAATGGTCGAAGCTAGAGAAAATACATGCCGACTATGTGCGTAAAATGCAGAGTTTGCTGCCAACGCTGAACTACGTAAGAGAGCAGTTGGGTTCGGCCGAGGGAGTGCATTCAATTAAGGCTAGGCTCAAAGATCCCGAGCATCTGATTGAGAAAATCATCAGGAAGTCAATTGAGAGTCCTGGAAAAGCCATCTCGATAGAGAATTATCGTGAGCATGTGACCGATCTCATCGGGATTAGGGTCCTTCACTTGTTTAAGGCTGATTGGATTCCTATTCATGATTTTATTGCCAAGCAATGGACGCTCGCGGAACAAGCCGAAGCCAAGGTTCGGGATGGAGATGATGCCGAATTTATTGCGCAGCTTGAGGCCCGGGGGTGCGCTATCAAGCGAACTCGCGCTGGATATAGATCGGTTCACTATCTGATTGAGTCTAATCCTGGGAAAGAGAAGTTTCTTGCTGAAATTCAGGTGAGGACGCTTTTTGAGGA
>NZ_JAIQDD010000085.1:0-1712 GCF_020036995.1 Corallococcus sp. AS-1-12 | reverse complement strand
GGCCTGCCTGCTCGGCTGCACCTATGTCTTTGATTCTGCTTTGCTTTTCGCCGCCGCGTTAAACGGACGCGGATGGGCAACCGTCCGGCCAATGACGTGCTGCAAGGGATTGCCGGGGTAGCAGAACGCATCGGACGCTGTCCGGCATGGCGAATCAGGTGGAGAAGCCGGAGTGGACGCGGATTGCAGGAGCGTTCGAGGCCAGCGGGCAGATGCAGCAGGAGTTCGCGTTGGCGCACGGCGTGCGATTGAGCACGTTGCAGTGGTAGGTGTACCGGCACCGAAAGAGCGCACTATCAAAGTCGGAGGCGCTAGGGATTGAATCTCGACCAAAAACAATCCCAAGCGGCAATGCATGCACAACCGAAACACTCGCTTCGTAGCCGTGCTCGTGGCGACACTCACACTGGTGGGCGCGGGCTGCGGTGGCGGGGCCCATGCCCGAGCGAGCGCCGCCATGCCCAGCGCCACCGCGGTGTACCTGGCCCAGGCGCAATGTGGTCCCCAGGACTCCACCATCAGTTGCTGCGTGAAGACCCACGCGGGCAACCCCACGCGGTGCGGCGCCACGGACCTGGAGGCCGAGGACATCCTCCTCTTCGCCCGGGCTGCAGAGGAGCTCTCCCGCGACCTTCCGGAGTGGAAGCGCGCCTGCCTGGAGACGTACGTGCAATGCCAGGAGGACCACTGGTCGGGCTCCTGCTACGACTGCTTCCGGTACTGCGAGGGGCAGCAGGGCGACTGGCCCCGCGACAAGTGCCGGAAGCGGAAGGGCGGGCGATGAGCATGTCCGAGGACATCGACTGGGACCCCGTGCGGGAGCTGGCCTCGCGTGTGGAGGCGGGCGAAGCGCTGGTGCTGACCCCGGACGTGCGCGAGATCCTCCTGCGCACGGCCCGGCAAGTGGGCATTCTTGAGTCCGACGCGCAGGTCGCCGTTCAGGACGTGGGCACGGCAACCGCCCTGCTGCGCGAGGCGCGCGAGCGGATTCGTGACGGCTCCATCCGCTTGAACATCACGGAGATGAGGGCGCGGGACCTCGTGCGCGCGGGAGACAAGGTTGGAGCACGGAAGCTGCTGGAGGACCTGCTCGCCGTGGAACGGGTGCCGCTCTACCGCGAGCAGGTGGAGCTGTCCCTGGAGGACCTCGACTGACGGGCCCAAAGAAAAAGCCTGGCAACCCGTACTGGATTGCCAGGCTCTTTCACTGTGGAGGCGGAGGGAATCGAACCCGCAGCACGGAACGACCCAATTCCGAGGCAGGATCGCCTTGACCCGCGATTTTCCTGGGGATTTTGGCCCTTCGTCATCCCGCCCCATACCGCGCCATGCCGCCTGATTCCTCCGGGGAGGGGCTATATGGGGGCAACGGAAACTGCCTCCAGGCAGCCCAGCAGGAGAGCGCCGTACCCTACGCCCACCTTTGACCGACAACACCCGACCAGTCGCACCTTTGCCTACGGAAAAGTCACGTTGCCCAGCGTGATCACGCGAGGCCCGTCTGCTTCCCATAGCTTGAGCGAGAACGCCCCTTGGGCGGCTACTGAAGGGGCATCGGCCTCGACCACTACGAGCCCGAACTCTCCTACTGGGATGGGCCCCTGCTGCCACAGACGCAGAACCTTCAACTCTGCCCCGGCCTTGCCTCGAAGCGTTGCCCCGTTCGCAACCCATGGCAAGGCTCCCGCCTTCACCACTAGCTGGATTTCCAC
>NZ_JAIQDD010000084.1:0-1847 GCF_020036995.1 Corallococcus sp. AS-1-12 | reverse complement strand
CGCCGAGTTGGAGAAGCTGCTGGAGAAGCTCCCCAACTGGGACAAGCTCAAGGACTTCGTCGGACGCCGCATCCCGCCGGAGGGGACGCCAGAGTTCAACGCCTTCAAGCGGGAGTTCCAGGCCGCGGGCTACCGCCTGGAGAAGTTGAGCTCGGACTCCCAACCCTTCCGGCTGCGCCGTCCGGACGGAAGGGCGCTGGGAGACGAGTATGGGGCGCTCACGGTGACCCAGGACGGGCTGGTGGTGCTCAAGGCCGGCAAGGGCACGCCCCGCCTCAGCATCTTCACCCGCTACCGGAAGAACTACCTGGACTGGGTGGAGACGACCCAGGGCCCGGCGGCGCGGGCGGCGGCGGAGGTCCGGCTCTCCGCCGGCCATCCCATGCACCATCTCATCCCTGACGCGGTCGCCCAGAGCCACCCGCTGCTCCGCACGGCCATGGAGCGGCTCAAGGGCTACACGATTGACCGGGGGTCGAACATCCTCGATATGCACTCCGGGCTCAACGTGGAGGGCCGGCTCATCCACTCGGGCAGCCACCCGCGCTACAGCGAGTTCGTGGAGACCCGGCTTGACCTCGCCTGGGACAGGCTGAGCGCGAAGGGCCCTCCCTCCAACTGGACGCCCAAGGCCATTGAGGAGGCCCTCCTCAAGGTCGAGAACGAGCTTCGCCAGGCCATCCAATCCGGGAACCTGAAGGAGCCGGTCATCAAGGTGATCCAGGAGCAACGCGGCGGTAGGGTGCTCACGGGGAAGAAGCTGGCCTTGCTGGAGCTGTCCTCCCACAGGGAGTCACACACCACATGATGTATGCATTGACGGCGGATGCCTCCCACATCGAGGAGGAAGGAGTCCATGACGCCAGGATCATCGAGTTCGACGGCTTTGAGTGCGCGACGTTCCGCGATCCCGGCATTGACTATCAGCGCCAGCAGGGCGCGCCCGAGGTCATCGAGTTCGTCGGCAACCTGGAGAACGTCGCTTGGCTCGACCACCTGTTCACCGCGCCCCGGGGGTGGTTGCTGATCTCCCGGCGCATGGTGCGCGTGCTTGAGGGAGTGGGCCCGTTCCGCCACCGCCTCATCCCCACCGTCATCTACTCGGAACGTATCAAGCACCTCGTGCAAGGCGGGTACCCTCGGAGGCGGACCTGGCATTCGGTGACGGACCCGGCGCTGAAGAACGAGGACTTCGTCATCCTCCAGTTGCTGGAGCGGACCGACTGCCTCGACCGGGAGCACACCCTCGTGAAGGGCGTGCCCTTCCACCAGTGCGGCGAAGAACTCCTGGGCCAGGAGGACGCAGAGCCACTCGTGCTCCGCCCTCCGCCGGGAGGCTTCCCTCCCGTGTTCTCCGTCCCCGAACTGCTCTACTACTGCTACACCGAAGAGGCACGGCAGGCGTGTGAGCAGGCGGGATTGAAAGGGCTGTGGTGGCGTCCCCAGCCTTGAGCCCGGGAACGGCCCTGGACAAGGCGCCCAGGTCTTTCACATACACGATATCCCTTCGCGCTCACCGCATCGGCGGGGCTCAAGCGTGCGATTGACGGGCCCACGAAGCGCACCCTGAGTGAGGAGCGCTCCACGGGCCAGCGGGCCTGAAGTGCCTCTCTTGGCGATGGCCGTCCCTGATCGGCCGCTGCGACAGCGCGCTTCCGGCTGCGGTCCGTTGAAGTTGTCACGTCCCAGGGTCAGGATGCCGCGCTTCCTGAGCTTGAGGGCGTCATGAAGCTGGCCGGAGCCGTCACGCTGGTGCTGCTGCTCGCGACAGGGTGCGCGACCCGCCGCGTTGTCCATATCGATACCGGGAACGGACCCCGGGTCGTCCACGAGCCGGTGGAGGTTGC
>NZ_JAIQDD010000083.1:0-2172 GCF_020036995.1 Corallococcus sp. AS-1-12 | reverse complement strand
TGAGGCTGGAGGTGGAGGGGTACGCGGCGAGCGTCTCGGCGGTGAAGCGCCTGGTGCGGCAGGTACGCAAGGCGCAGGGGGTGAGGGCCGAGGACGTCGCCATTCCCGTCGTCACGGCGCCCGGGGAGGTGGCGCAGGTGGACTTCGGGTACGTGGGGAAGCTGCGGTGCCCCCAAGAGAAGAGGCTGCGCAAGGCGTGGGTATTCGTGCTGGTGCTGGCGCACAGCCGCTACCTCTGGGCGGACGTCGTCTTCGAGCAGTCGCTGCCGACGTGGCTGCGGCTGCACGTGGAGGCCTTCGAGGCGCTGGGCGGGGTGGTGCAGACGGTGGTGCCGGACAACCTGAAGGCCGCCGTGCTGAGGGCCGCCTTCACGCCCGACGTGCCGTCCGCCCTCAATCGCAGCTACCGCGAGGTGGCGCGGCACCAAGGCTTCAAAGTCGACCCGACGCCGCCGTACGCGCCCCAGAAGAAGGGCAAGGTGGAGGCGGGCGTCAAATACGTCCAGTCCAGCTTCTTCAAGGGCCGCCAGGGGCAGGACGTCGACGGGGTGCGCGCGGAGTTGAAGCAGTGGCTGGCCCAGGTGGCCAACGTGCGGCGGCACGGGACGACGGGAAGGCGCCCGGTGGACGTCTTCCGGGAGGAGGAGGCGCCCGCGCTGCGGCCCCTGCCCCCGAAGCGCTTCACCCCCGTCGTCTGGAAGCCCACGCGCGTCCACCAGGACAGCCACGTCCTCTTCGAGAGGCGCTTCTACTCGGTGCCCTGGCGCCTGGTGGGCAGCGACGTCTGGCTGCGCGTCACCGACGCAAGCCTGGAGGTGTACGCCCAGGACGTCCGCGTCGCCACCCACGCCCGGCGTGGCACGGGCCTCTACGCCACCCGTGAGGAGCACCTGCCCCAGCACCGCGCTGACTTGCGCCACCGCAGCCGCGGCTACTGGGAGGAGCGAGCCGCGCGGCTGGGCGAGGACGTCCTCACCTACGTGCGCGCCGTCTTCGACTCCGACGACGTCCTCTCCCAACTGCGCGCCGTGCAGGCCATCGTCACGCACCTGGAGGGCTTCCCGCCCGAGCGCGCCCGCGCCGCCGCCCGGCGCGCCCACTACTACGGCACCTACTCCTACGGCGGCCTGAAGAATCTGCTGCGCCAGGGCCTCGACTTGCAGCCGCTACCCCTGGCCCTCGCCGCCCCCGCGACGTCCTGCCTGCCTCAGCCGCGCTTCGCACGCAGCGTGGCCGAGCTGCTTCACCACCCCGCCGTGCCCCAGGAGTCTGAAATTGAGTCCCACTGACGAGCTGATTCCCATGCTCAAGAAGCTGCGGCTGTCCGGCGTCCTGCAGTCCCTCCAACTGCGCACCCAGCAGGCCGTGGACGACAACCTCTCCCACTCCGAATTCCTCTACCGGCTTCTGGGTGACGAGGTGGAGCGCCGCGACTCCAAGCAACTCTCCCAGCGCGTGCGCCGCGCCGCCTTCGAGCACGCCCGTACCCTCGAGGACTTCGACTTCCACTTCAACCCCAGCGTCCCCAAGGCCAAGGTGCTGGAGTTGGGCACTTGCACCTTCCTGGAGCGCCACGACAACGTCCTCATCGTCGGCCCCACGGGCGTCGGCAAGTCCCACCTGGCCCAGGCCCTCGGCCACCGCGCCTGCCGTGCCGGCTTCAGCGCCCTCTACGTCGGCGCCCACGAAATGCTCATGCAATTGCGCGCCGCACGCGGCGAAGGCAGCTACGACAAGCGCCTCTTGCGCTTCACCTCGCCCGACTTGCTCATCATCGATGACCTCGGCCTGCGGGGCCTCACCCAGGACGAGCCGATGGACCTCTACGAAGTCGTCCGCCAGCGCTACGAGCGCAAGAGCACCGTCATCACCTCCAACCGCTCCATCGAGGAGTGGCCGCCCCTCTTCGGCGACCCACTCATGGCCAGCGCCGCCATGGACCGCCTGCTCCACCACTCCCACGTCCTCGTCATCGAAGGCGACAGCTTCCGCAATCCACCTCCCACCCGGCGTCGCAAGCCCTCGGCCCACGAAGCCCGGTAGCCCGTAGCGGATCCGCTTGGCCGAACCGCCCTCGTCAACGCTGCGAACTCGAATCGCCGCTCCCGACGGGCTCATCAGGGCGATCCGCTTGGCCGACCCTCACGCGATCCATGACCCCGGTCCTTGACA
>NZ_JAIQDD010000082.1:0-2273 GCF_020036995.1 Corallococcus sp. AS-1-12 | reverse complement strand
GCGTCCTCCAGCAGCCAACCCAGGCGCTCCTTCGGGTAGCTCGGATCCAACGGCACGTAGGCGCCGCCCGCCTTCAGGATGCCCAGCGTTCCCACCACGACGTCGGCCGTGCGCTCCACGCATAGGCCCACTCGCGACTCCGGGCCCACTCCCAGCTTGCGCAGCCGGTGCGCCAGTTGGTTCGCCTTCGCCTCCACCTCCCGGTACGTCAGCCGCTGCTTGCCACTCACCACCGCGACGGCATCCGGCGTGCGCCTTGCCTGCGCTTCGAAGAGGCGCGGAATCGTCGCGTCCCGGTCGTACTCCGCCTGCTGCTGGTTCCATGTCACCAGCACCTGCTGGCGCTCCGCCTCCGTCAGCATGGGCAGTCGGCCCACCGCTGCTTCCGGCTTCGCCACCACGCCTTCCAACAGCACGCGCAGGTGCTCCACCATCCGGTGCACGGTCGCGGCCTCGAACAGGTCGGTGCTGTACTCCAGCGTTCCGCTCAGGCCCTCCGCGGTCTCCACGAAGAAGAGGCTCAGGTCGAACTTCGACGTTCCTCCCGCGAACTCCACGGGCTTGAGCGTCATGCCGGGCAGCCGGGCTTCACCGACGGGCACGTTCTGGAGCGCCAGCAGCGTCTGGAACAGCGGCGTGTGGCTGCGGCTGCGCTCGGGCTGGAGCGCCTCCACCAGCTTCTCGAACGGTACTTCCTGGTGCTCCTGCGCCTCCAGGACCGTCTCGCGCACCTGCTGGAGCAGGCCCCGGAAGCTGGGGTCTCCGGACAGGTTCGTGCGCAGGACCAGCGTGTTGACGAAGAAGCCGATGAGTCCCTCCACCTCCGCGCGCGTGCGGCCCGCGATGGGTGAACCCACGCTGATGTCGTCCTGCCCCGAGTAGCGCGACATCAGCACCTGCCAGCCCGCCAGGAGCACCATGTACAGCGAGGCCCCTTCGCGCTGCGCGAGGCTCCTCAGGCACTGGGTCAACGATTGCGGCAAGAGGAAGCCCTGGGTCGCTCCCGCGTTTCCTCGCACTGCGGGACGCGGACGATCCGTGGGCAGCTCCAGCACCGGCGGCGCACCGGCGAGCTTCTGCTTCCAGTAGTCCACCTCCCGCTGGAGCGTCGCGCCCTGCAACCAGCCGCGCTGCCACGCCGCGTAGTCCGCGTACTGCACCGGCAGCTCCGGCAGCGGCGAGGGATGGCCCTGCACGAACGCCGCGTAGAGCGCGCCGACCTCCCGGACCAACACCCCGAGCGACCAGCCGTCCGACACGATGTGATGCATCGTGATGACGAGCACGTGGTCGCGCGCGTCGAGCTTCAGCAGGAGCGCGCGGAGGAGCGGCCCGTGTGCCAGTTCGAAGGGCCGCAGCACCTCCTGCTCCACGCGCTTCTGGAGCGCGGCGGCGTTCGACGTCAGGTCATCCACCGCCAGCGTGAAGGCGCTCTCGGACGTGGTCCGTTGCACCGGCTCGGGGTTGCCCGCGACGAACGTCGTGCGCAGGGACTCGTGACGGCGCACGACCTCACGGAGGGCCCGATCCAGGACCGCCACGTCCAGGTCGCCCTCCAGCCGCACCGCGACGGGTACGTTGTAGAGCGCCGTGCCCGGCTCCAGTTGATCGATGAACCACAGGCGCTGCTGCGCGAACGACAGCGGCAGCGGTGCATCCCGTGACACGGGCACGAGGGCCGGTGCCTTCGCGCGCCCGGCCTTCTCCAGCCTGCGGGCGAGGGCTTCCACCGTGGGCGCTTCGAACAGCGCACGCAGCGGCAGCTCCGCGCCCGTCTCCGCGCGGACCCGCGACACCACCTGCGTGGCCAGCAGGGAGTGCCCGCCCAGCGCGAAGAAGTCGTCCTTCACGCCCACCTGCGGCACCCGCAGCACCTCCGCCCAGATGGCCGCCAACTGAGCTTCCACTTCCGTGCGCGGCGCTTCGTAGGTACTTCCGGCCTTCTGGGCCTCCGGCTCCGGCAGGGCCTTGCGGTCCACCTTGCCGTTGGAGTTGAGCGGCAGCGACTCCAGCACCACCACCGCTCCAGGCACCATGTACTCCGGCAGCCGTTGGCGCAGGCTTGCCTTCAGGGACTCCGCTTCCAGCGTCGCGCCCGCCTTCGGCGCTACGTACGCCACGAGGCGCTTCTCCGCGCCCTCCCCCTTCGCCACCACCACGGCTTCCTTCACCGCCTCCTGCTGGCGCAGTGCGGATTCCACTTCGCCCAGCTCGATGCGGAAGCCTCGCACCTTCACCTGGAAGTCCACCCGGCCCAGGTACTCCAGCACGCC
>NZ_JAIQDD010000081.1:0-2462 GCF_020036995.1 Corallococcus sp. AS-1-12 | reverse complement strand
GGGATGAAGCGCTCGGCACTGAGGGCGGGCTGGCCCAGGTAGCCCCAGGCGAGGCCCTCACTGGCGAGGAAGAGCTCCCCTGGGACACCCACGGGCACCGGCTGCAATCGGGCGTCGAGGACGTAGGTGCGGGTGTTGGCGATGGGGCGGCCAATGGGAGGCCGCGTGCCGTCGTCGCGAGTGACGGGGGTGAAGGTGGCGACGACGGTGCTCTCGGTAGGGCCGTAGTGGTTGAAGAGGGTGGCGGGGACGGAAGGCGGCGGGCCGTGGTGGAGGGCGTCTCCACCCGTCAGCAGGGCGCGCAGGGCCATGGGGCGGGGCCACTCCTCGCGGAGGACGGCCTCGGCCAGGGGCGTGGGCATGAAGCAGGTGGTGATGGCCTCGCGGGCCAGCCACTGAAGCAACTGGGAGGGCTCCGCGCGCACGGCTTCGGGAGGGACGACGAGGCTGGCGCCAGAGGCGAGGGAAGGCCACACCTCCCAGGTGGAAGCGTCGAAGGCGACGCCGGCGGTGAGGGCAGTGGAGTCCTGGGACGACAGCGAGTAGGTGCGCTGGTGCCAGGAGACGAGGTTCATCAACGCGCGGTGGTGGACGGCGACGCCCTTGGGGCGGCCGGTGCTGCCGGACGTATAGATGACGTAGGCCAGGTCCTCCGGGCCCACGGGCGTCACTGGCAGCGGCTGCTGAGTCGCAACAGGCTCCGCTTCAAGCGCGAGGACGCGAGCGGAGAGGGCTGGCAGCGAGTCGCGCAGGTGCTGCTGGGTGAGGAGGACGGAGGCGCCGCAGTCCTCCAGCATGAAGGCCAGGCGCTCCGGCGGGACGCCCGGAGAGACGGGGACGTAGGCCGCGCCCACCTTGAGGGCGGCCAGGAGGCCCGCCACCAACTCCGGAGAGCGCTCCGCGAGGACGGCGACGCGGCTACCCCGAGTGACACCGGCCGCATGCAGTTGGACGGCGAGCCCGTGCGCCCAGGCATCAAGGCCCGCGTAGCTGACGCTTCTGTCCCCCATGCGCACGGCGACGGCGTCCGGCGAGCGGCGAGCGTGCCCAGCGACGACGTGGTGGATGCAGGTGTCGCGAGGGAAGGAGACGTCCGTCTCATTCCACTCGACGAGGAGCTGCTGCCGCTCCTCGGCCGTCATGACTTCCAGCGAGGACACGCGAGCGTCCGGCTGGGAGGCGAGGGAGGAGAGGAGGACGCCGAAGTGGCGCATGAGGCGCTGGACGGAGGAGGCGTCGAAGAGGTCGGAGCTGTACTCGAGGAAGCCGGTGAGGCCCTGGGGCACCTCGAAGAGGGTGAGGGCCAAATCGAAGCGGGAGGAGTTGCCCTCCAGGGGAATGGGCTGGAAGGCCATGCCCGGAACGCGAAGCGCCTCGGCGGGTGCGTTCTGCAGGACGAGCATCACCTGGAAGAGGGGGCTGCGGCTCAAGTCACGGGAGGGCTGGAGGACCTCCACCAGCTTCTCGAAGGGGACGTGCTGGTGCTCGTAGGCGGCGAGGGTGGTGGCCTTCACCTGAGCCAGCAACTGGCGGAAGGACTCCTCCGGGCGCACGTGAGCGCGCAACACCAGCGTGTTGACGAAGAAGCCGATGAGACTCTCGGTCTCGGCGTGGGTGCGGCCCGCGATGGGGGAGCCGATGGAGATGTCGTCCTGTCCGGAGTAGCGCGAAAGCAGCAGTTGGAAGGCGGAGAGCAGCAGCATGAAGGGCGTAGCGCCTTCACGCTGGGCGAGGCTGCGCAGCGAGTCCGTCAGGTGCGAGGGGAAGTGCACGGGCAGCGTGGCGCCGCGACGGGACTGCACGGCCGGACGCGGACGGTCGGTGGGCAGCTCCAGCGCGGCGGGGGCCCCGGCCAACTGGCGCTTCCAGTATCCGAGCTGCGACTCCAGCGTCTCCCCCTGGAGCCACTGACGCTGCCAGAGAGCGAAGTCCGCGTACTGCACGGGCAGCGGAGGAAGAGAAGGCGCCCGGCCGCCACTGAAGGACTCATAGAGGCTCGCCAGCTCACGGATGAGTATGCCCATGGACCAGCCGTCGGAGACGATGTGATGCATCGTCACGAGGAGGACATGGGAGTCCTCAGAGAGCTTGAGGAGGGCCGTACGCAACAGCGGCCCCTGAACGAGATGAAAGGGTTGCCGGGCCTCTCGAGTGGCCAGCCGCAGTGTCTCGGCGTCTCGCTCGGACTCGTTCAAACCGGACAGGTCTTCGATCGGGAGGATCCACTCGGTCGGGGGATGGATGCGCTGGAAGGGCTGGCCCTCCTCTTCGAAGAAGGTGGTGCGCAGCGCTTCGTGCCGCGCCACGAGTGCTTCGAACGCGCGGCGCAAGGCCTCCACATCCAGTCGCCCGAGGAGGCGCAGCGTGACGGGGAGGTTGTAGGAAGCGTCGTCCGGCGCCAACTGGTCCAGGAACCAGAGGCGCTGTTGCGCGAAGGAGAGCGGCTGGGGGCCTTCGGTGCG
>NZ_JAIQDD010000080.1:0-2556 GCF_020036995.1 Corallococcus sp. AS-1-12 | reverse complement strand
CCGCTGGAGGTAGTCCAGTTGGCCGTCGGGGCGCCAGCGCACGACGTCGCCGGTGCGGTAGAGGCGGGCACCCGGGGCGGAGGAGAATGGGTGGGGAATGAAGCGCTCGGCACTGAGGGCCGGCTGGCCGAGGTAGCCCCAGGCGAGGCCCTCACTGGCGAGGAAGAGCTCCCCCGCGACACCCACGGGCACCGGCTGGAGATTCCTGTCGAGGACGTAGGTGCGGGTGTTGGCGATGGGGCGGCCGATGGGAGGCCGCGTGCCGTCGTCGCGAGTGACGGGGGTGAAGGTGGCGACGACGGTGCTCTCGGTGGGCCCGTAGTGGTTGAAGAGGGTGGCGGGGACGGAAGGCGGCGGGCCGTGGTGGAGGGCGTCGCCGCCCGTCAACAGGGCGCGCAGGGCCATGGGGCGGGGCCACTCCTCACGGAGGACGGCCTCGGCCAGGGGCGTGGGCATGAAGCAGGTGGTGATGGCTTCGCGGGCCAGCCACTGAAGCAACTGGGAAGGCTCCGCGCGCACGGCTTCAGGAGGGACGACGAGGCTGGCGCCAGAAGCCAACGAGGGCCACACCTCCCAGGTGGAAGCGTCGAAGGCGACGCCCGCGGTGAGGGCGGTGGAGTCCTGGGGCGACAGCGAATAGGTGCGCTGGTGCCAGGAAACCAGATTCATCAACGCGCGGTGGTGGACAGCGACGCCCTTGGGGCGGCCGGTGCTGCCGGACGTATAGATGACGTAGGCCAGGTCCTCCGGGCCGACGGGCGTCACTGGCAGCGGCTGTTGCGTTACACCTGTTTCCATCTCCAGGGAGAGGACGCGCGAAGAGAGGGCTGGCAGCGAGTCGCGCAGGTGCTGCTGGGTGAGGAGGACGGAGGCGCCGCAGTCCTCCAGCATGAAGGCCAGGCGCTCCGGAGGGACGCCCGGAGAGACGGGGACGTAGGCCGCGCCCACCTTGAGGACAGCCAGGAGGCCCGCCACCAACTCCGGAGAGCGCTCCGCGAGGACGGCGACACGACTGCCCCGAGTGACACCGGCCGCATGCAGTTGGACGGCGAGCCCGTGCGCCCAGGCATCGAGGCCCGCGTAGCTGACGCTTCTGTCCCCCATGTGCACGGCGACGGCGTCCGGAGCACGACGGGCATTCTGCGCGACGACGTGGTGGATGCAGGTGTCGCGCGGGAAGGCGACGTCCGTCTCATTCCAGTCGACGAGGAGCTGCTGCCGCTCCTCGGCCGTCATGACTTCCAGCGAGGACACGCGAGCGTCCGGCTGGGAGGCGAGGGAGGAGAGGAGGACGCCGAAGTGGCGCATGAGGCGCTGGACGGAGGAGGCGTCGAAGAGGTCGGAGCTGTACTCGAGGAAGCCGGTGAGGCCCTGGGGCACCTCGAAGAGGGTGAGGGCCAAATCGAAGCGGGAGGAGTTGCCCTCCAGGGGAATGGGCTGGAAGGCCATGCCCGGAACGCGAAGCGCCTCGGCGGGTGCGTTCTGCAGGACGAGCATCACCTGGAAGAGGGGGCTGCGGCTCAAGTCACGGGAGGGCTGGAGGACCTCCACCAGCTTCTCGAAGGGGACGTGCTGGTGCTCGTAGGCGGCGAGGGTGGTGGCCTTCACCTGGGCCAGCAGTTGGCGGAACGTCGATTGAGGCTGGACCTGCGTGCGCAACACCAGCGTGTTGACGAAGAAGCCGATGAGGCTCTCGGCTTCGGCGTGGGTGCGGCCCGCGATGGGGGAGCCGACGGAGATGTCGTCCTGGCCGGAGTAGCGCGACAGCAGCAGTTGGAAGGCGGCGAGCAGCAGCATGAAGGGGGTTGCGCCTTCACGCTGGGCGAGGCTGCGCAGCGAGTCCGTCAGGTGCGAGGGGAAGTGCACGGGCAGCGTGGCGCCGCGACGGGACTGCACGGCTGGACGCGGACGGTCGGTGGGCAGCTCCAGCGCGGCGGGAGCACCAGCCAACTGGCGCTTCCAGTATCCGAGCAGTGACTCCAGCGTCTCCCCCTGGAGCCACTGCCGCTGCCAGAGCGCGAAGTCGGCGTACTGCACGGGCAGTGGGGCGAACGACGGCTCACGGCCCGCCGAGAAGGCGGCGTAGCTCGTGGCCAGCTCCTTCACGAGGACGCCCATGGACCAGCCGTCGGAGACGATGTGATGCATCGTCACGACCAGGACGTGCGTCTCTTCCGCCAACCTCAAGAGAACCGTGCGCAGCAGGGGACCGTGGACGAGGTGGAAAGCCCGCCGGGCCTCACTCGTGGCAAGCCGTAGTGTCTCCGCTTCGCGAGTGGACTCCTCCAGGGACGAGAGGTCTTCGACAGGGAGCGCCCATGCGGCCGGAGCATGGATGCGCTGGAAAGGCTGGCCCTCCTCTTCGAAGAAGGTGGTGCGCAGCGCCTCATGCCGCGCTACCAGCGCCTCGAAGGCACGACGCAAGGCTTCCACGTCCAGATGGCCAAGGAGGCGCAGCGTGACGGGGAGGTTGTAGGAGGCGTCGTCCGGCGCCAACTGGTCCAGGAACCAGAGGCGCTGTTGCGCGAAGGAGAGCGGCTGGGGGCCTTCGGTGCG
>NZ_JAIQDD010000007.1:0-370077 GCF_020036995.1 Corallococcus sp. AS-1-12 | reverse complement strand
GTCGCTTCAGCGTCCGCCGGTCCATCGCGACCGTAGATCATGATCGACCGGCGGCTTCAACAACCGACTAAGTGGTATTAGAGCCATGTCCAAATGGGTAACCGCATCAGCGGTGTCCCCCTGACCCAGCCATCGCCCGCTGCAAACGACGAAGCGCGGGTCCCCACCACACCGGGGGCCCGCGCTTCTTCGTTTCAGGCGCGGCGGGGAGCGGCTACCGGCGCCACTTCTGCGCGGCGGTGCCGTTGCACTCCCAGAGCTGCAGCGGGGTGCCGCTGGCGGAGTTGCCGCCCGTCACGTCCACGCACTTGTTGGCCTGGGGGTTCACCAGGTCACCGGCGCCGGAGAGGATGAACTGCTGCGCGGGGTTGCCGTTGCAGCTCACCAACTGGATGGCCGTGCCGTTGGCGCTGGAGCCCCAGGCCACGTCCATGCACTTGCCGAACGCGCGCACGGTGCCGTCCGACATGAAGGTCCACTTCTGCGCGTTGGTGCCGTTGCAGTCCCAGAGCTGCAGCCGGGTGCCGTCGTTGCTGTTGGAGTTCGGCACGTCGATGCACTTGTTCGCCAGGCCGATGATGGGGCCGCCCGTGCCGCCACCGCCCGTGGTGGTGAGCGACAGGCCGTAGGCGCTCAGGATGGGGAGGAGCGGCTGGAAGACGGTGTTGCCGCCGGAGGTGCAGTTGCCGCCCGCGCCGGACGTCACGCCCTGCGCCTGGTTGCCGGACAGCCATGAGCCGCCGGAGTCACCGCCCTCCGCGCACGCGCTGGACGCCGTGAGGCCGTACACCGGGCCCGCGGAGTAGTTCACCGTGACGTTCTTCCCCGTGATGACGCCGCAGCGCCAGCCCGTGGTGGAGCCCGAGCGGCACACGGACGCGTTGACGCCCGCCTCCTGCGAGCCCTGCACCAGCACGTTGGCGCCCGCGTAGTTGTTCACCCACGGCTGCGAGCCCCACGAGCCGTTGGTGCGCACCCAGGCGTAGTCGTTGCCGGGCCAGCTCGCCGCCACCACCGTGCCCTGCGCCACGCCGTTGAAGCCGCTGGTGCCCGTGCCCGGCCCGCCGCAGTGGCCCGCCGTCACGAAGCCGCCCGCCACCGGGAAGCCGATGGAGCAGCGCGAGCCGCCCGGGTAGTACGCGTCACCGCCGCGCAGGTCGTACACCGGCTGGAACTCCTCGCGCGACGGCACCGTGCGCACCGCGGGGTGCTTCACGCCCGCCTTCGCGACGAAGTCCGTGCCGCCCGTCAGCGCGGAGTCCTGCGCCAGCACCACAACGCTGTTCGTCATCACGTCCACGTACCAGGCATGCACGGCGCGGCCCGCCATCCGGCTGTCGCGGTCCAGCCGGGCCTTCACCGCCTCCAGCTCCGCCTGCGTGTACTTCACCTTCTGGGGCACCGCCCCCGCGCGGCGCACCGCGTCCGCGTCCGCGTCCGTCGTCACGCCCACCACCAGCGCGCCGCCGTCCGCGCTCATCCACGCGCCGCCAAAGCGCTCGCCCAACTCCGCGCGCAGGGCGCCCTCCACGCGCACCGCCGCCGCCTCCGACGCCAGCCGCCGCTTCGCGCCGTCCGCCGTCAGGCCCAGGTCCCGCTGCATCGCGGAGAGCAGCTCGGGCGACACGTCGTGCGCCAGCGCCGCCTCCGCCGGGGAGGGCGCCGCCATCGCCATCGTGGGAATGACGCTCAACGTGGCGCCAGCGAACAGCGCCGTCGCGGTGGAGAACAGCCCGGAGGTCCGCTTCATCGGGTCCTGCCTTTCGTGCTGCGGGGGAGCCCGGAGTGAAACCCGACTGAGCCGAGATAATCAAACAATTCAAGAATTGCTTAAATTCTCCGACATTTTTGTGTGGCCGAAGAAAGTCCCCGGAGACAAGAAGGCCCGGTGCGTCATGTGACGCACCGGGCCTCTGGACTTGCTTCGGTGACGGGCGGAAGTCAGCGCTTCGCGCGCGGGGCCAGCGCGCGGGCGGGGGCCCGGCGGCGGCGCAGCGCGACAGCGCCCAGCATCAGCAGGGCCCCGGCGAAGGGCAGGGTGCCGGACGTTCCGGACGCGCTGCAGCCCCCCGCCATGGCGTCCGCCGAGTCCGGCAGGCCATTGGGGTTGTTGGACACGGGCGTGGAGGTGGGGGGCTGCCCGCCCACGCTGGGGAACTGGGTGGTGGGCAACTGCGGCGTCTGCGTCACCGGGCTCTCCGCCACGGGCGTCTCCGTCACCGGCGTGGGGTCTTCCTGCGGGATGGTCGTGTCATCCGGCACGGGCGTGGGCGCGGGCGTCTCCTCCACCGGCGCGGGCGCGGGCGGCATCACGTCCTCGAGCGTCGTCGCCATGGTGAAGCCGTCGTGGAAGATGGTCCCTTCGGGCTTGATGACGTTGTCGCGGTACAGGCCCATCTTCAGGTAGTTCAGCTCCTTGCCGAACTGGTTGGCGCCGTAGGTCTTCGGCAGCACGTGCTCGCCGTTGTGCCACAGCTCCACGAAGCCGACCTTCTTGTCGGAAGACCACTTCACGTGCAGCACGAAGTCGTGCCAGTTGCCCTTGTTGATGGACGTCTGCCACAGCACGGGCGTGGTGTTGCCGCCCACGCGCAGGTTGATCTTGTCCCCGCGCACGAAGAACTCCAGCGGCGGCGAGCCACAGCAGCTCTCCTGGTGCCACTGGGTGATGACCTGCCACGAGTCATGCACCGGGTAGTTGGAGGGGAAGAGCGTGCTCCACTTGTAGTAGTACTCCTTCCCCTGCGTCTCGTGGGTCAGGTAGAGCAACTCGTTGCGGTTGCCGCTGGCGTTGATGGGGTTGTCGCCCTGCTTCACCGTGGCCTTGAGGGCGTACTTTCCGTCACGCACCACGTCGGTCACGACCTGCAAGCGGCTGTTGGCAACGGCCTGTTGGCGCGTCCACTGGGACGTGTTGCCGGTCTCGAAGTCGCCCTTCCAGATGACGCCAGCGAAAGACAGGGCGGGCATCAGGGAGGCCGCGGCAACGAGTTGAAGGAGTCGCTTCAAACAGGGGTCCTTTCGGTCCGGGTTGGGCCCAGGGGACACGCGGCGGGAAAAAAGCCTTCCCGCCCCATCCCGCCTGCCAACCCCCTGCCGCACGCGCGCCCGCCGGGCCGCCTGGTGGGGTACGAGGGGGACGGGGCCCTGCCGCCCGTCACTTCCCCAGGCATGCCGAAGCGCGTGATTCCGGGTGGATGCGGGCGCTCAAACCATTCGCCGGGAGCAGCCGTGCAGCCGAGCCCCCGGGCGTCATCCCCCCAACAACCTGACGGCCCGGCGCCCTGTCTCCCTCCCGCGCCGGACGTGGGAAGTGGGGCCTTTTCTCAAGATCGGCGGAGCAGGCCGTCTATTGGTGCGTGTGTCACCCCAAACATCCGATGCGCCTGTTCTCCCACCGCCTTGCTGCCCACCGCGTCATGGAACGCCCGGAGGCAGGGGATGGGGCCAGGTCGGCGTTCGTCGGAGGTTGGTGTAGAACGGCCCGGAGGGGCGGCGGGGGGGCGACGCCCGAGGGGACCGCATGGTGAAGCCGGCGAAGACGAGTCTCTGGGCGCTGGCCATGGCCATCCCCCTCCTGGCGGCCGGCGTCGCGGCCGTGAAGCCCCGGGCGCAGCCGCAGCCCCTGCCTGACACCTTCTGGACGGATCGCCGCGCGGCGGCCCGCATCGAGGCCCGCCTCACGCACCCGGAAGCGGACCGCTACCGCTCGCGCGCCCCCGCGGGGGGCTGCCCGGTGCCCGCCGAGCCGATGCCCCTGGGCCCGCTCGCCCGCATGGAGGCCCGGGAGGACTGGGGCGGCATCGCGGCGGCATATGCCCTGGAGGGCGAGTGGAACCAGGCGGCCTCCTTCCTGGAGCGCCTGCCGGCCTCGCCGGAGCGCGACAGCGACCTGGCGGCGGTGGCGCTCGCCCGGGGAGACCATGAGCACGCGCTGCGCCTGCTGGACGCGGCGCTCACCGCGAAGCCCGGCCTGACGCAGGCCCTGTGGAACCGCGCGCTGGTGTTCCGGGAGATGGGGCTGACGCTGCGCGCGTCGGAGCTGTTCGAAGAGGTGGCCAGGCGCAACGAGCAGGGCTGGGGGCGCGAGGCCCACGCCCAGGCGCTGTCGCTGCGCGAGGCCACGCTGGAGCGCCAGCGCCAGTGGAAGGCCGCGCGCGACGCGACCCTGGCCCTGGTGGAGGACCCGAAGGCGCCGCTGCCCATGGACGCGGCCCGGCAGCTCCCGGGCGCGGTGCGCGGCATCTTCTATGACGCCGTGCGCGCCGCGGCGTCGAAGGAGCGCGCGCTGGCGCTGCTGCCCCTGGCGAAGGAGCTGGACCGGGTGCAGGGCGGCAGCGTGCTCACGGACTACGTGCAGCGCGTGGCGAAGCGCGACTTCTCCCGCCGGGCGGACCTGGCGCGCCAGTACGCGGAGACGCTGCGCGCGGGCCACGCCGTCCCGGAGGCGCTGCTGAACCGGGCGCGCGCGTCCGGTGACGACGACATCTACCTGGGCGCGCTCCTGCGCGGCCGCAACGGCTCCCTGACGGGCCTGCAGGACATGGTCGCGCGCGTCAGCCGCATGGGCGACCCCTGGTTCACGTACATCGCGGAGCGGGACCAGGCGCGCCAGGAGGTCGCGGAAGGGGCGTGGTGGAAGGCCGAGCAGCGGCTCTTCAACGCGCTCCAGCGCTGCCGTGAGACGACGCTGTCCGTGCGCTGCCTGGACCTGGAGCGCCGGCTGACCATCTTCTACACGGATCAGCAGCGCCTCACGGAGGCGGAAGCCCACGCGCGCGTGCTGTGGGCGGGCGCGCGGCAGCTCCGCGAGTGGGAGACGGAGTTCAACGTCCTGGAGATCCTCAGCCACGTGTCGCGCTCCCGCAACGACCTGGGCAGCGCGCGCGCCTACCTGGAGGAGTGGGCCGCGCGAGGCGCCACCCGGAGCTGCTCCTGGCCCCACGTGCAACTGGCGCACCTGTACTCCCTGGACCTGCGGCCGGACGCCGCGCGGCGCGAGCTGGAGGCGGCGGACGCGTGCGCGGACAACCCCATGGAGCTGGTGTTCGGCGCGACGGTCGCGGAGCTGTCGCGCTTCGGCGCCGGCCCCCGCGACGCGGAGTGGCTGAAGACGGTCACCACCAAGGCCCTGGAGGGCCCCTCCGTCCCGGAGAGCGACCGCATCTACACGCGCTATCTGGAGGGCCGCTTCCTCCTGGACCAGGACCGGGCCCGGGGCGAGGCGCTCCTCAAGCAGGCCATCAAGGACGCGGAGGCCCTGCCCCGCGGCGACGTGCTGGGGCGTGAGACCTGGGCGCTCAGCTACTCGTCGCTCGCGGCGGACGCGGGCCGCGCCGGCGAGTTCCCCAAGGTGGTGGCGCTGATGGCCGCGCAACTGGGCACGCCCGTCCCTTCGCGGTGCGCGCTGGCGGCCAGCGTCCACGCGGAGCGCACCACCCTGGTGGCGCTGGGGCCCAAGGGCGAGGTGAAGGGCTACTACGACGGCTCGCGCCGCGAGTCCGTCGCCCGCGCGGACTCGTCCCGGCTGGTGCCGGAGCCCCTGCGCCAGACGCTCACCGGCTGCGAGCACGTGGACGTGTTCGCGTGGACGCCCCTCTTCGGCCGCACGGACCTGCTGCCGCCGGAGCTGGCCTGGAGCTTCCGCCTGGGCCGCACGCAGGGGCCGCGCCCCGCGCCGGCGTCCACCGCCTCGCGCCGCCTGGTGGTGGCCGGCGTGGAGGCGCCGTCGCTCTTGCAACTGCCCCGGCTCCCCTCGTGGACGCCGGAGCCGGAGCCCGGCGCCGCGCCGCCGGACGTGCTGTCCGGCGCGGACGCCACGCCCTCGCGCGTGCTGGAGCGGATGGTGGACGCCACGGAGATTGAAATCCACGCGCACGGCATCACCGACCCCAGCATCTCCGGCGCGTCGCTGGTGGTGCTGTCACCGGAGGTGAACGGCCGCTACGCGCTCACCGCGGACGTGGTGCGCGAGCAGAAGCTCACCGGCGCGCCCACCGTGTTCCTGGCCGCGTGCAGCGCGGGCCGCACCGCGGCCCAGACCACGGAGCCCTTCAGCCTGCCCGCGGCCTTCATCGACTCCGGGGCCCGCGCGGTGCTGGCCTCCACGGTGGACATCCCGGAGACCGCGGGCCGCTTCTTCGACGGCGTGCGCCGGAGCATCCACGCCGGCAAGCCCGCCGCCGTCGCGCTGCGCGACGAGCGCCAGGCGTGGCTCGCGCGCGACGCCCGCGCCGTCTGGACGCGCTCCGTGCTGCTGGTGGAGCGGGCGGACTGAGCCGCTCAGAAGGGAGCGTCCAGGTGCGTGTTGCCTCCCGGCACGAGGAAGTGATGGAAGGTGACGCTGGCGCTCACGTCCAGCGCCTTCACCCAGTGCCACCAGCCCACCGGCAGGAACACCATGTCTCCGGGCTCCAGCACCGCCTCCAGCACCGTGGCCTCGGCGAACAGCGGGTGCGCGGCCAGGTCCGGCTTCGCCGCGTCCACGTGGCTGAAGGTGCCCCGGTGCGGGTACACGCGGTGGCGCTCGAAGGACGGCACCAGCCGCACGTGCTTGCGGCCCATCACCTGGCCCAACAGGATGTTCATGTTGTCGTGGTGCAGCGGGGTGACGGTGCCCGCGGGCCCCAGCAGCAGCGTCAGTTGATCCGCCCGGAGCGACGGGTCGATGAGCCCCGCGGGGGCCCGCAGGTCCTCGCGCAGCGGCGCCAGCCCCTCGCGCCCCCAGTTCTCGTTGCGCGGCACCATGTAGAAGTCGTTCGTCTCCCCGGCCGTCTCCACCCGGGTGAGGAACTCCGAGAAGGGCATCCGCGCCCGGTGCCGGTCCTGCTCGGCCGCGTGCTCCGGGTTGGCGTCGCGCCCCACCATCACCTCCACCTCCACCGCGCCGAACCGCTCGCGGAAGTACGGCAGCGACCAGCGCTTGAGCGCGGGCCAGTCCGCCATCAGGCCGCGCAGCACCACCGGCCGGTGGCCCAGGTAGTAGCGGCGGAAGAACTCCTCCGGGGACACCCCCTCGCGCACCTCCAGCTCCCGCCCCCCGTCCCGGGCGCGCAGCTCGCTGTAGACATCCATCAGCGACTCCAGCCACCCGAAGTGCCGGGCCACCTGGAGCGCCGCCTTGAAGTAGGGGTGCTGCCCCACCGCGGCGACCTCCTCCCGCGCCAGCGCCGGGTCCACCCCGGCCCGCACCAGCGTTTGCTGTACGTCCTCCGCCGACACTCCCAATGCCAGGTTCTCCGCCAGCCACTGCCGCCAGGCGGGGTGCAGCGGGGACTTGTCCTCGTTCATTCAGAACTCCTTGAAATCCTTGGAGGAATGACCCTGGGGGCCACTCCTGTCGGTGAGGCGAGCCGTGCTATGGACCACGCCCAACAGTCTTTTTCTACCCATCCCCGGTTTTCGCCGGACTTCCGCCGTACCAGGAGAAGCGACCCATGATCCCCGGAGACGTGTCCTCCCCCATCAATGCCTTCGAGCCGGACCGCAGCGCGCCGCACGTGAAGAATTCGTACGTCAACTGCTCGGAGCGCGGCCCCAAGCGGCGCCGCCCGCTGCCGCCGCCGTCGGTTCCCCCCCTGCTGGCGGGGCCGGAAGGGGCCCGCTGAGCCGCCTGCCGGGCGGGCTTGTCTGCCCTTCCGGGCATTTTTCTCTCAAGAAACGAACCGCTCGGCGTCTTTAGTCAGGAAAGCCCACCAGTCACTTCGGGGCCTTGGGTCATGGCCAATCTCTTCAACCGGGAAAAGCGCCACTTCGAGGCGTTCATCCAGCGACACCGGCCCAGCCTGCTGGCGGTGGCGCGGCGGTTGTGCGCCCGCGGCGTCCTGGACCCGGAGGACCTGGTCCAGGAGGCCTTCGAGCGGGCGTTGCCGGAGTTTGGCCACCTGAAGGACCGGACGGAAGCGGCGTGCGCGGCGTGGCTGTGCACGACGATGACGAACCGGTTCCTGGACCACTGCCGCCGGCAGCGCACGGAGAGCCGGGGGCTGCCGCACCTGGCGCTGGTGCAGGACCTGCCGGTGACGGGGGATGGCGACCAGGAGAACTGGGAGCTGGTGGGCAACGACGCGTTCCAGGCGGCCATCGAGCAGCTCAAGCCGCACCTGCGGGACGCGTACAAGCTTCACGCCGAAGGCCGCCGCTATCAGGCCATCGCCGAACATTTCAACGTTCCCGTGGGAACCGTGGGTAGCTGGCTGACGCTGGCGCGCCGGGACCTGCGGGAACTGCTGCTTCCGAGCGTCGCCGTGGCCCGGGAGCGGGGAGTCCAGTCATGAACGCGCATTGCACCCGGTTGCACCTCTTCATGGACGGCGAGCTGTCCGAGTCCGACGCCGAAGGGTTCCGGAACCACCTGCCGCGCTGTGCCGCCTGCGAGGGGGGCCTGCGGGACCTGCTCCAGTTGGAGCTGCTGGCGGCGCGGGCCCTGGGCACGGGCGTGGCGGAGGCGCCGGCCGCGAAGCCGGAGGGCAACGTGGTGGCGCTGGGCGCGTGGGTGCGCAGGAACGCGCGCGTGGTGGTGCCGCTGGCCATGGCCGCCAGCCTCTGCGCCGTCTTCGTGCCGCGCATGATGCCCGCCGCGGGCGACGTGCCGGCGGTCGTCTTCCTGGAGAACCACACCACGCGCGAGCTGGAGGCCCGCCTGTCGGATCCGCGCGCGGACAAGTGGCGCCGCTACAGCCCCATGCTCGGTGACGCGGACACCGTGGAGGCCGGGAAGGGCACCCTGCCGCTGCGCCCGCTGGCGGAGATGGAGGAGCGCAAGGACTTCCGCGGCATCGTCGCGGCCTACGTGCTGCACGGCCAGTGGCAGCAGGCGCAGGCGGTGCTGGCGCGCGAGCCCGCGTCGGCGGCGCGCAACGTGGACCTGTCGGTGGTGGCGCTGCAGAACGGCCGCTACCAGGACGCGCTGTCGCTGTTGGATCCGGTGGTGCGCGCGGATCCGCGCCACCCGCAGGCGCTGTGGAACCGCGGGCTCGCGCTGAGCGCGCTGGGCCAGAAGGAGCCCGCCGCGCGCGACTTCGACCAGGTGGCCGCGCTGGGCGAGCCGGGCTGGAGCGACGAAGCGCGCAAGCTGGCGGAAGAGCTGCGCGCCGCCGCCCGCTGAAGCACGCGGGACTCCCCCCGCGCGTCATGAGCGTCCACCACCGGGCGCTTTCGCGCGGGGTTTCGCCTCACCGCTCGGGATGACGTGACAGGCTGCTGGGGTTGTCGGAACACTCCAGGAGCCGCCCATGCCCGAGTCCCCATCCGCCGACTACGCGTCCACCCGCCGTGACTTCCGGTGGGAGCGGCCGGCGCACTTCAACTTCGCCACGGACGTCATCGACCGGCACGCGGCCGAGCGGCCCCAGGCCCCCGCGCTCCAGTGGTCCGACGAGTCCGGGCGCTCCCAGCGCTTCACCTTCCAGGACCTGAAGGAGCGCTCGCTGCACGCGGCGCGCTTCCTCACCGGGCTGGGCCTGAAGCGCGGCGACCGGGTCTTCATCCTGATGCCGCGCGTGCCGGAGTGGTGGTTCCTGGTGCTGGGCTGCATCCGCGCGGGCATCGTCTTCATGCCCGGCACGCCCATGCTCACCGCCAAGGACATCCGCTACCGGCTGGAGGTCTCCGGCGCGAAGGCCGTCCTCACCGACGCAAGCTGCCTGGACCGCTTCGAGGGCGTGCTCGGGCAGGCCCCCGGCGTGACGACGTGGGTGTCCACCGGCGACGCGCCTCCGCCGTGGACGCGCTATGCGCCGGAGCCGTTGGCGGAATCCCAGGCGACGGCGTTCCCGCCCACGCGCTCGGATGAGCCGCTGCTCATCTACTTCACGTCCGGCACCACGGGCATGCCGAAGATGGTGCTGCACACGCAGGCCAGCTACGGCCAGGGGCACCTCATCACCGGCCGCTACTGGTTGGACCTGACGCCGGAGGACCGGCACCTCACGCTCAGCGACACCGGCTGGGCGAAGTGCGCGTGGGGCAAGCTCTTCGGCCCGTGGAGCGTGGGCGCGTGCAACGTCGTGTACGACTTCCGCGGCCGGTTCGACCCCATGGCCTTCCTGAAGGTGCTGGAGCGGGAGCGGGTGACGACCTTCTGCGCGCCGCCCACCGCGTGGCGCGCGCTGGTGCTCCAGGACCTGAAGGCGGTGGAGCTGTCCTCGCTGCGCCACTCGCTGAGCGCGGGCGAGCCGCTCAACCCGGAGGTCATCCAGACGTGGAAGGAGGCCACCGGGCTGCACATCCGCGAGGGCTACGGCCAGACGGAGACGGTGGTCATCGTCGGCATCTTCCCCGGCATGGAGCCGCGCGTGGGCTCCATGGGCAAGCCGTCCCCGGGCTTCACCGTGGCCGTCATCGACGAGCACGGCGACGAGGTGGCGGACGGGCACGAGGGCGACATCGCCGTGCGCGTGAAGCCGGAGCGGCCGGTGGGCCTGTTCGCGGGCTACCTCCACGACGACGCGGCCAACGCCGCCAGCAGCCGGGGGGACTGGTACGTCACCGGCGACCGCGCGGTGCGCGACGCGGACGGCTACCTGTGGTTCGTGGGCCGCTCCGACGACGTCATCAAGACGTCCGGCTACCGCGTGGGCCCCTTCGAGGTGGAGTCCGCGCTGATTGAGCACCCGGCGGTGGCGGAGTCCGCCGTCATCGGCGTGCCGGACGACAAGCTGGGCCACCGCATCAAGGCGTACGTGCTGCTCACGCCGGGCCACACGCCGTCACCCCAGCTCGCGCAGGAGCTGCAGGACTTCGTGAAGAAGACCACGGCGCCCTACAAGTACCCGCGCGAGATTGAATTCGTCGCGGAGCTGCCCAAGACGGTGAGCGGGAAGATCCGACGCGCCGAGCTGCGCGCCACCCAGAAGAGGTGAGCGGCGCGCAGGGGCGGCGGGACTACTTCAGCCAGTCCGAGTGCACGAAGCCGGCGTCGGGCTTGTCCCGGCGCTGGTACGTGTGCGCGCCGAACGCGTCGCGCTGGGCCTGGGTGAGGTTCTGCGGCAGCTCCGGGCTGCGGTAGCTGTCCAGGTACGCCAGGCTGCTGCTGAACACCGGCACGGGGATGCCCGCCTTCGTCGCGACGCCCACGAGCTTGCGCCACGCCGGGGCCAGCTTGTCCAGCACGGGCGCGAAGGCCTCCGACACCATCAGGTTGGGCAGCGTGGGCTGGCGCTGGAAGGACTCGCGCAGCGGGGTGAGCAGCTTCGCGCGGATGATGCAGCCGCCCCGCCAGATGCGCGCCATCTCCGCCAGCGACACGCCCCACTTGTACTCGTCCGACGCCGCCTGGATGAGCCGCATGCCCTGCGCGTACGTCACCACGCGCGCCGCGTAGAGCGCGTCATGCGCCCACTGCGCCAGCTCCTTCTTCTCCTCCGAGGACAGGGAGACGTCGGGGCCGTGGAGCTTCTGGCTCGCGGCCACGCGCTCGTCCTTGCGCGAGGACAGGTTGCGCGCGTCCAGCGCGGACGCGATGGAGGGCACCGGCACGCCCAGGTCCAGCGCCACCTGCACCGTCCACTTGCCCGTGCCCTTCTGGCCGGCCTTGTCCAGCACCATGTCCACCAGCGGCTTGCCCGTCTCCGGGTCGCGCTTGCGCAGCACCTTGATGGTGGTCTCCAGGAGGAACGACTCGGCGATGCCCTCGTTCCACTTGCTGAAGAGGTCGGCCAGCGTCGCGGTGTCCAGGCCCAGGCCGCGGCGGAGCACGTCGTACGTCTCCGCGAGCAACTGCATGTCCGCGTACTCGATGCCGTTGTGCACCATCTTCACGAAGTGGCCCGCGCCCTCCGGGCCCACGTGGGTGACGCACAGGCCCTCTTCGCTGCGCGCGGCGATGGCCTCCAGCACCGGCTGCACCAGCGCGTACGCGTCCTTGGGGCCGCCGGGCATGATGGACGGGCCGTGGCGCGCGCCCTCCTCACCGCCGGACACGCCGATGCCCAGGAAGTGGAAGCCCTTCTCCTTGCACAGGGCCTCGCGGCGGCGCGTGTCCAGGTACCAGGAGTTGCCCGCGTCCATGATGACGTCGCCGGGCGACAGGAGCGGGAACAGCCGGCCCAGCATCTCATCCACGGGGGCGCCGGCCGTAATCATCAGGAGGATGCGGCGCGGGCGCTCCAGGCCGGCGACGAACTTCTCCAGCTCCGGGAAGCCCTGCAGGGCCTGCTTCGGGTTCTCCCGCAGGACCTTCTGGATGCTCTCCGGGTGGCGGTCCCATACGGCGACGCTGAAGCCGTGGTCCGCGATGTTGAGGGCCAGGCTCGCGCCCATCACGCCCATGCCCGCCACGCCGAACTGCGCCGGCTTCGTCTGTGTGCTCATCGTTCCCTCCAGAGGGGCCGCCTCACCCGTGGGCGGCGGGGTCCAACATCCACTGCGTGTTCGTCACGTGCGACGCGGGCAGGGACATATCGCCCGCGAGGATTCGCCGCATGGCGTCCCGCTTGCCCTCGCCGGCCACCAGCCCCAGCACCGCCCCCGCGCCCTGGAGCACGGGGAACGTCAGCGTCATCCGCCACGGCGGCGGCTTGGCGCTCTGCTCCACCGCCAGCACCCGCCGCGTGCGCTCCTGGAGGGCCGGGTGGCCGGGCATGAGGCTCGCGGTGTGGCCGTCCTCGCCCACGCCGATGAGCACCACGTCCAGCTTCGCGGGCAGCGTCTTCTCGTAGTCGCGCGCGGCGGCGTCGCGGTCCGTGCGCTCGCCCTGCATGCGGAACACCTGCGCGTCCGGCAGCTTCAGCGGCGCGAGCAGCGACTCCTTCACCAGCAGGTAGTTGCTGTCCTTGTGGTCCGGCGGCACGAAGCGCTCGTCCACGAAGTACACGTCCACGCGCTCCCAGGGGAGCTTGTGGTCCGCGAGCAGCCGGTACGCGGGCCTGGGCGTGTTGCCGCCCGACAGGGCCAGGCTCGCGCGGGGCTTCGTCGCGAGCGCCTCTTCCAGCTCGCGCGCCATCCAGTCCGCGGCCTCGCGGGCCAGCCGCTCCGGGGGGACGATGAGGGGCGGGCTCATAGCGGGGACCACCGCCGGCCGTTCTTCGCGGGCAGCGCGTCCGCGGCGTCGGGGCCCTTGCTGCCCTTGGCGTAGGTGTGGACCGTGCCGCCCGCGTCCGTCTCCAGCGCCTGGAGGATGGGCGTGATGTAGCCCCACGCCTGCTCCACGCTGTCCTGGCGCGCGAAGAGGGTGGCGTTGCCGCGCATGCAGTCCAGCAGCAGCCGCTCGTACGCCTCCGGCACGGGCTTCTTGAAGCTCTCCGCGTAGTCCATGTCCATGGTGACGCCGCCGATGTTGACGTCCTCGCCGGGGATCTTGGACTCGAAGGACAGCGCGATGCCTTCGTGCGGCTGGATGCGCAGCGTGAGCACGTTGGGCTGCAGCCGCTGGCAGGTGGCGCCGCCGCCGCTGAACAGGCCGATGGGCACCGACTTGAAGTGGATGGAAACCTCCGTCAGGCGCTTCTTCAGGTTCTTGCCCGCGCGCAGGTAGAAGGGCACGCCCTGCCAGCGCCACGAGTCGATGTTCATCTTCATCGCCACGTAGGTGGGCGTGCGCGAGCCCTTCTTCACGCCCTTCTCGTCCTGGTAGCCCTCGTACTGGCCCACCACCACGTGCTGGGGCACCTCGCCGCCCTCGACGGGGCGCAGCGCGCGGAAGACCTTGGTCTTCTCATCGCGGATGTCCTCCGCGGCGAAGGACACCGGGGGCTCCATGGCGCACAGGGCCAGCACCTGGAGCAGGTGGTTCTGCACCATGTCCCGGATGACGCCCGTCTCGTCGTAGAAGCCGCCGCGGCCCTCCACGCCAATGGCCTCCGCCGCGGTGATCTCGACGTGGTCGATGTGCTGGCGGTTCCAGAGCGGCTCGAAGATGGCGTTGGCGAAGCGGAACACCAGGATGTTCTGCACCGTCTCCTTGCCCAGGTAGTGGTCGATGCGGAAGATCTGCTTCTCGTCCAGCGCCGAGCCCAGCGTCCTGTTGAGGGCCTTGGCGCTCTCCAGGTCGTGGCCGAAGGGCTTCTCGATGATGAGCCGGCTCCAGGGCTTCTCTCCCGGCTGCTCCTCGCGATTGATCAACCCCGCGCTGGAGAGGCTGTGGATGATCTGCGGGAACGTGGAGGCCGGCGTGGCCATGTAATAGAGCTTGTTGCCGTCCGTCTTGTGGCGCCGGGAGATGTCCTGGAGCTTCTGGCCCAGGCGCTTGAAGGCCTCCGGGTCGTCGTAGCCGCCGGAGGCGGTCTCGATGGCCTCCGAGAAGCGCTTCCAGGTGGCCTCGTCGAGCGGCTGCGTGCGGGCGAACTTCTTGAGGCCCTCCTTCACGTGCTCGCGGAAGGACGCGTCCTCCAGCTTGGAGCGGCTGAAGGCGACGATGGCGAAGTGCTCGGGGAGCAGGCCGGAGCGGGCGAGCTCGAAGAGGGCGGGGAATAGTTTGCGTTCGGCCAGGTCGCCCGTGGCACCGAAGAGGACCAGGGTGCAGGGGTCCGGGCGCCCCGCGCTGAACACCGGTTCGCCCTCACGGGGATGGGTTTCGATGTGCACTCCCTGCGCGTCCATGCGGTTCTCCCTCCGGGTTCGCCGGGAACCTTAAGGCGCTAATCTGGCGGCCCTGCAAGCGCATTGCAGGAGAATGACGCGGGCCTGACGTCTTGCCTGCCCCGGCGCTCGGGCGCTCCCGCGCTCTCGTCAAGGCTCCTCCGGTGAGCGCACGGGCGGCCGGGCGTGAGGGGGCGGTGGGAACATGGTACTCCTGGCGGCGGACCTGACGCCTCCGGCGTCGCGCTGAACGGAGTCCTCCCCTCTCGCATGCGCTACGTCGTCTCGCTGTGGTTCTTCGCGCTGTTCCTGGTCACCGCGCCCATCCTCTTCACGTTGGGCGCGGTGTTGTTCGTGGTGGCGTACCCGTTGGATCCGAACCGCCAGTGGCTGCACGTGCTGGTGTGCCGCTGGTGCTACGGGTTGTGGCTGCACGCGTCCCCCGGCTGGCGCGTGCGGGTGGAGGGACGGGAGCTGTTGCCCAGGGGGCCGTGCGTCTACGTCGTCAATCACCAGTCGTTCGCGGACATCCTCGCGGTGATGGGGCTGTTCACGCCGTACAAGTTCGTGGCGAAGGCGTCGCTGTTCCGCACGCCGCTGGTGGGCTGGATGATGACGCTGCTGGGCTACGTGCCCATCGTGCGCGGCAGCTCCACGTCCATGGAGCAGTTGCTGGGCCCGTGCCGCCGGTGGCTCCGCAAGGGCATCCCGGTGCTCATCTTCCCGGAGGGCACGTACTCGTCCGGGGAGCTGTTGCCCTTCAAGCGCGGCGCGTTCCAACTGGCGCTGGAGGAGCACGTGCCGGTGGTGCCGGTGCTGGTGCGCGGCACGCGGGAGCTGGTGGATGGGGACGGGCCGTGGATGAGCCCCCGCGCCACCGTCACGGTGCGGGTGATGCCCGCGCTGCCGCCGGAGACGTTCGGGCCGGACTCGGCGGCCCTGGCCGCGCGCGTGCGCGAGCAGTACGTGGAGGCGCTCGCGCGGGTGGGCTGAAGCGCCGCCCTCAGGCGTGCTCGGAGCCGGGCAGCTCCTCGTCCATCCGCGACGCCTCCGCGTGCGGCGCGGCCTCCACCGCGCTCGTCGCGGGCAGCGCGGGGGCGGCCTCGGAGACGGCGCGGGCCAGGTCGTGGGGCGCGCGGAGCAACGCCTCCAGCGCGGCGGAGCTCGCGGGGACGCCGCGCTGCTCCACCTGGAGCCAGCCGCCCTTGATGCTCACGCGGCGGTGGCCCTTGAGTCCCAGCAGGCGCTGGCGCACGCCCGGCTCCAACAGCACGGGGCGCGCCTCCGGGGCCAGCCCCTCCACCTGGAAGGCCGCGTCCAGCTCCGCGTCACCCAGCAGCTCCTCGCGCGGGGTGGCGGCGCCGGGGAGCTTGTCCTCGGGGCGCTCGTGCTCCAGCAGCAGGTCCGCGGGCAGCGCGCCCTCCAGGTCCAGCCGCAGCACCGTCACGGTGTGGCGCTTCTTGCCGCCCGCGCCGCGCTTGCCCGTGGCCAGCAGCAGCGGCCGCCCCTGATAGCGCCCCTGCACCTCCATCCGCCGCTCCGCGATGGAGAGGCCGTGCGCCTTCGCGAACGCCTCCCACGCGGCGCGCTGGCGGCGCTTGAGCTGGAACAGCGTGGCGAGGACCAGGGCGCCCAGGACGAGCAGGGACGCGAGGATGCCGAGCGGGGAGAAGACACCGGAAAGCATGGCGGCGCATTGTGCACTGGCCCCGCGACGCGTGGACCATCAATCCGATCGCGGATGCACCTCCGCGCGCCGGGCAGGCTTGCGGCATGGGTGCGTGGACCTGGGGAAGGGACGCCGCGCGAGCGCAAACGTGTGGAATCCCACGTGGTTCGCGCTCCCGCGCGGCGCATGGCGCACGCGCTCCGTGTGGACCGCACGCATGGCGCAGGGGCCCCATGCCATGGGTGTGTCCTCGCGGGTGGGCCCCGGCCGCGGGCGGAGGCGCCGTGGCGCGTGGGGTGGGGAGGACGGGACGCGTCGGGCAGGCCACGGATGCAAGCGCGCGGAATGACGCCCTTTTTCGACAATGTCAGAGGGGGCGGGTAAGGGAGCGAGGGCTCGCCGCTTGGAGTCGGGGATGGGACCGGGGGAGGCTGCCCGGCCCGCACCCGCCACCGGGCCACGAGGGAGGGTGAACGCCGGATGCGCCTGCTGCACACGTCGGACTGGCACCTGGGCCACACGCTGTATGACGTCTCACGCGAAGCGGAGCACGCCGCGTTCCTGGCGTGGCTGTTGGACACGCTGGAGTCCCAGGAGGTGGACGCGCTCCTGGTGGCCGGGGACATCTTCGACACGGCCAACCCCAGCGCGGAGGCGCAGGCGGCCTGGTACCACTTCATCGCGCGCGCCCGGCGCACGCTGCCGAAGCTGGACGTGGTGGTGGTGGGCGGCAACCACGACTCCGCCGCGCGCCTGGACGCGCCGGATCCGCTGTTCCACGCCCTGGGCGTGCGCGTGGTGGGCGGCCTGCCGCGTCACCGGGGTGGGTTGGAGCTGGAGCGGCTGGTGGTGCCGGTGCATGACTCGCGCGGGAAGGTGGGGGCGTGGGTGGCGGCGGTGCCGTACCTGCGGCCCTCGGACCTGCCGTCCGTGCCGGACGGTGAAGGGGACCGGCTGGTGGAGGGCGTGCGCTCCGTCTACGCGGAGGTGCTGGAGGCGGCGCGCAGGCGGCGCCGGTCCGGGCAGGCGCTGGTGGCCATGGGCCATTGCTACATGACGGGCTCGGAGCTGTCGGAGCTGAGCGAGCGCAAGATTCTTGGCGGCAACCAGCATGCGCTGCCGGTGGACCTGTTCCCGGAGGACGTGGCGTACGCGGCGCTGGGGCACCTGCACAAGGCGCAGCGGGTGGGCGGACGCGAGGGCGTGCGCTACAGCGGCTCTCCCTTGCCGCTGTCGCTGTCGGAGGCGCACTACCGGCACCAGGTGCTGGTGCTGGACGTGGAGGACGGGGCGCTGACGCAGGTGCGTCCGCTGTCGGTGCCGCGCACCACGGACATGATGCGGGTGCCGGCCCGGGACGCGGCGCCGCTGTCGGAGGTGCTGGAGCTGCTCGCGGCGCTGCCCGCGTGCGAGCCGGGGGCGCCGGAGTCGATGCGGCCGTACCTGGAGGTCTGCGTGTCGCTGCCCCGGCCGGAGCCGGCGCTGCGCCACAAGGTGGAGAAGGCCCTGGAGGGGCGGGCGGCGCGGCTGGTGAAGCTGACGCCGTTCTACACGGGCACGGGCGGCGCGCTGGCGGACGTGCGGCCGGGGCTGTCCCTGCGGGAGCGCACGCCGGAGGACGTGTTCCTCGCCCGGTACGCGCGGGACTTCAAGGAGGCGCCCTCGCCGGGGTTGCTGGAGTCGTTCCACGCGCTGCTCACGCAGGTGCAGGAGGACGCGTCGTGAAGATCCTGGCGATTCGCGGCAGCAACCTCACGAGCTTCGCGGGGGACTTCGCGCTGGAACTGGACCAGGCGCCATTGGACCGGCTGGGGCTGTTCGCCATCTCCGGCGCGACGGGGGCGGGGAAGAGCACGCTGCTGGACGCGCTGTGCCTGGCGCTGTTCGACCGCACGCCCCGGCTGGGCGGGCCCAGCAAGGTGCTGGTGGGCCGCGCGGACGAGGACGAGGAGGCGCGCCTGTCCGCGTACGACGTGCGCGGCATGCTGCGGCGCGGGGCGGGCAAGGGGCACGCGGAGGTGGACTTCCTGGGCAAGGACGGGCGGCGCTACCGGGCGCGGTGGAACGTGTGGCGTGCGCGCGAGCGCGCGGAGGGGCGATTCCGGCCGCAGGAGCTGAGCCTGACGGACGTGGCCTCGGGGCAGGTGTTCGGCCGCACCAAGGGCGAGGTGCTGCACGCGATTCAAGAGCGGCTGGGGCTGTCGTTCGACCAGTTCCGGCGCTCGGCGCTGCTGGCGCAGGGGGAGTTCGCGGCGTTCCTGCGCGCGGACGCGAACGAGCGCGCGGAGCTGCTGGAGCGGATGACGGGCACGGAGGTGTACAGCCGCCTGTCCATCGCGGCGCACGAGAAGAACGCGAAGGAGCAGGAGGAGCTGAAGCGGCTGTCCCAGGGGCTCGCGGCCATCGCGCTGATGTCGGACGCGGACCGCGAGGGCGTGCGCGTCCAGTTGGGCGAGGAGGAGGCGGCGCGGGTCCGCGAGGAGACGCGGCTGCGCGAGGCGGAGGCGGCCCGGTCCTGGTACGCGCAGCGCGCGGAGTTCGTGGGGCAGGAGCAGCAGGCGGAAGGCGCGGTGGCCCGGGCGGAGTCGGAGCGGGAGGCGGCGGCGCCGCGTGAGGCGCTGCTGGAGTCGGTGCGCGCGGCGGAGGGCTTCCGCGCGGTGGTGTCCGCGGTGGAGGCGGCGGAGCAGGGGTGCGTGAGGGCGGAGGCCGAGCTGTTGGAGCGGGCCTCGCAGGCGGAGGCGGCGCTCGCGGCGGCGGCGGCGCAGCGGCAGGTGCGGATGCAGGCGGAGGCCGCGCGGGCGGCGGCGCTGGACGCGGAGGCGTCGGTGCGTCCGGCGCTGGAGGAGGCCGCGACCCTGGACACGCGCCGCGCGGAGGCGGAGCGCGAGGCCCGTGAGGCCGCGGAGCTGGCGAAGCAGGCGAAGCTTGCGGAGGCGTCGGCTCGGGATGCGCTGGGGCTGGTGCAGGCGGCGGAGGCGAAGGCCCAGGTGCTGGTGGACGCGGCCGAGGCGTGGCGCGCGTCGCATGCGAGCTGGGAGTCCCTGGCGACGGAGTGGCCTCGCTGGCAGCGCGAGTTGGAGCGCTTCGCCGTAGCGCTGAAGGAGGAGCAGGCTGCGGGCGCGGACGCGGATCGGTTGGGGAAGGACGCGGACCGCCTGGGTAACGAGGCCCAGGCGCGCCGCGAGGAGCACCAGGGCGCGGTCGAGTCGGAGGCGCAGGCGCAGGCCCTGGCGACGCACGCGGAGGCCGCGCTGGGCGAGGATGGCGGCGCGGCGAGGCGGGAGCTCCGGGAGGCGCTGCTGGCGCGGCAGGACGCGCTGGGGGCCCTGGCGCTCGCGGGCGAAGGGGCTCGGGCGGAGGGCGCTGCGGAAGGTGACGCTGCGGCGGAGGTGAAGGCGCACCGCGAGGTTTCCCAGCGCGCGGCGGAGGAGGCGAAGGACGCGGCGGCGCGGCGGGCGACGCAGGAGGCGATGCTCCACGAGGCGCGCCGTGCGCAGTCGCGCGCGGAGGCGACGCAGGGGTTGGCCTCGCACAGGGCCGCGCTGCACGAAGGTGAGCCGTGTCCGCTGTGCGGCGCGCTCGAACATCCGTATGCCCGGGAGTCCTCCGCGCTGGAGGGGCTGGTCGCGGAGGCCGCGGCCCGGGTGCTGGAGCTGGAGACCGCGCGGGATGCCGCGGCGAAGCAGGAGGGCGCGGCGAGCGTGCGGCAGGCGACCGCGGACACGGCCGCGACCCAGGCCGAGGCCCGGCGCGACACCGCAGCACGCAAGCGCACGGCGCACCGTGAAGCCTGGCGCGCGGCGCGTGAACGGTGGACCTCCGTAGAGCACGCCGCACAGGATGCCGCTGCCTCGCCTCCCGAGGACGCGGAGGACTCCACCGCGCAGGCGTGGCTCCGCGCCGCTCAAGAGGACGTGCGCTCGCGGCTCGCGACCCTTCGTGACGAAGAGGCTTCCGCGGAGGCCCGCGCCAGCGCCGCTCGTGAGGCCCGGGCCCTGCTGGAGACCCGGCGCACCCGGCGCGAAGGCGCGGCCGATGCCCTTCGCAAGGCCGAGGACTCCTGGTCCCGCGCTTCCCAGTCCCACCGGGATGCGCTGCTTCGCCGGGACACCGCCCGTGATGCCCGCGAGCGCGCCCTCGCCGAAGTGTCCCCTCCGTTCGCCAGCGAGGAGGTCACCTGGAAGGACAAGCTCGCCGCGGACCCCGCCCGCTTCCAGGGCCAGTGCCTGGCGCGCGTGACGAAGTGGCGCGAGAAGCTCGCGGAGCTGGAGACCTCTCGCAAGCGCCTGGAGGAACAACAGGGCCTGCGTGCCCGTGAAGAGGTCCGCCTCCAGTCCCGGCTCGAGGACGCACAGACCGCCGCCCACCGCGCGGGCCTCAAGGACGCGGCCTTCCAGGATGCGTCCAGGGCCCGCGCCCGGCTGCTCCAGGGCCGCCCCACACAGGAGGTGCGCGCGGAGGTCCAGGCGCGCATCGACGCCGCCCAGGCCACCTACGAGCGCGCCCGCGAGGACTCCGAAGCCCTCCAGCAGGCGGAGAAGGTGGCAACCGCCCGCGCCGAGGACGCCGTGCGCCTGCGCACCGAGGCCGCCCTCACCCTCGACCGCGCCCAGGCCGTCCTCTCGGAGCGCCTCGCCGGCCATGGCACCACCCTGGAAGCGCTCAAGGCCCTGCTGTCGCGCGGCGCCGCCTGGTGCGACGCGGAGGCCCGCGCGCTCAACGCCCTGCGCGAGTCCGTGGCCCAGGCCCGCGCCATCCTCGTGGAGCGCCGCGAGCGCCGCGTCCGCCATGAGGCCTCCGGGCTCCCCACGCTCGCGGAGGCAGACGTCGCGGAGCTCCGCGAGCGCCTGCGCACCGACGTGGAGGTGCGCCGCCGCGCGGAGGCCCTGCTGCGCGCGAAGCTGGACCACGACGACGCCGCCCGCGCCCGCCATGGCGCGGAGGCCCGGGCCCTGGAGCAGCGCCGCGCCGACGCGGAGGTGTGGAAGACGCTGGGCGACCTCATCGGTTCGCACGACGGAAAGAAGTTCAAGGTCTTCGCCCAGAGCCTCACCCTGGACGCGCTGCTCCTGCACGCCAACGCGCACCTGCGCGAGCTGGCCCGCCGCTACCGCCTGGAGCGCGTGCCCGGCCACGACCTGGACCTCCAGGTGGTGGACGGCGACATGGGCGACGAGGTCCGCAGCGTGGCCAGCCTCTCCGGCGGCGAGAGCTTCCTCGTGTCGCTCGCGCTCGCGCTGGGCCTGGCCTCGCTCTCATCGGAGACGACGCAGGTGGAGACCCTCTTCATCGACGAGGGCTTCGGCACGCTGGACCCGGAGACGCTGGAGGTCGCGCTCGCCACGCTCGACGCGCTCCAGGCCACCGGGCGCCAGGTGGGCATCATCTCCCACGTGAGCGGGCTCGCGGAGCGCATCGGCGTGCAGGTGCGCGTGGTGAAGCAGGGCGGCGGCCGCAGCAAGCTCGTCGTCGAAGGCGACGCGGGGCTCGTCGTGCCCTCCAACCAGCAGGTGGCGTGACTCAGCCCGTCACCGGCTCCGCGCCCATCAGGCCGCGCACCACCGCGGCCACTGCCAGCGGCGTCGCCACGCGGTCGTCGCTCAGCGCCGCCAGCGCCCGCGCGAACTGCTCCGCGGAGGAGAAGCGCTGCGCCGGGTGCGGCGCGAGCGCCCGGTCCAGCACCAGCGCCAGCGGATCCGACACCTCCGGCGCCACCATGCGCACGGGCGTCAACCGCAGGCCCCGGATGGAGGCCTCCACCTCCTCGGTCGTCCCATCCTCATAGGGCGACTCCAGGGACAGCAGCTCGTACAGCAGGACCGCCGCCGCCCACAGGTCCACCGCCACGGAGACCTCGCCCGCCAGCAGCTCCGGCGAGCGGTAGTTCTGCTTGCCCACCCGCCGCGGGTCCACCGCCAGGCCCGCCCGGGAGCGGGCCACGCCGAAGTCCGCCAGCTTCACCTCTCCGCCGCGCGACAAGAGCACGTTGTGCGGAGACACGTCGCAGTGCACCACCGCCAGCGGCAGGCCCTTGGAGTTGGTGGCCTGGTGCGCGTACGCCAGCGCCTCCAGCACGTGGCGCACCATCATCACGGAGATGTCGATGGGCAGCTCGATGCGCCGGCGCCGGCACTGCGCCAGCACGCGCCCCAGGTCCGTGCCGTCCACCAGCTCCAGCGCCAGGTAGGGCCCGTCCGCCAGCTCGCCGTACTCCCGGAAGCCCACGATGTGCGGGTGGTCCAGGCACCGCGCCAGCTCCGCCTCGTGCAGGAGCTGCTCGCGCGCCTCCGCGTCCCGCAGGCGCTCCGGCCGCACGCGCTTGAGCGCCACCTCCTCGCCCGCGTGCGGCCCCTGGAGCATCCGCGCGCGGAACACCTCCGCGTTGCCGCCGCGCCCCAGCCGCGACAGCAACTGGAAGCGGCCCAGGTCGCGCGGCCACTCGGGGGTCTTGCCTTCCTCCAACGTCACGCCTTCTCTCCGGCCAGGCTCGCCAGGTACCCGTCCAGCGTCGCCGAAAAGGTGTCGTCGTCACTCAGGAAGGCCAGCCCCACGCCTCCGGTGTACTGGTCATCCACCACGTGCACCACCAGCGCCTCGCCCTGCAGCCGCTGGCCGTTGGGCAGCTTCACGTCCACCGTGACGACGCTGTCCTGGGGCGGGCGGTGCGCCGTGCGCACGAAGAGTCCCCCGTTGCTGATGTTCAGCGCGTGCTCGCGCACGAAGTCCAGCTCCGTGCGGAACTCCATCTCCAGCTTCACCGCGAAGCGCCGGGCGCGGCGCTGGGACTCATCACCCGGTGCCGGTGGCGCGGCGGTGGGAGCGGCCGGCGGCGCGGGCGGTGCCTCGGGCGGCGGCGGGGGCTTCGGCGCGGACGGGGCGGGCAGGGGGCCTCGCGCGGCCAGGGCCTCCAGGTGCTGCCGCAGCTCCTGCGCGGCCTGCGTGCGCTCGTCGCCGGTGAAGGGCGTGCCGCCCGTCAGCGTGCGCGAGCGCAGCGCGTCCCGCTCCGCCTTGGGCAGCCGCCACAGCTCCACGAACGTGCCGCCGCTCTTGCGCACCTCCTCGCCCAGCCGCTCCACCGCCGCGCGCGGATAGCCGGGCACCTCCACCTTCACCTCCAGCGCGCCGGCCTCGTCGCGGAACGCCACCACGAGCTGCATCGACTGCGCGGACGGCAGGAGCGCGCCCAGGCCCTCCACGACGGCCGCCGCCTTCTCGGGCGAAGCCGCTTCCCCCCACACCGCCGCGAGACCGAACACAGGCACGGGGCGGACGATAACCGAGCCCTCCTGTCCCCCGTAAAGACAGTGCAGTCGGAAACAGGCGACAGCGGTGGACGCCAAGTTTACGAATCGCGATGCCACCTCCGTCCCGGGGGCGTACCTACATCGGCAGCGGGCACGCATCCCTCTATGCTGCTGGTGTTCTCCGTTACCCCCCTTCCCGGAGTGCTGACCCGTTATGCGCAATTGGATCCGACTCTTCTCCGGCACGCTGCTCGCGGCCACGCTCATGGCGGGCTGTGGCGGCAGTGACCCGGACCCCGGCCCCGTTGATCCCCTCCCCACCGACGACGGAGGCGTCGACGCGGGCGTCGACGCGGGCTTCGACGCCGGCTACGTCGAGGACGCGGGCGTCATCGTCGACCCGGACCCCGACCCCGGTGAGGTCCCGACCAACCCGTATGCTCAGGACAACGCCACCAGGGACTCGGACTGCGACGGCCTGACGGACCAGGAGGAGTTCTCCACGGTCTACGCCGGCGGCCTGAAGACGAAGGCGGGCGTGCGCGACACCGACGGCGACGGCATCCGCGACGGCGTGGAGGTGGGCCGCACGTCCAGCGTGGACCCCAACTGCTCCTTCTACCCGGACCTGGACCCCACCACGCGCACCTCGCCGGTGAAGGCGGACACGGACGATGACGGGCTGCCGGACGGCCTGGAGGACGCCAACCGCAACGGCAAGCGCGACCTCACGGAGACGGACCCCAACACGGCGGACTCGGACGGTGACGGCATCCCGGACGGCGTGGAGGACGCGAACAAGAACGGCTCGGTGAGCCCCGGCGAGACGGACCCCCGCCTGCGCGACACCGACGGCGACGGCCTGCCGGACGGCCTGGAGAAGCAGACGGGCACGGATCCGCTCAAGCCCGACACGGACGGCGACACCTGCGCGGACGGCGCCGAGGACGTGAACAAGAACGGCAAGGTGGACCCCGGCGAGACGGATCCGCGCAAGTCGGACTGCGCCGCGTCCATCCCGGACTCGGACTTCGACGGCATCCCGGACGCCGTCGAGCTCGCCACCGGCACCGACCCGAACAAGGCCGACACGGACGGCGACGGCGTGGCGGACGGCGTGGAGGACACCAACAAGAACGGTCGCGTGGACTCCGGTGAGACGGACCCGCGCCAGACCGACACGGACTGCGACGGCCTCCAGGACGGCGCCGGCCGCGACGGCTTCCTCGGCGAGGACCCCAACTCCAACGGCCAGGTGGACCCCGGCGAGACGGACCCCACCAACCCGGACACGGACGGTGACGGCCTGCTGGACGGCGTGGAGCGCGGCGTGACCACGGCCGCGGCCCCCCGCAACAACTGCGGCTACGTGGGCGACGCGGACCCCTCCACGAAGACGGACCCCAACAAGGCGGACACGGACGGCGACGGCATCCCCGACGGCGCCGAGGACTCCAACCAGAACGGCCGCGTGGATCCGAACGAGCTCAACCCGCTGGACCCCAAGGACGGCGCGGCCACCACGCCCGCGGGCAAGGCGTGCAGCGTGCAGAACCTGCGCACGGTGACCTTCAAGGAGGACAGCGGCGCGGACATCCGGCTCGCGCTGCCCAACACGTTCAAGGACGCCAACCTCCTCAACCTGAAGGCCAACGGCCAGACCGTGGGCGTGATGGGCTATGACGACACGAAGCAGGTGACGTTCATCGCGTACAAGCGCGCGCAGGTGGGCAGCTCCACCACGCCCTCGGGCGACGAGTCGGGCATCCGCGCCGGCACGGCGCTCCTGGCCCCGGCGGACGTGGAGTTCACGCAGACGTTCACCACCTGGGACGGCTTCCCCGCGGCGGTCTCCCGCTACGCGCTCGCCGGCACGACGGAGCTGAAGGCCTTCACCAACTCGCTGGCGCGCCAGTTGGTGCCCAACAGCACGGAGACGCTCGGCGGCACGGCGGGCATCAACGGCCCGTTCAAGATCCAGGCGCAGTACGTGCACCGCTCCAACCAGAGCGTCGTGGTGGTGCTCGCCATCACGCCGGCGGCCCGCTACAACGAGGCGGGCAGCCTCTTCACCACGGCGGACACGGCGGGCGGTTCCGCGCTGGCGCAGTTCGGCGACGCGGACGCGGTGCAGTGCGAGGTCTTCACCGGCAACACGGCCGTGGTGGACTTCCTCTTCGTGGTGGACGACTCCGGCTCCATGGCGTCGTCGCAGACGTCGCTGGCGAACGCGGGCACGGCGGTGGCCAACAAGCTGGGCAACGCGACGCTGGACTGGCGCGTGGCCATGGTGACCACCAGCTACACGGTGGGCACCAGCGCCAACCGCAACGTGCTGCGTCCCTTCACCACCAACATCAGCCAGTTCAAGGCGTGGCTGACCCAGAACGCGGTGTGCAACAACAGCGTGTGCGCCGTGAAGGGCGGCACCACCCAGAACCCCACCTACACGCCGCTGCCCAACACCACCTGCACGGCGGACACCAACTGCTGGGTGGGCCTGAAGGGCGACGGCAGCGAGCGCCCGCTGGAGGCGGCGCGCAAGGCCATCAACGACATGGCCGCGTCCACGGGCGGCGCGGAGACGAAGATCCGTCCGGGCGCCAAGGTGGTGGTGGTCATCCTCACGGACGTGAAGGACCAGTCCACGGACACGGTGGCCAACTACTCCGCGTACTTCCTCAACAGCGGCACCACGTCCGGCACCACCAGCAACCCCACGGGCCAGCCCATCCAGGTGCACGGCATCATCTGCCCGCCGGACGGCGGCCAGTGCTACTCGGGTGAGGACAACACGAACCCGCGCCACCTGGACGTCATCCAGGCCACGGGCGGCGTGTCCGGCAGCATCCGGGACAACACCTCCATCACCAACACCATCAACGCCATCGTGGACAGCGTCATCGCGTCGGTGGGTTACCGCACGCTGAAGCCGCCGATTGGCGCGTCGCTGAAGGTCGCGGTGGAGGCGGTGGTGGATTCGGCCGTCTGCCCGAACATCGGGGACCTGCCGCGCAGCCGCACCAACGGCTTCGACGTGGACGGCATCAACCGCACCGTGTCCTTCTACGGCGCGTGCCGTCCGAAGGAGTCCGGCAAGACGCAGGCGGCGCTGTCGTACCGCTACTGGATCGACCGCACGGCCAAGCCGGACGGCAACCCGCCGCCGTGCTCGTCCGACACGCAGTACTACGACCCGAACGACCCGGACTTCTGCAAGGGCAAGCTCACCTGCAACCGCACCACGGACAAGTGCGAGTGCCCGGCGGACTGCGGCGGCTCGGCGCCTCCGGGCCAGGTGTGCAACACGGACCGCGCGGTGTGTGACTTCACCTGCGCCCAGGACTGCGGCGGCACGTGCGGCACCTTCGAGACGTGCAACACGAACTCCTGCTCGTGCAGTTGCGTGCAGTCCGCGACCTGCGCGGCGGGCTACAAGTTCGACAACAACGCCTGCGGTTGCGTCTGCGACACGGCGGCCCTCAACTGCGGCACCGGCTTCGGCGCCAACGCGGAGCTGTGCGCCTGCGTCTGCAAGCCGGACTGCGGCGGCTGCGCGCCGGGCTTCTCCTGCAACGTCAGCGCGTGCGTCTGCGAGAAGCCCATCGGCTAGGCCGTGAATGAAGACGCGCTCCCGGTGCCGCATGGACCGGGAGCGCGGCGGTGACCTCCGAAGCCCCCGCTCCGCGACGCCCCTTCAACGGGGAGGCGGGCCGGGGGCTTCTTGCTTCTGCCCTGCTACCTCCCCAGGTTCGCGGGCGGGCTGGCGGCGCGGTACACGGGGTAGAGGCCCAGGCGCTCGTCCCATGCCGGGTGGCGCTCGGCGAAGAAGCGCAGGCGGGCGCGAGGGTCCCTGGCGAACGCGGGGTCCTTCAGGCGCTCCTCGAACGCGGCCTTCACGCCCGCGTCCTTCGCCAGCAGCTCGCGGGCCCAGGGCTCCAGCACGTAGTCCTCGATGTACTCCTTCTGCTCGAAGTGGGCGTTGAAGAAGCCCCACGCCAGCAGCGAGTCCGGCCCCGCGGGCTCGAAGAGGTGCGCCACCAGCTCCACGTTCTTCTGCGCCACCGGCACGTAGAGCGTCCCCGCGGGCAGGTCCTGCGTGTCCGGCCTCCACTCGCCCTTCGCGGTGAGGCCCTGGTGGCTCTCGTTGGAGCGGGCCTGGAACTGGAAGTCCTTCGAGCGGAACGACTCCACCTTCGCGGCGGGCACCGCGCGGGTGAGGCGCTGGAACGCGATGCCGTGCGCGGCCAGCTTCGGAGCGACCCACGCGGCGTGCGCGGCGGACACCAGGTAGCCGCCCGTGGGCAGCGTCGCGGTGACGGCGGGCTGGATGTCCGGCGCGTACGGCACCTTCCACGTCTGGGGCTTCGTGTCGTCGTAGCGGATGTGCGGCTGGCCGGAGATGTCCGACGGCAGGCGCTCGTAGGCGTAGCCCTTGAATTCAATCGATTCGCGCCGGGGCGCGCTCTCCCAGCCGAGCACCACCTCGCGCACCTGTCCGGCCACGGCCTTCTGGTTCTCCGCCTTCACGGCGGCCAGGAGCGCGGCGCCGTCGCGGGCCACGAGCTTCAAGAGGCCCTCCAGCACGTCGCGGGTGGCCTTCACGCGCTGGGCGTAGTCCTTCCAGGAGTGCGTCTCCACGAGCACGCCGAAGCGGTGGTGGACGGACCAGAAGGCGTGGCTGAAGCGCGGAGGGGGGACGCCGTAGGCGAAGCCGCTCGTGGGGTCGTCGTCCCGGAGGAAGGACGGGTAGAAGCGCAGCGGCTGGTGGCCCTGGGCGGTGAGGCCGGTGAAGAGCTCGTCCACCAGCTTCGCGCCCCGCTCGCGCAGCGCGGGCGGGCCGGACTTCTGCGGCTCCAGGCCCACGGACACGTCGGGTTCGAACTTCGCGCCGTCCGTGACGTGCAGGTCCACGTAGACCAGCGGGTCCCACGCGTTGAGGTACTTGAGCAGCAGCACCATCTCCGGCGCGTCCGCCTTCACGTAGTCGCGGTTGAGGTTGAAGTTCTGCGCGGTGACGCGGAAGCCCATCTCCTCCGGGCCCACCTGGTTGGGGCGGTGGTTGGGGTTGAAGCGCTCGTGGCCGTCCACGTTGAGGACGGGGACGAAGACGGCGGTGACGCCCTTGAGCAGGTCCGGCACGGACGCGCGGTTCTGGAGCGCGTCGCGCAGCAGCCAGTAGCCGGCGTCCTTGCCGTCGATTTCACCCGCGTGGATGCCGCCCTGGAAGAAGACGACGGGCCTGCCCTTCCTGCGCGCGGCGTCCGCGGTGAGCGTGCCGTCCTGGCTGACGACGAGCGCCACCAGGGGGCGGCCCTCCGGCGTGGTGCCCAGCGTGTCGCAGCGGGCCTTGCCGGGGAACGCCTTGGGGAAGGCGCGGCACAGGCTCTCCGCTTCCGCGTAGCGGCCGGTGCGCTTCCAGCCGCTCTGCTCGGAGACGGTGGTGAGGGGAGGTGGAGCCTGCGTGAGGACCAGGGCGGCGAGGGTGGGCAGGAGCATGGCCGCTTGAGACCACAAGCCCCGCCAGCGCTCAACCGTGCCGCACGGTGTGTGTACCGCCCACGGGCAGCACGTGCACGCGGTCGCGCGGCCAGCCGCGGCGCAGCCACTCCGCGTCCAGGCGGGCGGGGGGCTCGTCCAGGGGCTCGTCCGTGAGCTTGAACGTGCCCCAGTGCATGGCGAAGAAGGCCAGCGCGCCCAGGTCCTCGAAGGCCTGCACCGCCTCCTCCGGGTTCATGTGCTGCAGCCGCATGAACCACGCGGGGTCGTAGGCGCCAATGGGCAGCAGCGCCGCGTCCAGCCTGGGGAAGCGCGCGCCAATCTCCTTGAAGCCCTGGAAGTAGGCGGTGTCGCCGGAGTGGTAGACGCGCGCGCTGGAGCCCTCCACCACGAAGCCGCCCCAGAGCATCTGGTTGGCGTCGTGCAGGCCGCGGCGGCTCCAGTGCTGGGACGGCACGTAGTGCACGCGCACGGGCCCCACCTGCGTGGACTCCCACCAGTCCAGCTCCTGGAAGGGCAGGCCCTGGCCCTGGAACACCGGCGCGTGGCCCAGGCCGGTGACGACGCGGGCGCCCACCTGCTTGAGCGTGGGCAGGTCCAGGTGGTCGTAGTGGTTGTGGCTCACCAGGCTCGCGTCGATGCGCGGCAGCTTCTCCACCGGCACGCCGGGCGGCACGTTGCGGCGGATGATGACGTTGATGGCGTCGCGCAGCACCGGGTCGATGAGCAGCGACACGCCGTCCAGTTGCACCAGCCAGCTCGCGTGGCCCAGCCACGTCAGGCGGGCGCCCTCGCCCGGGGCGGGCGGGGTGGCGAGCACCGCCAGGTCCGGCTCCACGCGCGGCACGACCGCGCGCGCGGGCGAGCCGCGGCGCCTGCCCGCGAGCTTGTCCGTGACGGCCCACTTGAAGACGCGGGTGAAGGCCTGCGGTCCGCTGCCATCCAGGTTCTTGAAGCGCATCGCCATGAGGGGCTCCTGGCAACCGGTGTCCCCCAAGGATGGGCCCGCGCCGCCTGGGCGAGTCATGCTCGGCCGGAGGGGAGGGGCGCAAGGGGAATGCGGCCGGACCGCCCGGGGCGGCCCCGCGCCGTATAAGAGGGCTTCCCATGGGACCTGTCTCCAACACCACGACCCGCGGGGTGTTGCTCGCCTTCGGCGCGCTGGTGGCGCTGTTCACGGCGGCGTCGGGCTATGCGCTCGGCCGGCTGGCGGACATCCACGAGGGCACGCGCGCGCTGCGCGAGGTGGGCGGCCGCGCGCGGGAGGCGCGGGAGTTGGCCACGGCGGTGCGGGACCAGTACGCGCACCTGGCGCACACCATCATCCTGGGCAACGACAGCCACCGGCGCTTCCACACGGAGGCCCGCGCCCGCGTGGAGGCGCTGACGCGGCGGCTGGCCGAGCACGCGCGCGACGCGGACGAGCGCGCGGCGGTGGCGGACATCCAGGCGTCCGGCGACGCGCTGGACACGCTCTACCGGGACACGCTGCTGCCCGCGGTGATGGCGAAGGACGCGGGCGCGGTGGAGGCGGCGCATGGCCGCGCGCTGGAGTGGGTGTCGCGCATCCAGGCGCGGGTGGACGCGCTGACGGCGGACTCGGACGCGTCCATGGAGGCCTTCGAGGCGCACGTGGGCGCGGTGGAGCGCGACAGCTTCCGCTGGGCGCTGCTGCTCCTGGGCGGGGCCACGCTGTTCGCGGCCGGGGTGGGCGTGTACATCGGCAACGCGGTGGCGCGGCTCGTCCAGCACGAGAAGCTGGCGGGCATTGGCCGGCTGGCGGCGGGCGTGGCGCACGAAATCAACAACCCGCTGGGCGTCATCCTCGGGTACGTGCGGCTGTTGCAGCGGCGGGCGGAGGGCCCGCTCGCGGAGGACCTGCGCGTGGTGGAGGAGGAGGCGGTGCGCTGCCAGGACATCGTGGAGGGGCTGCTGGACCTGGCGCGTCCGGGCCGCGGCCCCAGTGAGCCGGTGGCGCTGCGCGACGCGTGCGAGGAGGTCGTCTCCCGCCTGCGTGAGGCCACGCGCCTGGGCGCCGTGACGGTGGACGTGCACGGCGAGGGCACCGCGTGGGCGCAGGCGCCCCGGCTGCGGCAGGTGCTGCTCAACCTGGTGAAGAACGCGGCGGAGGCCGCGGGCGAGGGAGGACGGGTGGAGGTGCGCATCGCAATGGACGCGGACGGGAGCGCGCGCGTGGCGGTATCGGACTCGGGGCCCGGGGTGACGCCCGAGGCGCGCTCGCGGCTGTTCGAGCCCTTCTTCACCACGAAGCCCTCCGGCACGGGGCTGGGGCTCGCGGTGAGCCAGGCCATCGCGGAGGCGCACGGCGGCCGCATCGACGTGGACACCGGGGCCCTGGGCGGCGCGCGCTTCACGCTGTCGCTGCCCCCGCCGTCGCGCGAACAGGAGGCGGCGGCATGAGCGGCGCGAAGCCTTCCGTCCTTGTCGTGGACGACAAGGAGAACATGCTCAAGCTGTTCGCGCGCATCCTCGGGGACGCGTACGCGGTGACGACCGCGCCCGACGGCGCGCGGGCGCTGGCCCGGGTCTCCGAGCGCGCGTTCGACGTGGTCGTCACGGACATCCAGATGCCGGGCGCGGACGGCTTCACGGTGCTGCGCGAGGTGAAGCGGCGCGCGCCGGAGACGGAGGTCGTGCTCGTCACCGCCTACGCGAGCATCCCCAAGGCCGTGGAGGCCATCAAGGAGGGCGCGTACGACTACCTGTCCAAGCCCTTCGACCCGGACGAGGTGGCCCTGGTGGTGGCCCGCGCCCTGGAGCGCCAGCGCCAGCGCCGGGACGCGCGGGGGCTCGCCGCCCGCGTGGCGCGCATGCCGGACTTCCACGGCCTGCGCGGCACCAGCCCCGCGCTCCAGAAGACGCACGCGCTGCTCGCGCAGGTGGCCTCGCGCGACCTCACCGTGGTGCTCACCGGCGAGACGGGCACCGGCAAGGAATTGGCCGCCCGCGCGCTGCACCGCGAGAGCCCGCGGCGCGACAGGCCCTTCGTCGCGGTGAACTGCGGCGCGCTGCCGGCGGAGCTGGTGGAGAGCGAGCTCTTCGGCCACGCGAAGGGCGCCTTCACCGGGGCGACGGGCGCGAAGGCGGGCCTCTTCGAGGAGGCCCATGGCGGCACGCTCTTCCTGGACGAGGTGGGGGACCTGCCGCTGCCCGTGCAGGTGAAGCTCAACCGCGCGCTCCAGGAGAAGGAGATCCGCCGCGTGGGCACCACCACGCCGGTGACGGTGGACGTGCGCGTGGTGGCGGCGACGCACCGGGACCTGGCGCGGGAGGTGGCCGAGGGGCGCTTCCGCGAGGACCTCTACTACCGGCTGGGCGGCGTGACGGTGCGGATGCCCGCCCTGCGCGAGCGCCGCGAGGACATCGCGCTGCTCGCCATGCACTTCCTCGCGGGCGCGAACCGGCCGGAGCTGGAGGGCTTCACGCCCCAGGCGCTCCAGGCGCTCATCGCCGCGCCCTGGCCCGGCAACGTGCGGCAGTTGCAGAACGCGGTGGCCCGCGCGGCGGCGGTGGCGGCGGGCCCCCGCATCACCCCGGAGGACCTGCCGCCCGAACTCACCGCCAGTGCATCCGTGGCCCGTGCCCCCGAGGCCCCGGGGCCGCTGCCCGCGGAGGCACTGGCGAAGCAGCCCTACCGTGAGGCGGTGGACCGCGTGCGCGACGCCGTGTCGCGCGACTACCTCACCGCGCTGATGCAGGAGTTCTCCGGCAACGTCACCCACGCGGCCGAGCGCGCGGGCATGGAGCGCGAGAGCCTGCACCGCCTGCTCAAGCGCTACGGTGTCCGCACGGAGGACTTCAAGCGCGGCGACTGAAGGGCCCTAGCGGGGCTCGTGCTCCGCGAGCACCTTGTCCAGCGCCTCCGCCTGCGCGCGGACGTCCGCGTCGGTGTCCTTCGCGGCCTTGGTCAGGTGCGCGCGGGCCTTGGCGGCCTCCGTCTTCGCCAGCGCCATGGCCATGCACAGGTTCGCCTTGGGGTGGTCCGGCGCCGCGTCCAGCGCGGGCTTGAGGACGGCCGCGGCCTGGGCGTCTTCCTGCTTCTCCAGGTGGAACATGGCCAGGGCACAGGCCGGCTCCACCGCCGAGGGCTCCCGCTTCAGCGCCTCCTGGAGCAGCTCCGTGGCGAAGCCGCGCTGCTGGTGCGCGTCCATGGCGAACGCCATGGCCTGGAGCTCCTCCACGCTGGCGTCCCCCTGCTGCTTCGCCTGCTCCACCAGCCGCTGCGCGTTCTCGAAGTTGCCGGCGCGCAGTTCCTTGATTCCTTCGGAATACGGGTAGCTCTTCACGGTGTCTCCCAGTGCACCACGCGGTGCGTTGCACGCATTCTGCGCGACTTTGGTCGGGGGGCCGCAACTTTGGGACGGCGGTTTCCGAAAAATCGAGAAGACTTCTCCCCCAGGCCCCCATGATCATCCGCAACTCGCCCGTCCGCCAGCCGCAGACCTCCGGTACGGAGCCCACCGCCGCGCGCCCCGCCGCCCCCGCCGCGCGCAACGTGGTGAAGGACTCCTTCTCCTCCGGAACCACCGCCGCCCAGCGCACGGGCGCCATCAGCAAGGCGCCCCCGGGCGACCACGGCAAGCTGATGAACGAGTACCTCACCGGCGCGCGTCCGCCCCCGGCGGACTTCGAGCAGGTGATGGGCTACAAGCCCTACGCCATCCAGACGCCGCACGGCCAGCGCATGCAGGATCCGCTCGGCTACGCCTCCGTCCCCGGCAAGATTGGCCCGGACCAGGAGTTCGACCCGGCGGCCAAGACGCACGACTACGGCTACGACCTGCTGCGTTACTACGACCGCAAGGGCACGCCGCTGAAGCCGGAGGCCCGCAAGGCCGCGGACGCGCAGTTCCGCCAGGACATGTTCGACTACGCCAACGACCAGAAGGGCACGATGGCGAAGTTCAAGTACCGTGCGTGGGCGCAGATCTACGCCACCGCGGTGGAGCTGAACTCGCGCGTGCAGGGCTACGGCCCTCCGTAGTCGCGAAGGAGTCGCATGGAGGCTGAAGGGCCAGACGCGGGGCTGCCCCCGGACCGCGAGGACGTGGTGGCGGCGCTCCTGGCCCATCAGCGCCGCTTCCTCGCCTTCCTGGAGCGGCGCGTGGGCAGCCGGGCCGTCGCGGAGGACCTCTTCCAGGCGGCCTTCGCCCGCACCCTGGAGAAGGGCGGGGCGCTGAAGGACGGCGAGGGCGCGGTGGCGTGGTTCTACCGCCTGCTGCGCAACGCCCTGGTGGACCACCACCGCCGGCAGGCCGCGGAGGGCCGCGCGCTGGCGGTGGAGGCGCGCGACGCGGACGCCGCCACCGAGGACCTGGAGCTCCAGGGCGCGGTGTGCGCGTGCCTCGCGGACCTGCTGCCCACGCTCAAGCCCGAGTACGCCCGGCTCGTGCGCCAGGTGGACCTGGAGGGGCGCGCGGTGCCGGACGTGGCGCGCGAGGTGGGCATCACCCCCAACAACGCGGGCGTGCGGTTGCACCGGGCGAGGCTCGCGCTCAAGCGTTCGCTGGAGCGCGGCTGCGGCGCGTGCGCGGCGCACGGCTGCCTGGACTGCTCCTGCAAGCGGCGCCGCTGAAGCTCAGGGGCAGGTCGCCGCGTCGTCGTTCTGGTCGATGTTCATGCCCGCCAGCGGGTCGCCCTGGAACACGCCCGCCGCGAGCGCGGTGGCCCGGCACGTGGGCAGCTTCCGGTTGTCCACGACGACGAAGGCCTGCGACACGCGCGCGAGCTCCGCCATGCCGAAGTCCGTGAGCGCCGCGTTGCCCTGGAGGTTGAGGAACTCCACCTCGCGCAGCCGCGCCAGGTCGCCCAGGTTCGTCAGCGCCGCGTTCCCCTGCACCTCCAGGGTGCCCAGCCGGGTCAGTTGCTGGAGGCCCTCCAGGTTCGTCAGCGCCGCGTTGCCCACCAGGGTCACCGAGGCCGCGTTGCGCAGGGACGGCAGCAGGTGCACGCGCTGGAGCTTCTCGTTGAACTTCACGGAGAGGCCCTCGGTCACGTGCGACAGCGAGGGCATGTCCCCCACGCTCACGAGCGCCTTGTTGCCCTGGATGTGGATGCGGCCCGCGGAGGCGAGCCGCTCCAGCCCCGCCGTGTCTGGCAGCCGGGGGTTGCTGGAGATGATCAACTGCGCCACGGAGACGAGCTGGGCCAGCGGGTGGAGCACCTCCATCACCGCGTTGCCGTCCAACTCCAGGGTGCCGCCCACGTCCGTCAGGCGATCCAGGCCGAAGGGGCCGCTCAGCGCGGCGTTGTTCGCGATGCGCACGTCCCCGTGCACCTGGGTCAACTGGATGAAGGGCGTCCGGTCCATCCGGAGGTGGTCCTCGATGACGAGCGACCCTCGGAGCACGTGCACGTACGGGAGCAGGCCGGGGTCCACCAGCGCGTTGTTCGCGCGCAGGGAGATGCTGTCACCGGGCTGCACCGCCGCCAGCCCCTCCAGCGTGGGGAGCATGGGGTTGTCCTCCACGAGGAGGCTGCGCTCGACCACCAGCAGGGTGTCCGGCGCCGTGCCCAGCGCGAGCGCGTCCAGCCGGGCATTGGAGAGCACCGCCGCGCTGCCGCCCACGAAGCGCAGGGCGGGCAGGGACAGCCGGCGCAGGCTGGCGTTGCCGCGCACGGTGAGGCCGCCCTCGATGACCGCCAGCGAGGGGAGGGACGCGTCGGTGAGCGTGGGCGCGGAGATGACCAGCTCGCCCCGCAGGTGGGTGACGCCCTCGAGCGCGACCAGGTCCACGGGGCCCGTCACCGCGAAGTCCCCGTCATGCACGCGGGTGGCCTGGCACACGTAGACGGTCGCCGAGGCGCCGCCGCGGTCCACCTCGTCGTCGAGGTCCAGGTCCTGGAACGCGTCCACGCGCGTGCCACCGCGGGAGCAGTTCGGCCCCGCGGGCTCGGGCTGGTGGCGGACCTTCAGGTCGGCCGGTTGCAGGCCGCAGAAGAAGTGGGAGGCCTCCAGCTCGGACGTCGCGAGCGCGTCGTCCGCGTCCAGGTCCAGGCCCGCCTCCAGCGCCGTGCCGCCGCGGTCATCGCCGTCGCACGGCGCGGTGAAGGCCGTCAGCGGGCGCAGGCGCGTCAGGACGGGGGCCATCACGTCGCAGGCGTACACCTCCTGGGCAATCTCCTCGTCCTCCAGCAGCCCGTTGCCATTGGCGTCATGGCCCGCGTGCGACACCTGTCCGCCCAGGAGGCACCGCTCGCCCGGCCCCACCGGCCGCACGCGCAGGAGCACGTTGGCCACGGAGGAGTCGCAGACGTAGTCGGTGAGGGTGACCTCCGCGTCGTCCAGCACCCCGTCGCGGTCCAGGTCCAGGCCGGACTCCACGGTGTCCCCGCCGAACTCACAGTGCTCGCCAGGGGGCTCCGGGCGCACCCGGGTCTTCGCGTCGCGTTGGGTGATGTCCGCCAGGTCGATGGCATCACAGCCGCCGGTGAGGAGGGCCAGCAGCGCCCCCCAGGTCCCCCACATGCGTCGCATTCGATGCCCTCTCTGGTCGGGCCCCGACCTTGCTTCCCTGGCCATACGGCCCGAAGGGATTTTCCTGGCTGTTTCGCGGCGGGTCCTACCGGAAAAGACCCCGCGCGGACAAACCCGGGGCCCGCCTGGCGCCCTGCCTGGCGGTGGGAGGAGCGCGGGCGGCACGGGGTGGGAGAGGGAGGGTTACCCATGTGTAAGAGCGCGCCGGGTGCCGCGTTGGCCCGGGGAAAGGAGCCATCCCCATGACGCATCCCCACCCGCATTCCCCCGTCCCGTCCCCGCCCCGGCCTCCGCCCCGGCCTCCGCCCCCCATGGGCGGAGCGGGGCCCGCCATCGACCCCGTGTGCGGCATGGAGGTGGACCCTCGCGCGCCCCGGGGCGGGAGCTGGGAGCACGAAGGCCACACCTGGTTCTTCTGCAACCCGAAGTGCCGCCAGCGCTTCCAGGAGGACCCCGCGCGGTACCTCCAGCCCGGGACGCCGCCACCCCCCGCCGCGCCGGGCGCCGTGTACGTGTGCCCCATGGATCCCGAGGTGCGGCAGGACGCGCCCGGGGCGTGCCCGAAGTGCGGCATGGCGCTGGAGCCCGAAGCGCCGCCCGTCCTCCAGACGCGCGTCGAATACACCTGCCCCATGCACCCGGAGGTGGTGCGCGACGGGCCCGGCACCTGCCCCAAGTGCGGCATGGCGCTGGAGCCGCGCACGGTGATGGTGGAGGAGCCGCCGGATCCGGAGCTGCGGTCGATGACGCGCAGGTTCTGGGTGGGGCTGGCGCTGAGCGTGCCGCTGATGCTGCTGGGCATGTCGGACATGCTGCCGGTGCGGCACGGGCTGTCGGCCTCGGCGCTCGTGTGGGCGCAGTTCGCGCTGGCGACGCCGGTGGTGCTGTGGGTGGGCGCGCCGTTCTTCCAGCGGGGCTGGGCGTCGGTGCGGAACCGGCACCTGAACATGTTCACGCTCATCGCGCTGGGCGCGGGCGCGGCGTACGTCTTCAGCGTGGGCGCCACGCTGTTCCCGCACCTGTTGCCCCAGAGCGCGCGCACGGGGCACGGCGGCACCGCGCCCGTGTACTACGAAGCGGCGGCCATCATCCTCACGCTGGTGGCGCTGGGGCAGGTGCTGGAGCTGCGCGCCCGCCACGCGACGTCCGGCGCGCTGAGGGCCCTGCTGTCGCTGGCCCCCGCCACGGCGAGGCGCATCTCGGACGACGGCCATGAGGAGGACGTGCCGCTGTCCCAGGTGCACGCCGGGTGGCGCCTGCGCGTGCGCCCCGGTGAGAAGGTGCCGGTGGACGGCGAGGTGCTGGAAGGCGCGAGCTCGGTGGATGAGTCGCTCGTCACCGGAGAGCCCGTGCCGGTGGAGAAGGGGCCGGGCGCGAAGGTGACGGGCGGCACGGTGAACGGCACGGGCACGCTCGTGATGCGCGCGGAGCGCGTGGGGAAGGACACGCTCCTGTCGCGCATCGTCCAGCGCGTGGCCGAGGCGCAGCGCACGCGCGCCCCCATCCAGCGGCTGGCGGACCGCGTGGCCGGCGTCTTCGTGCCCGCGGTCATCGCGGTGGCGGGGGTGACGGCGGTGGTCTGGGGCGTGTGGGGCCCGGAGCCGAGGCTCGCGCACGCGCTGGTCAACGCGGTGGCGGTGCTCATCATCGCCTGCCCGTGCGCGCTGGGCCTGGCCACGCCCATGTCCGTGATGGTGGGCACGGGGCAGGGCGCGCGCATGGGCGTGCTCATCCGCGACGCGGCGGCGCTGGAGCGGATGGCGGCGGTGGACACGCTGGTGGTGGACAAGACGGGCACGCTCACGGAGGGCAAGCCGCGCCTCGTGACGGTGGAGCCCGCGCCGGGCGTGGACGCCTCCGCGCTGCTGCTCCAGGCCGCGAGCCTGGAGCGCGGCAGCGAGCACCCGCTGGCCGCCGCCGTGGTGTCGGGCGCGAAGGAGCGGGGCGTGTCCCCCGGGCGCGTGGAGGACTTCCAGTCCGTGCCGGGGCAGGGCGTCCGGGGCCGCGTGGAAGGACGCGACGTGGCGCTGGGCAACGCGGCGTTGATGCGGAGCCTGGGCGTGGAGGTGGAGGCGCTGACGGAGCGCGCGGAGGCGCTGCGCCAGGAGGGCCAGACGGTGGTGCTGGTGTCGGTGGACGGCCGCGCGGCGGGGCTCCTGGGCGTGGAGGATCCGCTGAAGCCGTCCACGCCGGAGGCCCTGGCGAGGCTGCGGGCCGAAGGGCTGCGCGTGGTGATGCTCACCGGCGACAGCCCCACGACGGCGCACGCGGTGGCGCGCAGGCTGGGCATCACGGAGGTGCTGGCCGGCGTGCAGCCGGACGCGAAGGGCGACGCGGTGAAGGCGCTGCAGGCCCGGGGACGCGTGGTGGCGATGGCGGGCGACGGTGTGAACGACGCCCCGGCGCTGGCGCGGGCGGACGTGGGCATCGCCATGGGGACGGGCACGGACATCGCGATGGAGAGCGCGGGCGTGACGCTGGTGAAGGGCGACCTGCGAGGCATCGCGCGGGCGCGCGGGTTGAGCCAGGGCGTGCTGCGCAACATCCGGCAGAACCTCTTCTTCGCCTTCGTCTACAACCTGCTGGGAGTGCCGCTGGCGGCGGGCGTGCTGTACCCCTTCCTCGGGTTGCTCCTGAGCCCCCTGTTCGCGAGCGCGGCGATGAGCCTCTCGTCGGTGTCCGTCATCGGCAACGCCCTGCGGCTGCGGCGGCTGAAGCTCTAGCCCGGCGGCCGGTCGGTCGGGCACGCGGGGCGGGGTGGTTGCCGCTCCAAGCGTGCCCACCGTGAGGGGAGGACTCCAGGACCCGAAAGGACGCCTCTCATGGCGAACGCGGAAGTGAACCGAAGCGATGACGACCTGCGCGAGTGCATCGACCACTGTCTGGCCTGTCACCGCGTCTGCATGGAGACGCTGGCGGACTCCCTGACGCGGGGAGGCCGGCCCGCCGAGCCGGGGCACCTCCGGCTGCTGATGGACTGCGCGGACATCTGCGAGACGAGCGCGCGGTTCATGCTGCGTGGCTCGGAGCTGCACTCGCGCACCTGCTTCGCCTGCGCGGAGGTGTGCGCCGCCTGCGCGACCGCCTGCGAGGCGATGGGCGACGAGGGGCGGATGAAGGCCTGCGCGGACGCCTGCCGCCGCTGCGAGGAGTCCTGCCGGAGGATGAGCGGTGGAGTGATGCCCCAGCCCCTCAACCCGGAGGCCGCCCAGCGCTTCGCCGACCTGCCCGCCTGAAGGGGGCGTGCACGGGGGCCCGGGCCCATTAGACTGGGCGCATGAACGCCCGCGAGGAGGGGCGCACCCCAGGTGCGTCCCCCAGTCACATCTCCGTCGTCCGGCTTCCGCACTCCTGGTTCATCCTCTGCGCGTCGCGCGAGCTGGGGGACAAGCCGCTCGCCCGCACGCTCCAGGGCACGCCCCTGGTGCTCTTCCGGGGCGAGGGCGGCAGGCCCGGCGCCCTGATGGACCGCTGTCCGCACCGCAACGTGCCCCTGTCGCTGGGGCGCGTGAAGGACGGGCAGTTGGAGTGCGGCTACCACGGGTGGCGCTTCGACACCGGAGGCCAGTGCCGGCTCATCCCCGGCCTGGTGGGCGAGCCCGAGGCCCGCTCCCGCTGCGCCGCGTCCTACGCGACGCGCGAGCAGGACGGCTTCGTCTGGGTCTACTCCACGCCCGGCGTGGAGCCCACGACGGAGCCCTTCCGCTTCCCGCTGCTGGACGCGGGGGACTACACCACCGTGCGCCGGGTGCTGCGCGCGCCCGGGTCGCTGCACGCGGTGCTGGAGAACACGCTGGACGTGCCGCACACGGCCTTCCTCCACGGCGGCCTGTTCCGCACCGCGGAGAAGAAGAACGAAATCGACGTGGTGGTGCGCCGGAGCGCGGACCGCGTGGAGGCGGAGTACCTGGGCGAGCCCGCGCCCAAGGGGCTCGTCGGGAGGCTGCTCGCGCCGGGCGGCGGGGTGGTGCAGCACTTCGACCGCTTCCTGATGCCCTCCATCGCGCAGGTGGAGTACCGCATCGGGGACAGGAGCCACATCCTGGTCAACTCCGCCATGACGCCGGTGAGTGACTGGGAGACGCTCGTGTACGCGGTGGTGACGGTGAAGCTGCCCGTGCCGCGCTGGCTGCTCCGGGCCGCGGTGCCCTTCGTGCTGCCCGTGGGCCTGCACATCTTCGGGCAGGACGCGCGCATCCTGGAGAAGCAGACGGACTCCATCCGCCGCTTCGGCACGGAGGCCTACGCCTCCACCGAAATCGACGTCCTGGGGCCCAGCATCCTGCGCCTGATGCGCGCCCAGGAGCGCGAGCGCGCCGCGCCGCCTCCGGACACGGTGCACGAGACGCGCGTGCGCATGCGCACGTGAGCGGCCTTCAGCCGGCCCTGGGCGCGGCCCGGGGCTGCACCAGCTCCGTGGAGAAGTAGCGCTCCATGCGGTCCGGGAACACCGTCACCACCTGGGCCTGCGGGCCCAGCCGCCTCGCCGCCTCCACCGCCGCCGCGTAGTTGAGGCCGGAGGACGGGCCCACCGGGAAGCCGCGGCGGATGAGCGCCCGCGCGGTGCGCATGGCCAGGTCGTCCGACACGTCCAGCTCCACGCGGCCCGGCATGTCCGCCTCGCGGTACAGCCGCGACAGGCCGTCCACCACGCCCGGCACGCGCGCGCTGAAGCTGCAACACTCGATGTCGCAGCCCAGCCCGGCGATGGGCCGCGCCACGAAGGGCGTCACCGGACAGCCCGCCTCCGCGAACGCCTGGTACAGCCCCACGATGGTGCCGCCCGTGCCCACGCCGCTCACCACCCCGTGCACCAGGCCGCCAGGCACCTGCGCCAGGATCTCCTGCCCCGTCCACACGCGGTGCGCCTCCGCGTTGTCCGGGTTCTCGAACTGGCGGGGCGCAAAGCCGCCGCGCTCCTTCGCCAGCGCCTCCGCCCGCGCGATGGCGCCCCGGATGCCCTCCGAGCGCGGCACCAGCTCCACCTCGCCGCCGTAGGCGCGGATGGCGATGAGCCGCTCCTCCGTCACGCCCTCCGGCATCACGGCCGTGAAGCGGCAGCCCATCTGCGCGCTCGCCAGCGCCATGGCGATGCTGGTGGAGCCGCTGGACGCCTCCACCACGTCGCCGCCCTGGCACAGCTCCCCCAGCCGCCACGCCTTCTCCAGCATGTACCGGGCGATGCGGTCCTTGGTGCTTCCGCTGGGGTTGAGGAACTCCAGCTTGCACCAGATGGTCGGACCTTCCGGGTCCAGCCGCACGGGCACGAGCGGCGTGGGCCCCACGGCCTGGAGGAAGCGACCATCAGCGGGGAGCGGGCGGCAGGGAGGGCGCATGGGCCATCCCTATCGCGAAACGCGCTGGCGGGGGAGTCACCCTGTTGTCCAGCGAGCGGCGGCGTACGCCCGGTCCCCCGGCTGTTCTGTCGGAGAAGACATTTTCCCACGTGCAAGACTTGGCGCACCCGGTGGCAGCCATTACGAAGATGGGCCACGGTTCCATCCGCCCGCATGCCCTCCGCGCCCATCATCCTCAACGTCAACGACGACCTGGCCAGCCGCTACGTCACCTCCCGCGTGCTGTCCCTGTCGGGCTTCCAGGTGCTGGAGGCGGGCACGGGCGGGGAGACGCTGGCGCTCGCGGACGAACAGACCGACCTGGTCATCCTGGACGTCCGCCTGCCGGACATGAGCGGCCTGGAGGTGTGCCGCCGCCTGAAAGCCTCCCCGCGCACGCGCAACGCGCTGGTGCTGCACCTGTCCGCGCAGGCGGTGGGCCCCGCGGACCGGGCGCAGGGGCTGGAGCACGGCGCGGACGCGTACCTGGTGGCGCCGGTGGATCCGGAGGAGCTGGTGGCCCAGGTGCACGCGCTGCTGCGCCTGCGCCGCGCCGAGCGCGAGGTGCGCGTCCTCTCCGACCAGGTGCAGCAGCAGCGCCGCCTGCTGGAGCTGGCCATGGGCTCGGCGGCGGACCCCATCGCGCTCTACGACGGTGACGGGACGCTCGTCTACGCCAACCAGGCGGTGGCCGCGTCGCGCGGCTCGCACCATGTGCACGTGCCGGGCAGGACCATGGACGCGCTGCGCGCGATGGACCCCCAACTGGAGGCCTTCGCGCAGTCGCTGGACGCGGCGCGGCGCACGGGCCAGGTGCAGCGCGGCCGCATCACCCTGTCGTCGGACCAGGGCCTCCGGCACTTCGAGTACACCATGTCGCCCGCCACCGGCCCCACGGGCGCGGTGGAGGCCGTCATCGCCACCGGGCAGGACGTCACGGAGGCGCGCAACGCGGAGGACTTCCGCGAGCAGTTCATCGGCATCCTGGGCCACGACCTGCGCAACCCGCTCAACGCGCTGTCCATGTCCGCGCAGCAGCTCCAGCGCCAGGGCGAGCTGTCCGACCGCCAGCGCGTCTTCACCGAGCGCATCCTCACCAGCGCCGAGCGCATGGAGCGGATGATCCGCCAGTTGCTGGACTTCGCGCGGGCGCGGCTGGGCGCGGGGCTGCCGGTGGTGCGCTCGCGGTGCGACCTGTTCGACGTGGTGCGCGGCGCCGTGGAGGAGTCGCGCGCCAGCCACCCCCAGCGCGAGCTGCTGCTGGAGGTGCGAGGGGACGGGCGCGGCGCGTGGGACGCGGACCGGCTGGAGCAGGTGGTGGGCAACCTGCTGTCCAACGCGCTCAAGTTCAGCCCGCCGGACTCCCCCGTGCGCGTGAGCGCGGAGGGGCTGGAAGGGGAGGCCGTGGTGCGGGTGCACAACCTGGGCGCGCCCATTCCGCCGGAGCAACTGCCATACCTCTTCGCCGCGTGGCGCCGCGCCGGCCGCAGCGACCGGGAGCGCGGCGCGGCCGGAGGGCTGGGCCTGGGGCTCTACATCACCGGCCAGATCGTCCGCTCCCACGGCGGCAGCGTGCAGGTGACCTCCACGGAGGCGCAGGGGACGACCTTCACGGTGCGGCTGCCGCGAGGCTGAAAAACCTACGGGTTTGACGACTCGTGGACGGATGCATTGCGTCCACCCTTCCGCATGCGCAGGGGCGACTCCACCCTGGGGGCATGGCCCCATCCGAAAAGCAAATCTTCGCCCAGAGCGTGGAAGCCCTCTTCGTGCGTGCGTTGGGGCCGTACCTGACGCGTGACGGGCGCCAGAAGCTGAAGGCCGCGGGCCTGAACCTCTCCGAGCCGCTGCGCCCCCACTACGCGCTGGAGCAGTGGCGCGTCTTCCTGGACATCGCCGCGCGGGACGTCTTCCCCGGCCAGCCGCTGGAGGCGGCCTACCTGGAGCTGGGGGCGCGCTACCTGAAGGGCTTCCAGCAGACGTCCGTGGGGCGGGCGAGCATGCAGCTCGTGACGCACCTGGGCCCGCGGAAGACGCTGGAGCGCGTGCCGTACAACCTGCGCGCGGGCAACAACTTCAACGAGGTCCGGGTGGAGGAGCTGTCGAAGCAGGACGCCACCCTGTGGGTGAAGGACGTGCTGGCGGACAACCCCTTCTTCGCCTGCGGCTTCCTGGCGGAGACGCTGCGCGCGTCGGGCGCGGGCTCACCGGAGGTGAGGCCCATCGCCTTCGACGGGACGGCGGCGACGTACCGGCTGACGTGGTCGCAGTCGCACGCGCAGCGGCCCGCGGGCACGCTGGCGCCGGTGCGCCGGCTCTACGGGTAGCGCACGGGCGCGGGCGGATCCTCCGGAGGCAGGGGGATGAACTCCGTCTCCGTGGGGACGGGCGCGAAGCGGCCCTCCTTCCAGTCCGCCTTGGCGGCCTCCAGGCGCTCCTTGGAGGACGACACGAAGTTCCAGAAGAGGTAGCGCGGGCCGTCCATGGGCTCGCCGCCCAGGAGCATCATCCGCGCGGAGGACTCCGCGTTGAGGATGATCTCGCTGCCCGGCTTGAACACGAGCAGCTCGCCGGGCTGGAAGCGCGTGCCCTCCACCTCCAGGGTGCCCTCCACGAGGTAGAGGCCGCGCTCCTCGTATTCGGAGGAGAGCTTCAGGCGGGAGCCCGCCTCCATCCTCGCGTCCCCGTAGAAGAGGTCGGAGTGGGCGCGCACGGGGGATTTGCCGCCGTGCATCTGGCCCGCGATGACGGTCAGGTGGACGCCCTCGCCGTCGATGACGGGGAGCGTGTCGGCGGGGTGGTGGACGAAGGCGGGGGCGACCTCTTCATGCTGCTTGGGGAGGGCGACCCAGGCCTGGATGCCGAAGAGGCGGCCACCGGCGGCGCGGGGTTCGGGGGCGGTGCGCTCGGAGTGGGCGATGCCCTGGCCGGCGGTCATCCAGTTCACGGCGCCGGGGCGGATGGGCTGCACGAAGCCCAGCGAGTCGCGGTGGAGGATTTCGCCCTGGAAGAGATAGGTGACGGTGGACAGGCCGATGTGCGGATGGGGGCGCACGTCCAGGCCGTGGCCGGGGTCGAAGTCCGCGGGGCCCATCTGGTCCAGGAAGATGAAGGGGCCGACCATGCGGCGGCGCGCGGAGGGCAGGGCGCGCCGGACATGGAAGCCATCGCCCAGGTCGCGCACGCGCGGGACGATGAGCGTCTCCAGGGAGGGCGGGGGCTCACGGCCCTGCAGGTCTTCTTCCCAGCTCATGGTGTGGCTCCTTTTCCGAGGGGCGCAGTGTGCCCCGGTTCGGGCGGGAGTGCGCGGCTCACTTGCCGTGGAGTGAGGCGCGGTGTCGGGTGCCTGTACAGGGGCGGAACTGGCTCAGTGGACCGAGCCTGTGCGGGATTCGGGCACGACCGCGGCTTCGCGAAACATCACGTCGGACGGGCCCAGTGCCTCGATTGCTTCGACGAAGCGTTCGTTGACGAAGGTGAACGTCGTTCCGTTCGCGGGGCGGAAGATGGCCACATCGTGAGGGAGCGCATCTCCGTCCAGCCAGGGCTCGGGCGAGATTCGTGCCTCGTACCCGCCGCATGTTGGGCACTTGGGGCCTGTCAGGACCGCGTCCCGGTGCAGAAGCCCGCGCAGGGGAAGCTCCAGCTCATACAGCACGACTCCTGAATCGAGTCCTTGTAGCTCCGCGCGCACAGGAACGAGCCCCCGGATCCCCACGGCCTGGAGGTGCCGCGAAGCCTCCTGCGTGACCAGTACCTCCCAGCCGTAGCGTGCGCTCAAGGGGCCGAAGGTTCCGCGCGCCGTGCCTCGAAGCGGACCGAACTGCATGCCGGGTTCCGGGGACAGACCGGCTGGGAGGAGCAGCCGCACATGGGACACAAGGCGAGCGTATTCCGCGTGGGGTTCGACACGTGGCTCCACAAGCAGGTCGCGCTCGGGCAACGAGGATAGATCAACGCGGGGAAGCGCGAACTGGCCACTCCAGTCATGCACGTTGATGCCCTTCGACTGTTGATAGGCACTGTGGACCCATCAAGTCCTGTTGTCGCTGGGGGCAATTGCGAGCAGGAACGTGGGGCGCATAGCCTCACGGATATGGAGGCAGTATGGGAAATCGTTGCTACGGAACTCGTAGCCGGATGTGCCACATCGTACCGGCCTCAAATGGAAACCCTGGCAGGTCTTCCTGGGCTCGGCATTCTCGTTGAGAAGATTCCCATCAATGCAGGCGTGACTCGAGCCGACGTTGTTGTCATGGCGGAACTCGCTCTCCGGCGGGCAGGAATTCGAGTCCTCACAGACGAAGAGGTCGTCAAATCAGTTGCTAGTGCGTACCTGCACATTGCCGTGGATGTCGGTGCCCTCAGCAGGCCGACGGACCTCAGACTTTACAATGGGAAACGAGCATACGGCGTCGTCACCTGGGAAACCGGCGGCCAGTACGGAGCTGTCCCTAACCGTGAGATAGAGTCAATTGTTCGCATGGCGCTCGCACCTATGCTCGACAGAGTCTGCAATGACTTCCTGAAGGCAAATCCGCCGCCCCTTCCCGCCGCGCGGCCTGCGCCAAAGCGCCGAGACCCTAAGATTGAAGAAGTTGATCCACAGTCCGTGAGTGATTCGATGCCCCTGTGAGCGATGCATGTACTGGTGCACTTGGCACGTTGCCGTTCGAGCCCACTTCCTTCTCGACTCTTCGTAGCTACGTTCCCTCATAGGTCGCTCTCAGGTCTTCCATCCTCACGAAGTAGCGCCGGGGCCACGACGCGGCCTCTGGCTCGGTGCGAATGAGGGCTGTGTAGTCATGTGCCTCGTAGAACGCCGCTGCGTGCGCGTTCTTCGCGTCCACGACGACGACGAGCCCTCCAATGTCCGTGTTGACGCGCAAGGTCCTGCGGTGGGCGTCATCGAGCAGATGCTCCCCGATGCCCATGCCCTTGCACCGCTCGTCGCGCGCAAGGCGCCCGATGAGGATGGCGCGGACCGGATAGTCCGGTAGCCGCCGGATGACGGGCGCAGGCAGGTTGCTGCGCTCCAGTTGGATCCAGGTGAGTGTGTAGAAGCCCAGCACCCAGGGCAGCTCAGGCCGTCCGTCGGGCCGGTGGAGCACCCAGGTCCGGTTCTCCTCGCGGCGCCCCTGCTGCGTAGCCTGTTGTTGGAAGAAGCGAGTGAGCGCCTCCTCCTCACAGCGGAAACCACTGGCAGCGTCCTTGCTGGTGATGGCGGTGAGCTCGGGAAACATCAGGGAGACCGTCATGACGGCACCCCCCTTTCGTTTCTCCAAAACGTTAGCGGGCCCTCTTGCGCGCAAGCTTCCGAAGCCGGGGCAGCGGCTTCGCGGGCTTCTCCAACGCTTCCACGAGCCGGTCGAAGTCACTGTCGGGCAGCACGACGCGGCCTTCCTCTCGGGCGTTCCATTCCAGCCGGGTGAGGGATGGTGAGCTGTACTCAGCAAGCACCTGATGCTTCTCGTCCACGAAGGCGATGCGGCGGCCCAGGCTCGCCTCGAGCACGGCCTTGGCGAAGAAGCCCAACGCCTCCTTGATGACCTCGGTGTTGTCGATCTGGAGCTTGCTCCGAAGTTGCTCAAGCTGGGTTCCATAGGGCGCAGGAAGCGTTGCCTGCAGGCGGTAGGAGGAAGTCGTCATGGCGGGCACTCCGTTGCCAACGGCTTGAGGGGAGCAGGGTCTCTTCCGCGAGGGCATCGATGTGCGAACGGATGCCCACTGGAAATTCAGTAGAAATCTACTGACATTCCAGCCGCTTTCAATCCGCCACCAGGGTCATGCACGGAACCGGGCGGCACCGTGATGCGGTGTCCTGTGGCGAGGTGATAACTGCCCGCCTGGGTGCCCTGCGTCCTGCTGGGGAGACGAATCCGTCGACGGTTCGGGGGTATACGCGGGCCCTCCGACATCCCCCTGACCTGGGGGCAGGAGAGGGCACCCCCCGTCCGTTGACGCCGCGCTGTACCTGTGTTCAGGCTGGCTGTCTGGGAGCCCGCCATGTCCCCTCAAATCGCCCTCGCGTTCACGTCGGAGTTCGCGGCCCACCCGGCGCTCGCCGCCTTCCACCCGGTGGTGCGGCGCTGGTTCGCTTCACGCCTGGGCGAACCCACCCGTCCGCAGATTGAAGGCTGGCCCCTCATCCACGGCGGCCATGACGTGCTCATCGCCGCGCCCACGGGCAGCGGCAAGACGCTCACCGCGTTCCTCGCCGCGCTGGACTCCCTGTTCCGGCTGGCGCTCGACGGCACGCTCACCGACCGCACCCAGGTCCTCTACGTGTCGCCCCTGAAGGCCCTGGGCAACGACGTGCAGAAGAACCTCCTCCAGCCGCTGGAGGAGCTGATGACCCTGGCGCGCGAGGAGGGCTACGAACCCCAGCAGCTCCGCGTCCAGGTGCGCACCGGTGACACGCCCGCGGGCGAGCGCGCCCAGATGGTGCGCCGCCCGCCGCACATCCTCATCACCACGCCCGAGTCCCTCTACCTCTACCTCACCGCCGAGCGCGCCCGCGCCACCCTGCGCCACGTGCGCACGGTCATCGTGGACGAGATCCACGCGCTCGCTCGCGACAAGCGCGGCAGCCACTTCGCGCTGTCCATGGAGCGCCTCAAGGCCCTCACCGACGTGCGCCCCCAGCTCCTGGGCCTGTCCGCCACGCAGAAGCCGCTGGACGCCATCGCCGGCTTCCTCACCGGCGCGTCCCTCACCGAGTGCAAGCGCGTGGAGGTCGGCCACCAGCGCCCGTGGGACCTCAAGGTCGAGATTCCGGACGCGGAGCTGTCCTCCATCGCGAGCCACGAGATGTGGGGGCAGGTCTATGACCGGCTCATCCAGCTCTCCAGCGAGCACCGCACCACGCTCATCTTCGTCAACACGCGCAAGATGTCCGAGCGCGTGGCCCACGACCTGGGCGAACGCCTGGGCCAGCAGTGGGTGGCCGCTCACCACGGCAGCATGTCCCGCGAGATGCGCCTGTCCGCGGAAGAGCGCCTCAAGGCCGGCCAACTGCGCGTGATGGTGGCCACCGCGTCGCTGGAATTGGGCATCGACGTGGGCAACGTGGACCTGGTCGTGCAACTGGGCACCACCAAGGCCATCTCCGTGCTGCTCCAGCGCGTGGGCCGCGCGGGCCACCACAAGGCGGGCATCTCCAAGGGCATCCTCTTCGCGATGACGCGCGACGAGCTGGTGGAGTGCGTCGCGCTCCTCAACGCCGTGCGCGAGGGAGACCTGGACGCGGTCCGCATCCCCAAGAAGCCGCTGGACGTGCTGGCGCAACAGATCGTCGCCGCGTGCGCGTGCGAGGAGTGGGACGAGCGCGCCCTCTTCAGCGTCTTCCAGCGCGCGTACCCGTACCAGGACCTGACCTGGGAGGAGTACCAGCAGGTGCTGGAGATGCTGTCGGAGGGCGTCTCCGAGCGCCGGGGCCGGGGCAGCATCCACCTGCACCGCGACCGGGTGAACCAGCGGCTCAAGGGGCGCCGGGGCGTGCGCATCACCGCGCTCACCAACGGCGGCGCCATCCCGGACACGTTCAACTTCAGCGTCACCGCGCAGCCGGAAGGCAAGGTGGTGGGCACGCTGGACGAGGACTTCGCGGTGGAGTCCTCGCCGGGGGACATCTTCCTGTTGGGCAGCACCGCGTGGCGCATCCAGCGCGTCGTGGGCAGCACGGTGATGGTGGAGGACGCGAGGGGCGCGCCGCCCAACGTGCCCTTCTGGCGCGGCGAGGCCCCGGGCCGCACGGACGAGCTGAGCCTCCAGGTGGGCCGCCTGCGCGAGGAGCTGCTGCGCCACGATGACCCGGCGGGCTTCCTGGAGAAGCTCCTGCGCGTGCCGCCGCCCGCGGTGGACGCGCTCCTGGGCTACCTGCGGCTGGGCAAGAAGATGCTGGGCGACGTGGTGCCCAGCCACAACCAGGTCGTCGCCGAGCGCTTCTTCGACGAGGCGGGCGGCATGCAGCTCATCATCCACGCGCCGTTCGGCAGCCGCATCAACCGCGCGTGGGGCATGGCGCTGCGCAAGCGCTTCTGCCGCTCGTTCGACTTCGAGCTGCAGGCGGCGGCCACGGAGGACGGCATCCTCCTGAGCCTGGGGGAGCAGCACTCGTTCCCGCTGGCGGACATCTTCGACTTCCTGCACCCGGACAACGTGGAGGAGGTGCTGGTGCAGGCCATCCTCCAGGCGCCGATTTTCGGCACGCGCTTCCGGTGGGTGGCGTCGCGGGCGCTGACGCTGCACCGGATGATGGGGGGCAAGCGCGTGGCGCCGAACCTCCAGCGCGCGCGCAGCGAGGACCTGCTGGCGGCGGTGTTCCCGGCGCAGGTGGGCTGCCAGGACAACCACGGAGGCGGGGACGTGGAGCTGCCGGACCATCCGCTGGTGAAGCAGACGATGGACGACTGTCTGCGCGAGGCGATGGACATCGACGGGCTGCGCGAGGTGCTCCGGCGCATGAAGGACGGGCGCATCCAACTGGTCGCGCGAGACGTCCCGGAGCCGAGCGTCTTCGCGCACGCGCTCATCAACAGCCAGCCCTACACCTTCCTGGACGACGCGCCGGCCGAGGAGCGCCGCGTGCGCAACGTGGCCCTGCGCCGCGCGATGCCCGCGGAGGACGCGGCGGCGTTCGGAGCGCTGGACGCGAACGCCATCCGGCAGGTGGTGGAGGACGCCGCGCAGCCGATGCGCGACGAGGACGAGCTGCACGACGCGCTGTTGCAACTGGTGCTGGTGCGAGCCTCGGAGGTGCCGCGAGGCCTGGAGACGGGCCTGTTCAAGCAGGGGCGCGTGGCCTGGCTGGAGCGGCAGGGCGGGCGGTTCCTGGTGTCGGCGGAGCGGGGCAACGCGGTGCGCGCGCTCTTCCCGGACGCCGTGACGCAGCCGGTGTTGCCGGTGCTGGAGTACGACCGGCCGGTGGAGCGCGACGCGGCGGTGCTCCAGGTGGTGCGCGGGCGGATGGAGCTGGTGGGGCCCACCACGGTGACGGAGCTGGCGCGGCTGACGCTGTTGGATGCGGACGACATCAACCTGGCGCTGCACCATCTGGAGAGCCAGGGCAGCGTGCTGCGAGGCCAGTTCCGGGCGCAGGACGACGTGCCGGTGCCTCGGGACGCGGACGGGAGCCCGGTGTTGGAGTGGTGCGACCGGCGCCTGCTCCAGCGCATCCACCGGCTGACGGTGGGGCGGCTGCGCCGCGAGATTGAACCGCTGAGCCCGCAGGACTTCATGCGCTTCCTCTTCCGGTGGCACCACCTGGAGGACGTGGACGCGCTGCGAGGCAGCACGGGATTGCTCAAGGCGGTGCGGTTGCTGCAGGGGTACGAAGCGCCGGCCTCCGCGTGGGAGCGCTTCCTGTTGCCCGCGCGCATGCGGGGCTACACGCCGGACCTGATGGAGCGCGCGTGCTACGCGGGCGAGGTGGCGTGGGGGCGGGTGACGCTGAAGGATCCGCCGAAGCCCGCGGGCCCGCGCCGGGGCGCGCCGGTGTTGGAGGCGCCGGAGCCGGTGGTGGCGAAGCGGTCTTCACCGACGCGCAACGCGCCGTTGACGTTCACGGTGCGCGAGGACCTGGAGTGGATGCTCGCGGCGGCGCGTCCGCACGCGGTGCTGGCGGACGGGGGCGTGTGGACGCCGCCGGACCTGAGCGCGGCGGCGAAGGACGTGGTGGGCGTGCTGGAGCGGCGGGGCGCGTGCTTCTTCCAGGACCTGGTGACGCGGGCGCGGCGGCTGCCGGCGGAGGTGGAGGACGCGCTGTGGGAGCTGGTGGCGAAGGGACTGGTGACCGCGGACGCGGTGCAGAACCTGCGCATCCTGCAGAGCCCGGCGCACCGCAAGCGCCAGAAGCTGCTCAACCGGGGCGGCCCGGGCCGCTGGAGCCTGCTGGCGCCGTCGGAGCCGAAGTCGCAGGAGGAGGTGACGGAGTCGCTGGCGAAGCTGTTCCTCCAGCGCTACGGCATCGTCTGGCGCGACCTGGTGATGCGCGAGTCATTGGCGCCCACCTGGCGCGAGCTGTTGTTCGTCTACCGGCGCATGGAGGCGCGAGGCGAGCTGCGAGGAGGGCGCTTCGTGTCGGGCTTCGTGGGGGAGCAGTTCGCGCTGCCGGAGGCGGTGGACATGGCGCGGGCGGTGCGGCGCGCGGCTCCGTCCGGTGTGCGCATCCAGTTGTCCGGAGTGGATCCGCTGAACCTCACGGGCGTGGTGACACCGGGCCCGCGCGTGGCGGCGCTGCCGAACAACGTCGTCACGTACGTGGACGGGATTCCGCAGGGCGTGGACGCGGTGGAGGACGCGCCGGAGAACGAGGACGCGGAAGCCGATGGACCGCTCGCGCAGGTGAACTGACCTGCGCAGGACAGGGGCCGCTCGCGGCTCCTGGATTGTGTTGTTGGTGGCGATGGGATGCTCGGCGCCGCATCCAGACATCCGCGTCCGCCAGCTTGGCAGTGGCATGTACGAGGTCGAGGGGCCGTTGGCGGGGCCCTTCAAGACGCGGGAAGAACTGGCTCAAGTCGCTTGTGAGCGGATGATCCAGATGCCCGGTGCTTCGACCCTGCATGGCAGGCAGGGCAAGGAATACTGCGCGCTCTGGTACTACTCCCCCCAAGCGGAGGCGTACTTCCTCAGCTACTTCTCGGACCTGGGAGGTGACGGAGCGGGCGGCAAGAAGTTCTGCAAGGTGCCGCTGGCACTCCGGGATGCCAACACCCGTGACCCTGTCATTCTTGGGCCCGCGCACCCGCATCCCCACAACTGGGAGTTCTCCCGCGAGGACATGGGCGCGAACCACGAGCCGAACTGGTCACCTTGGGGCTCCGCTCGCTTCGTGGACAAGTCCGGGCGGGTCTGGGAGCACGAACTGCTCCTCTTCTATGGGCCTCGGAATGGCGGATGCCTTGCGTACGACTACAACTACTCCTCCCGGATTGTGTCGGCGCTGCGAGGTGGAAAATGGATCCCCATTGGGAGGGCTTCCGGAACAGCGGGGGACTTCAGCTTCGACCTGTTCGAGGGGCAGTCATGGTTGCCGTAGTCGTTCGCAGGGAGGATTCCCGATGAAGACGTCCATGTGGATGGCCCTGCTCTGCCTGCCACTGGCCGGGTGTTCGTTGCTCGGGTACCACAAGGTGGAGAAGGCTTCATGGGCGCCTCCCGAAGAGGCCGCCGCCGTGGTGTTCCCGAACTCCTTCAAGGAAGGTGTCCACCTGGAGGGCCCCATGATGTCCGCCCTCGAGGTCGCGATGAACGAGTTCCTGCCCCCGGGCTCGGAGCTCCAGACCCAGGACCCCGACAAGCGCATGGCTCAGTGTCTCTCCAGGCGAAGCAGCTACGACACGCATGTCCTCCAATCGGGAGCCGACCTCTTCTTCGTGTGGTTCTCTCCGAATCCATCGCGCTGCGGCTTGAATGAGCCCATCCTGGATGGGGGCGCCGTCTACGCGATTGATGGACAGGGACGCATCCTGGACAGGAGGTAGCGGTGATTCGATTCGGACCGTGGAGCACCACCCTGGGACTGGCCGCGGGCTTTGGCGCGCTCGTCTCCGTGCTGCTCCTGACGGCTTCCGGGAACCGCCCGGCGAACCGGCTCCTGGCCGCGTTGCTGGGCGTCTCCGTGCTGCGGCTGATGCCCTATGTCCTGGGCTTCGCGGGCTTCTATGACGCGTATCCCTGGCTGTCCTTCGCGCCGTTCGACCTGGGCCTCGCGACCGGGCCGCTGCTCTATCTCTATGTCCGTCGCCTCGTGACGCCCACGCTGCCCGCTCGCGCGTGGCGGCACTTCGTTCCCGCTGGCGTCATGCTCGGCTACACGCTGTGCGCGTTCGCGCTGCCCCTGACGTGGAAGTCGCGCTGGAACGACTCCGTCCATGAGCCGTGGATCGCTCCCGTCGAATCCGCCGCGAACATGCTCTCGCTCGCGGCGTACCTGGTGGCCTCCGTCCACTTCCACGGCCGCTACCAGCGCTGGCTCCTGGAACACGTCAGCGACCGGGACTCGCATCGCCAGCAGTGGATCACGACCGTGCTCGTGTCGCTGGAGCTGGGGTGGACCGCGACCGTGGGCTTCGCGTTCGTGGACCGGTTCCTGACGCCCCTCAGCTACTACGACCGCTTCCCCCAATACCTGCTCTTCGCGGCCATCGTCCTGGGGCTGGGGCTGGAGGGCTGGCGCCATGCCGGACATCGCTTCCCCCAGTGGGCGCTCCGCGCCGACGGCGCCCCCGCGCCGGACCGCGACTGGGCCGCCCTGGCCGCTGGATGGGAGGCCCGCATCCAGAGCGCGGGCTGGTGGCGCGAGCCGGGCCTCACCCTCTCCGATGTCGCCCGCCGCCTGGGCACCAACGAGAGCTATGCGTCGCGCGCCTTCAACCGGGGACTGGGCCGCAACTTCAACACCGTCATCAACGCCATGCGCGTGGCCGCCGTGCAGCAGCGGCTGGCCTCCAACGACCCGACACCGCTGCTGACGATGGCGCTGGAGGCGGGCTTCGCCTCCAAGGCCAGCTTCAACCGCATCTTCCGCGAACACACCGGCCTCAGCCCCTCCGCGTGGCGGACGGCTCAACAAACGAAAAACCGCGCGCCTCCAGGACTTGAGACGACGGAGGGGGACGTGCCGGCGTAGCTCTCCGGCCATGCTGCTGCCCGCGCTGGCCCTGACCCTGCTCCTCGCCGTCCCTCCGCCTCCCTCCATCACCCTGGACGCGACGAAGGCGCGTGCCGACGTCGCGCTCCTGCGCCGGGCGCTGGAGACCCTCCATCCGGGCCTCCACCGCTACCGCGACAAGGCCGGTACGCAGGCCGCGTTCGCCCGCCTGGAGGCGGCGGCGTCACGTCCCATCACCGACCTCGCGCTGTGGCGGGAGGTCTCGCTGTTGCTCGCCGGAATCCACTGCGACCACACCAAGGCGGAGCTTCCAGAAGCGCTGGAGGCGTGGCGCCGCGCCCAACCCACGCACCTGCCGCTGCGCTTCAAGCTCATCGAAGGACGGATGATCGTCGTGTCGAACGACGGTCAGCCCGGAGCCCCGCCTCCCGGCTCGGAGCTCGTCGCCATCAACGGCCTGCCCGTGCCCCGCGTGTTGCCCACCCTGGGCCGCACCGTCGCCTACGACGGGAGCACCGACCAGGCCATCGCCGCGAAGCTGGGGTCGGACAGCGACCTCATGGGCGATGACTTCAACGAAGCCTGGCCCGCCTTCCACGGGTTCCCCTCGCGCTGGGATCTCGATTGGAAGCGCCCGGGAGAGCGCCAGCCCACGCACGTCACCCTGGAGCCCATCCCGTTCACGCAGTGGACCTCGCTGGCCTGGCCGGGGAGCCCCTACCGCGACGAGTTCTACAAGGCCCTCCATTGGCGGCTCGACGGCAGGGTCGCCACGTTGCGCATCGACACCTTCGTGAACTACCGCAACCCCGTGCACCCCGAGGCCTTCCTGGGCGCCTTCTTCAAGACGCTGAAGGCCCGAGGCGTGGAACACCTCGTGCTCGACCTTCGGGAGAGCGGAGGCGGTTCGGATGAGGTGGCGGTCGCGCTGCTGCGCCACCTGCTCCCGGAGCCCTTCGTCTGGTTGAAGCCCGCGCGGCTCAAGGCCATCCGCTACGGAGACCTTCCCCAGCACATCGAGAGCTGGGGCAACCGGCAGGAGCTCTTCGAGCCGCCCCTGGAAGACTTCCGCCGCATGAAGGACGGCACGTGGGAACGCTTGCCCCCGCCGGACGAGGCCGCGAGGCAGCCTCGGGAGCCCTCACCGGACCGCTTCACCGGAAGGCTGACGGTCCTCACCGGCCCCATGAACGCCTCGGGCGCGACGATGACGATCGCGCACCTGAAGGAGCGCGGGGGCGCGCGGCTCGTGGGGGAGGAGAGCGCCGGCAGCGCGGAGGGCCCCACGGCGGGCCGCATCTTCCTCCTGACGCTGCCCCACGGCGGCGTGCGGATCCGCATCCCCATTGCCTGGAACCGGACGAACATCGAGCACTTCGTCGCGGGCCGAGGCGTCCCCGTGGACGAGACCGTCATCCCCACGCTCCTCGACTTCGAGGCGGGACGGGACCGCGTGGCCGAAGTCGCGAGGGCCTCCGCGCCGCCCGCCGTCCCCTCCCTGGCCTCCGCGCTGGCGGGCGACTGGAGCGGCACGCTCGACTACCGCGACTTCGGAAGCGACCGGCGCGTCGTCCTCTCCACGCTCCTCACCGTGACAGGGGAGGGGGAGGAGGCCCGCCTCGCGTTCACCTTCGACGACGGCCCCGGCAAGACGGTCCGCGCATCGCAGGTCCTGCGGATCCGCGAGGGGCTCGAAAGTGAAGAGGGGCGCTCCACCGAACGGATGCGCATCCTCGAACGCCGTGGAGGCCGCGACGCCCGCGAGCTGACCCTGGTGGCGGAGGGGACGGGGCACGAGAACGGAGCCCCTGTCGAAGTGCGCACGGTCCTGACCCGCCGCGGTGACGCCCTCTCGCTCAGCCGGCTCACGCGTCGCCCCGGGGAGCCGTTCCTGCTCCGCCACGTGTACCGGCTGGCGCCCCAGGAACCCCCTCCCCAAGGTCCGTGACGGATTGCGTCATGAGCAGGGCCGAGGCCGGAGAAGCCGTCAGGAGGCTGGCCTGACGGTTGCCACCCAAAGCACTCCCATTCGAATATCTGAGCCTAAATTGTCGTAATTTATAGTTGATTCGAAGTTAAATATGTCAGGGCTGATTGAAAATAGCCCAGTCCGGACCTACACTGCGTTGCGTCAGCTCTCTGGAGAGGTGCGGCGATGCAGAAGTGGATGGCGATGGTCCTGCTGGTGGCGGTGGGGGTGGCGGGGCTGTTGGTGACCCCGGCGGCGCAGGTGAAGCAGGGCGGTCCCATCAACCCGGCGGACACCGCGTGGCTGCTCACCGCCACGGCGCTGGTGCTGCTGATGACGCCCGGCCTGTCGTTCTTCTACGGCGGCATGGTGCGGTTGAAGAACGTGGTCTCCACCCTGATGCAGAGCTTCATCGCCATGGCCGTCATCAGCGTGCTGTGGGTCGTGGTGGGCTTCAGCCTCTGCTTCGGCGACAGCTTCCACGGCCTCATCGGGGACCCGCGCACCTTCTTCATGTTCAGCGGCGTGGGCGGTGAGACGCACCCGGACCTGGCGCCCACCGTGCCGCTGCTCCTCTTCGCGCTCTTCCAGCTCAAGTTCGCCATCATCACCCCGGCGCTCATCACCGGCGCGTTCGCGGAGCGCGTGCGCTTCAAGGCGTACCTGCTCTTCATGGTGCTCTTCAGCCTCTTCATCTACGCGCCGCTCGCCCACTGGACGTGGCACCCGGAGGGCTTCCTGCGCCAGTGGGGCGTGCTCGACTTCGCCGGTGGCACCGTGGTGCACATGTCCGCGGGCCTCGCCGCGCTCGCGGGCGCCATCGTCCTGGGGCGCCGCCAGGTGCACCTGACGCACGCCACGCACGCGCCCGCCAATGTCCCCTTCGTGATGCTCGGCACGGGCATGCTGTGGTTCGGCTGGTTCGGCTTCAACGCCGGCTCCGCGCTGTCCGCGTCGTCCCTGGCCACGCTCGCCTTCGCCACCACCAACACGGCCTCCGCCGCCGCGATGCTCGGGTGGATCGCCTTCGACTGGCTGCGCGGCCGCAAGCCCAGCGCCATGGGCGCCTGCGTGGGCGCGGTGGTGGGCCTGGTCGCCGTCACCCCCGCCGCGGGCTTCATCACCGTGGGGCAGAGCATCCTGGTGGGGCTGGTCGCCAGCTTCGTCAGCAACGCCGCCGTCCACTTCAAGAGCCGCACCGCGCTGGATGACACGCTCGACGTGTTCCCCTGCCACGGCCTGGGCGGCATCGTCGGGATGATCCTCACCGGCGTGCTCGCCAAGGACGTGGGCCTCATCCACGGCACCACGCGCACCTTCTTCATGCACCTCCTGGCGCTGGTCGTCGTCTCCGTCTTCTCCTTCGTGGGCTCGTTCCTCCTGTACAAGCTCGTCGACCGCATCGTCCCGCTGCGCGTCACCCGCGAGCAGGAGGAGGAGGGGCTCGACCTGAGCCAGCACGGAGAGACCGTGGGCGAGGTCCCCACCGCCGCGCTCGCCGTCCCCACGCCGCCCGCGCCCGCCGCGAGCGCGCCTGGCGCACCGGAGCACGCCGCCCCGTCGGAGCCCGTGCCCGCGTAGCGCTTCGTCCCCAGCGGTGCCAGCGCGCACGGGGCCCCTCGCCTTCACGCGAGCGGGCCCCGTGGTGCCTTGGGGCAACGAGTGTGTGGGCCCCCTGAGGCCGGAAACCTGTCGGGAAGGGGATGGGCAGGGCTCCCGCTGATCATTCGCGCGGGCAGCACCCTGTCAGGGGTCTGACGGTGCCCTGCCATGCATTGGACCTCCGTTCATGCACGTGCGCCTGCTGCGTTGAGACACGGCCAGTCATCGGATGACAGGGCTGGCTTCGCGTGGGGGGAGCACATGTCGCGGAAACGCAATGAATCGAGAGTCGCTGTCCTGGGAATCGTGCTCGCGGTGTGGGGGTGCTCGAAGGAGCCCGCACCCACGCCGCCCCCGCCGGTGCGGGAGGCCCCGGCGGCCGTGCAGGCCGCCGGTCCGGGAGCCTCCCGGAGCCTGGGGGAGCTGCCCGTCGTGGAGGGCGGCTCCGTCGCGAAGGTCTTCGCCCAGAAGCTGGCCCGGCCCACGTTCCTGGGCGAGACAACGGCGGTGCACGTGAAGCTGCCGCCCCCCATCAACCGGGGGCTCGCGGGCAGCCTCGTGCGCGTGGTCGGTGAGCCGTCAATGCCCACCGTCCTCTTCCACTCCGACACCCTGGCCCGGCTGGGGGTGATTCCGGCGAGTCCGGGCCCCGACTTCTTCACCCTCTTCGCGCGGCTCCCGGACTCGGAGGTCGACCGCCGGGGGGAGAACGAGCGGCGGCTGGCGTCGGGCGAGTTCGGGGCGCCCACCCGGGAGACCGTCCTGTTCAACGGCCGCCACCCGGCCGCCCGCTACGAGGGGCTCCCCATGGACCCCAACGCCTTCGCGCGGGGCGCGCTCGTGCCCCAGACGAGCTGCCCCCAGGTGCCGGCCTCCACGGAGGCCTGGTGGGAGCGGACGCTGATGATCCGCGACCCGGCCGTGGTGCTCGACCCGGCGCGCACCTGGGACCCGTGCACGGGCGCGGGGACGAAGGGCGGTGTGTGGACCTTCGCGCACCTCATGCGGGAGATGGCCCAGGGCTCCGGCGTGAGCCCGGAGGCCTTCGTGCTGGAATGGCTGTCGCTCTGGCTCAATGACTTCCAGTCCAACGGCGACACCGTGCCCGCGCGCCGCAAGATGTATGACGAGGTGATTGCCCCCTGGGCCGCCGCCAGCGGAGCGCTCTCGTCCCTCGAGTTCAACGCCTCCACGAACCGCTGGGAGGTGGTGCTGCGCAAGCCGCTGGACCTGGACATCGCGCCCTTCCGGCTGCTGGCCATCATCAACCGCATCGACCTGGGGGGCGGCACGGAGTACGGAGGCCGGTCCTCCAACCCGGGCGAGCTGCGGTTCATCTTCGGGCTGACGCGCCCCTCGCCCTGGGGAGGCGGCACGGAGGCGACGTGCAACCTCAAGCCCTTCACCACCATCTTCGAATACGGCGTGCCGGGCGAGGGGTGCCGGGCCGTCACCCAGTGGGCAAGGCAGTGGGTGGGGTTGGGCATGTACCCCACCTTCAACGAGGCCTACCGGTCGCGGCTGCAGCGGATGACGGAGAGCGTCGTCCGGCATGGGCGGGCGCCCGGGAAGGGCAACCAGAGCGCGCTCAACCAACTGCGCACCAACGAGGTCGCCCTGGCGTTCCCGTGGGAGCTGCGGGAGTTCCACCTGGCGGACGAGCACCCCGGCACCAGCAAGGACACCCCGTCCAACGGGCTGCTGCGCGTCCACACGCTGGCGCTGACGCCCAATGACGCGACCCATGACTTCCGCACGGACCCCGACGTGGACTTCTTCGTGCGCACGCAGGTCAAGAACGGCGTCGAGCAGCCGGTGTCCATCCCCTCCCACTGCACCGCCCGCTTCACGGTGCCCTCCTCCGTCAACGACAGGTTCTTCCTGGGCGCCAACGCGCAGGTGGCGCCGCCCACCCACTGGGAGGCCGCCTCCGCGGTCGCCACCAACGCCACGGAGGTCTGCGCGCGGAAGGAGTTCTCCAGCAACACCTGCAATGGCTGTCATTTCAAGGACACGGGCACCAACGACTTCACGGGCGTGGACAACCTGGCCTTCACGCACGTCAGCCCCACGTCCGGCATCCCGGCGCGGGAGTCCCGGTTCCTGACGGGCGGGGGCAATGGCTCCATGTATGTCGTGCCGGACGCCCAGTTCGGAGCGCAGGTGGCGTCGTGGCCGTTCGCGGACCTGCTGCGCCGCCACCAGCGGCTCCAGGAGCTGGCCCACTGCGCCACCTGTGGGTGGTTCATCGACCTGGACGCCGGCTACCTGAAGCGGATGGAGGCGCTCGCCGGGAGCGTGCCCCTGGACGTGCCGCCCGGCGCGCCCGGGCCGACGTTCACGGTGGGCCCCATCCTCGACGTTGGCGTGGTGCGGCAACTGCTGGAGCTGCGCCCCGGCCTCAGGCTCCGGTCGCGGGATTTGCCGCTCGACTTCCTGGAGCCGCCTGCGGCCCGCGTCCACTGACGCACCACGCGATGCGTCGGGCCTCCAGGCGCGTGGACCCCGCGAGGCCGTGAGCCTGTCGGGAAGGAAATGGGCGGAGCCCCTGCTGTTCACTCGTACGGGCAGCCCTGTCCGGGGCGTGACGTCCGTCCATGCACTTCACTCCAGCGGCGTTGAGTCAATGCCAGCCATTCCAGGCAACGGCTGGCTTTGCCGGGGAGGATGTATGTTGTGGAAGTGCGAGGAATTGAGAGTCGCCGTGGTGGGGGCCGTGCTGATGGTCAGCGGCTGCGCGAGGGAGCCCGCGCAGGAGCCTTCGCGGGAGCCGTCGTGGCAGGACGCCGCGGAGGAGTCGCGGGGGCGCAGCACGAGCCTGGGGGAGCTGCCCCTCGTGCCGGGCCTGTCCGTCGCCGGGACCTTCGCCCAGAAGCTGGAGCGGCCCACGGCGCTGGGGGAGACGACGGCGGTGCACGTGAAGCTGCCGCCCCCGGCCAACCGGCAGCTCTCCGACAGCCTGGTGCGCGTGGCGGGTGACCCGGCGCGGCCCTCGGTCCTCTTCCACTCCGACACCCTGGCCCGGCTGGGCGCGATTCCGGCGAGCCCGGGCCCCGACTTCTTCACCCTCTTCGCGCGGCTCCCGGACTCGGAGGTGGAGCGGCGCCAGGAGAACGAGCGCCGGCTGGCGTCTGGCGAGCTGGGGCCCACCAGCCGGGAGTCCATCCTGTTCAACGGCCGCCACCCGGTGGCCCGCTACGAGGGGCTCCCCGTGAACGCGGCGGCCTTCGGGTGGGGTGAGCGGGTGCCGGTCACGAGCTGCCCCTTGCTGCCCGCCTCCACCCAGCCCCAGTGGGAGCGGACGCTGATGATCCGCGACCCGGCCGTGGTGCTCGACCCGGCGCGCACGTGGGACCCGTGCACGGGCGCGGGGACGAAGGGCGGCGTGTGGACCTTCGCGCACCTCATGCGGGAGATGGCCCAGGGCTCCGGCGCGCGGCCGGAGGCCTTCGTGTTGAGCTGGCTGTCGCTCTGGCTCAATGACTTCCAGTCCAACGGCGACACGGTGCCGGCGCGCCGCAAGATGTATGACGAGGTGATTGCCCCCTGGGCCGCCGCCAGCGGCGCGACGTCCTCCCTCCGGCTCAACCCCGCCACGACCCGCTGGGAGGTGGTGCTGAGCAGGCCGCTGGACCTGGACATCGCGCCCTTCCGGTTGCTGGCCATCGTCAACCGCATCGACCTGGCCAGCAGTTGGGACCACGCGGACCGGCAGTCCGACCCGGGCGAGCTGCGCTTCCTCTTCGGGCTGACGCGCCCCTCGCCCTGGGGCGGCGGCACGGAGGCCACCTGCAACCTCAGGCCCTTCACCGTCATCTTCGAATACGGCGTGCCCGGAGAGGGCTGCGCGCAGGTCGTCGCCTGGGCACGTCAATGGGCGTTGCTGGGGAACATCCCGTCCTTCAACGTGGCCTACAAGGCGCAGCTCACGCAGATGACCCAGAGTGTCGTCCTGCGCGGGCGGGCGCCGGGGAAGGGCAACGACAACGCGCTCAATCAGATCCGCACCAACGAGGCCGCCCTGGCGTTCCCGTGGGAGCTGCGGGAGTTCCGGCTGGTGGACGAGCACCCCGTCAGCGGCAAGGACAAGCCCTCGGACGGGCTGCTGCGCGTCCACACCATGGCGCGGACCCCCGATGACGCGACCCATGACTCCGAGGTGGATCCGGACATCGACTTCTTCGTGCGCACGCAGGTCAAGAACGGCGTCGAGCTGCCGGTGACCGTCCCCACCCGGTGCACCGCGAACTTCACGGTGCCTCGCAAGGTCCGTGGCCGGCCCTTCCTGGGGGCCAACTCGCTGGTGGCGAAGCCCACCCACTGGGAGGGCTTCAGCGTGGACGCCACGGATGCCGCGGAGGTCTGCGCGCGGAAGGAGTTCTCCCTCAACACGTGCAATGGCTGTCACTTCAAGGACACGGGCACCAACGACTTCTCCGGCATGGACAACGTGGCCTTCACGCACGTCAGCCCCACGTCCGGCATCCCGGCGCGGCTGTCCAGGTTCCTGACGGGCGGGGGCCCGGGCTTCATGTACCTCGTGCCGGACGCCCAGTTCGGAGCGCAGGTGACGTCGTGGCCGTACGCGGACCTGCAGCGCCGGCACCAGCGGCTCCAGGAGCTGGCCAACTGCACCCTGTGCGGATGGGTCAGGGGCCTGGACACGGGCTCCCTGGCGCGGATGGAGGCGCTCTCCGGGAGCGTGCCCCTGGACGTGCCGCCCGGCGCGCCCGAGCCGGCGCTCACGGTGGGGCCCATCCGCGACGTCGGCGTGGTGAAGCAACTGCTGGAGCTGCGCCAGGACTTCACGGCGCAGCCCCGGGAGGTGCCGCTCGACTTCCTCCAGCCGCCCGCGGCCCTCGTCCACTGACGGGCCGCGGCGGCTAGAACGCGCAGTCCTGACCGCGCGTGGGCAGCACGGAGGCGGCGCCGGACAGCCAGGTGTCCAGCGCGCGCGCCGCCTCACGTCCGTCCGCGAGCGCCCAGACGATGAGGCTCGCGCCCCGGCTGGCGTCGCCCGCGCAGTACACGCCCGGCGCGGAGGTGGCGAACCGCGCGTCCACCTTCACCGTGCCGCGCGGCGACAGCGTCACGCCCAGCTCCTCCTCCAGCCGGTCCGTGTCCGGGCCGGTGAAGCCCATGGCCAGCACGAGCAGGTCCACCTCGAACACCTGCTCGGAGCCCGGCAGCTCCACCAGCCTCGGCGCGCCGCCCGGCTCGGGCTGGACCTCCACGCGCACCGCGTGCAGCCGCTTCAACTGGCCGTTCTCGCCCTCCAGCCGCTTCGTCATCAGCGCGAAGGCGCGCTCGCCGCCCTCCTCCTGGCTGGTCGACGTGCGGAACACCAGCGGCCAGCGCGGCCACGGGTTCTCCTTCGCGCGCACCCGCGGCGGCGCGGGGAAGAGCTCCACCTGCGTCACGCCCGCAGCCCCCTGGCGCAGCGCCGTGCCCAGGCAGTCCGAGCCCGTGTCTCCGCCGCCCAGGATGATGACCCGCTTGCCCTTCGCCTCCAGGCGCGCGTCCGGCGGCGCTCCCGCCGTCACCACCCGGTTCTGGTGCTCCAGGTAGTCCATGGCCCGCACCACGCCGGACAGCTCGCGGCCCGGCACGTCCAGCTCGCGGGCCTTGCGCGCGCCCAGGGCCAGCACCACGCCGTCGTACTGCTCGCGCAGCGCCTTCCAGCCCGGCGTGACGGCCACGTCCTCGCCCGTGCGGAAGACGATGCCCTCCGCCTCCATCAGCGCGAGCCGGCGGTCCAGCACCGCCTTCTCCAGCTTGAAGTCCGGGATGCCGTAGCGCAGCAGGCCTCCGGCGCGGGCGTCCTTCTCGTACACCGTCACGCTGTGCCCGGCCGCGTTGAGCTGCGCCGCCGCCGCCAGCCCCGCGGGGCCGGAGCCCACCACCGCCACGCGCTTGCCCGTGCGCCGCGCCGGAGGCCTCGCCTTCACCCAGCCCTCCGCGAAGGCGCGCTCCGAAATCTCCTTCTCCATCTGCTCGATGGTGACCGCGTCCCGGTCGATGGCCAGCACGCACGCGGCCTCGCACGGCGCGGGGCACAGCCGCCCGGTGAACTCCGGGAAGGTGTTGGTGCGGCTGAGCACCTGGTACGCCTCCTTCCACTGGCCCCGGTACACCGCGTCGTTGAAGTCCGGGATGAGGTTCCCCAGGGGACACCCCTGGTGGCAGAAGGGGACGCCGCAGTCCATGCAGCGCCCCGCCTGCCGCTTCGCCTCGTCCGCGGCCAGCGGCAGGTGCAGCTCGCGCCAGTCCTCCAGGCGCTCCACCTTGTCCCGCTTGGGGGCGTGGACGCGCTGCCACTCCATGAAACCCGTGGGCTTGCCCATGGTTCAGGTCCCCCCGCCCACGACGTGGAGCTGCTGGACGCTCGCGGTGGGTGGCGGCCTGCGCGCCGCCCTGCGCGCCTGGAGCACCCGCTTGTAGTCGGACGGCATCACCTTCATGAACTGCGGCACCATCAGCTCCCAGTTGTCCAAGACCCGCCGCGCCAGCGCGCTGCCGGTGTGGTGCAGGTGGCGTTCAATCATCCCGTGCACGAGCCAGATTTCAGACTCGTCCACCAGCGACTCCAGCTCCACCATCTCCAGGTTGCAGCGCTCGCGGAAGGAGCGCTCGCGGTCCAGCACGTACGCGGTGCCGCCGCTCATGCCGGCCGCGAAGTTGCGGCCCGTCTGGCCCAGCACCACCACCACGCCGCCCGTCATGTACTCGCAGCCGTGGTCGCCCACGCCCTCCACCACCGCCTGCGCGCCGCTGTTGCGCACCGCGAAGCGCTCACCGGCCAGGCCCCGCAGGTACACCTCGCCGGCCGTGGCGCCGTAGAGCACCGTGTTGCCGACGAGCACGTTCTCCTCGGGCGTGAAGCGGCTGCCCTCCGGCGGGTAGACGATGATGCGTCCGCCGGACAGCCCCTTGCCCAGGTAGTCGTTGGTGTCGCCCTCCAGCTCCAGCGTCACGCCGGACGCGAGGAACGCGCCGAAGCTCTGGCCCGCGGAGCCCTTCAGCTTCACCCGCAGCTTGCCGTCCGGCAGCCCCTGCGCGCCGTGGCGGCGGGCAATCTCGCCGGACAGCATGGCGCCCACCGCGCGGTGCGTGTTCGCCACCGGCAGTGACAGCAGGAGCGGCGGCCCGCCCGCGAGCACGGACTGCGCCTTCGTGAGCAGCTCGTGGTCCAGGTGGTCCGACACGTCCTTGCGGTGCGGCGTCTGGCAGTGGCGCGGTTCGGTGGCCGGCGCGGCCGGCGCGGCGAGCAGCGCGGACAGGTCCACCTTGCGCGCCTTCCAGTGGTCCACCGCCGCGCGCTGGCGCAAGAGGTCCACCCGGCCCACCAGCTCCTCCAGCTTGCGCGCGCCCAGCCTCGCCATGTGCCGGCGCAGCTCCTCCGCCAGCAGCAGGAAGAAGCTGACGACGTTCTCCGGCGTGCCCTGGTAGCGCTCGCGCAGGGCCGGGTCCTGCGTGGCGATGCCCGCCGAGCAGGTGTTGAGGTGGCACTTGCGCAGCATGATGCAGCCCACGGACACGAGGCTCGCGGTGGCCAGGCCGAACTCCTCCGCGCCCAGCAGCGCCGCCACCAGCACGTCGCGCGCGGTGCGCAGGCCGCCGTCCACCTGCACGCGGATGCGCGAGCGCAGGCCGTTGTGCACCAGCACCTGCTGCGTCTCCGCCAGCCCCAGCTCCCACGGCAGCCCCGCGTGCTGGAGGCTGGAGAGGGGCGAGGCGCCCGTGCCGCCCTCGTAGCCCGCCACCACCACGCAGCCCGCGCCCGCCTTGGCCACGCCCGCGGCGATGGTGCCCACGCCCACCTCGCTCACCAGCTTCACGCTCACGCGCGCCTTCGCGTTCACGGACTGGAGGTCGTAGATGAGCTGCGCCAGGTCCTCGATGGAGTAGATGTCGTGGTGCGGCGGCGGGGAGATGAGCGTCACGCCCGGCGTGCTCCAGCGCACGCGCGCGATTCTTTCGTCCACCTTGTGGCCCGGGAGCTGGCCGCCCTCGCCGGGCTTGGCGCCCTGGGCCATCTTGATTTGGAGCTCGTCCGCGTTGACCAGGTACTCCGCGGTGACGCCGAAGCGCGCGCTGGCCACCTGCTTGATGGCGCTGCGGCGCGAGTCGCCGTTGGGGTCCTTCGTGTAGCGGCGGGACTCCTCGCCGCCCTCGCCGCTGTTGGATTTGCCGCCCAGCCGGTTCATCGCGATGGCCAGCGTCTCGTGCGCCTCCGCGCTGATGGAGCCGAAGGACATGGCGCCGGTGACGAAGCGCCGCGCCAGCTCCAGCGCGGGCTCCACCTCCTCCAGCGGCACCGGCGTGCAGCCCTCCGTCACCACGTCCAGCAGGCCGCGCAGGTTGCTGTGCTCGCGCGTCTCGTCGTCCGCCAGCCTCGAGTACTCCTGGAACTGCACCGGGTCGTTCGCGCGCACCGCCGCCTGGAGCTTCGCCACGGTGGCCGGGTTCCACTTGTGCCGCTCGCCCTGCCGGCGCCAGCGGAACTGCCCGCCCACCGGCAGCAGGGGCTCCTCGCCGTCCGCGCCGGGGCCGAAGCCGCGCGCGTGCCGCTCCGCCACCTCGCGGCCCAGCTCCGGCAGGCCCACGCCCTCCACGCGCGACGACGTGCCGGTGAAGTGCTTCTCGATGAGGCTGCGCTGCAGGCCCACCGCCTCGAAGAGCTGCGAGCCGCGGTAGGACTGGAGCGTGGAGATGCCCATCTTGGACATCACCTTGAGCAGCCCCTCCTCCAGGCCGTGCAGGTACTGCGCCTGCGCCTTGTCCGCGTCCGCCTTGAGCTCTCCGGCATCCGCCAGCGCGCGCAAGCTGTCCAGAGCCAGGTACGGGTTCACCGCGGACACGCCGTAGGCGAACAGGCACGCGAAGTGGTGCACCTCGCGCGCCTCCGCCGTCTCCAGCACGATGCCCGTGTACATGCGCGTGCCGTCACGCACCAGCCGCTGGTGCACCGCGGACACGGCCAACAGCGCGGGGATGGCCGCGTGCGCCGCGTCCACGCCCCGGTCGCTCAGGACCAGGATGCTCGCGCCCGCGTCCACGGCGTCCACCGCCGCCGTGCACAGCCGCTCCACCGCGACCTCCAGCGCCGCCGCCGCGCCGCCCGCGTGCGGGTACAGCAGGCTCAAGGAGCGCGGCTCGAAGAGGCCGGTGTCGCCGCGCAGGTTCGCCAGGCGCGCCAGTTGCCCGTTGGTGAGGATGGGGCCGGGCAGGGACAGCCGGTGGCACTGCTCCGGCGTCTCCTCGAAGGTGTTGCCCTCCGGGCCCAGCGCGGTGGCCAGCGTCATCACCAGCGCCTCGCGCAGCGGGTCGATGGGCGGGTTGGTCACCTGCGCGAAGAGCTGGTGGAAGTAGTTGAAGAGGGTGGGGGCCTGGTCGCTCAGCACCGCCAGCGGCGTGTCCGTGCCCATGGAGCCCGTGGGCTCCTTGCCCGTCTCCGCCATGGGCACCAGCGTGGTGCGCACGTCCTCGTCCGTGTAGCCGAACGCGCGCTGCAGCCGCCACAGCGCCTCGCCCTTCAGGCGCGCGGGGGCGGGGACCGCGGGCAGGTCCTCGAAGGTGAAGACGTTGCGCTGCAGCCAGCGGCGGTAGGGCCAGCGCGAGGTGATTTCACGCTTCACCTCCTCGTCCTCCAGGATGCGCCCCTCCGTGGTGTCCACCAGCAGCATGCGGCCCGGCGTCAGCCGGCCCTTGCGGCGCACCTGCGACGCGGGCACGTCGATGACGCCCGTCTCCGACGCCAGGATGATGCGGTCGTCCTCCGTCACCAGGTAGCGCGCGGGGCGCAGGCCGTTGCGGTCCAACGTCGCGCCAATGAGCTGCCCGTCCGTGAACGCGATGGCCGCGGGCCCGTCCCACGGCTCCAGGAGGGACGCGGAGTACTCGTAGAAGGCGCGGCGCTCGTCGCCCATCTCCTTGTTGCCCTCCCACGCCTCCGGGATGGTCATCATCATCGCGTGGGGCAGGGTGCGGCCGCCCAGGTAGAGCAGCTCCACCATGTTGTCGAACTGCGCGGAGTCGCTCTTGCCCGGGACGATGATGGGCCACAGCGGCTCCAGGCTCCCGCCCAGCTTCGCCGTCTGCAGGAGCCCGCGCCGCGCCGTCATCCAGTTGCGGTTGCCACGCAGGGTGTTGATTTCACCGTTGTGCGCGATGAAGCGGAACGGCTGCGCCAGCTCCCACGTGGGGAAGGTGTTGGTGGAGAAGCGCGAGTGCACCAGCGCCAGCGCGCTGACGAACTCCGGGTGCCGCAGGTCCGCGTAGAAGCGCGGGAGCTGCCGGGGCAGCAGGAGCCCCTTGTAGATGAGCGTCTCCGACGAGCAACTGGCCACGTGGAAGCGCCCCTGGGGATCCACGCCGCGCGCCAGCACGCGGTTCTCCACCAGCTTGCGGATGCGGTAGAGCTTGCGCTCGAAGGCGCTGGGTACCACGCGCCTGCGCGCGATGAAGAGCTGCCGGATGGCCGGCGCCGCCTCCCTCGCGAGCGGCCCCAGTTCCTCCGGCGCCACCGGCACGTCACGCCAGCCGAGCAGCCGCTGCCCCTCCTCCTCCACCACGTCCTCGAACAGCGCCTCGCACGCGCGGCGCGCCTCCGGCTCCGACGGCAGGAACACCTGCGCCACGCCGTACTGGCGGCGCGGCGGCAGCTCGAACCCCAGCCTCGGCGCCTCGTGGTTGAAGAAGCGGTGCGGCAACTGCACCAGGATGCCGGCGCCGTCGCCCGTCTCCGGGTCCCTCCCCGCCGCGGCGCGGTGGCTCAACCGGTTGAGCAGCTCCAGCGCGTCCTCCACGATGCCCCGCGAACGCTGTCCCCGGATGTGGGCCACGAACCCCACACCGCAGGCGTCGTGCTCGGTCTCCGGCTCATACAGCCCGTAGCGCGGAGGGAGGGTGAACGGCATCGTCGGGACCCCTTTCCCGCATGACGCGGGAAGCCAAGCTGTTGAGCATCCAGGCTAACGCGGCGTGTCGCGGCCCGTAAAGACAGGGTGACTCAGGGGGTCGAGTCACCGCGTGCAGTGGTGCCGGGGAAACAGGCTCTCCGTGAAACCTCACGCTCCGTACGGCCCGCGCCGCGTGCAGGGATGAGCGGCCAACATTCATCTGCGATGAACGGCCAACATTCAGCGCAATTGGTTCTTTTCAGCCGCCGGGACGCTTCCCATCCTCAAGGCAACTTGGAACTGCTTCAGCGGCTGAAGACGGAGACGCGCCCTCACCATGAGCGCACGGAGGGCGTGGTGCGTCTGATGGACGCGGACCTGACGCCCGCGGGCTACCAGCGCCAGTTGGAGGCCTTCCACGGGCTCTACGCGCCGCTGGAGGCGCTGCTCGCCGCGCCCCTCACGGCCCTGGAGCCGGCGCTGGATTGGGAGGCGCGCTGGAAGACGCCGCTGCTGGAGGCGGACCTGCGCGCCATGGGGCATGACACGGCCTCGCTCGCGCGGCTGCCGCGCGCCTCCTCGCTGCCGGCGCTGCCGGGGCTGGCGGAGGCGCTGGGCTGCGCGTACGTGCTGGAGGGCTCCACGCTGGGGGGCCAGCTCATCCTGCGCCACCTGGCGCGCCACTTCGGGGCGGACGCGCGCGTGGGGACCTTCGCCTTCTTCCGGGCCTACGGAGACCAGGTGGGCCCCATGTGGCGCGCGTTCGGTGAAGCGCTCACCCGGGCCTCCGCGCGGGCGGCGTCCGAGTCCTTCGACGCGGCCGTCGTGCAGGGTGCCCGGGACACCTTCGATACCTTCGCCGCCTGGTTGAAGCGGGAGCACGATGTCCCCGTCCGTCTCTGATGCCGACCTCAGCGTCTGTGACCGCGAGCCCATCCACCTGCTGGGCGGCGTGCAGCCCCGGGGCGTGCTCGTCGCCTTCCACCCGGACACGGAGGCCATCGCGGTCGTGAGCGCGAACGTCCAGGCGCTGCTCGGCGCCGGGCCGGACGCGCTGCTGGGCAGGCCCCTGTCCGGCGTGCTTCCGCGCGGGCTGCTCGCGCGCGTGGAGGCGGGGCCGGGGCCCGGGCCCGTCACCGTGGAGGTGTCCGGCCAGCGCTGCTCCGCGCTCCTGCACGACAGCGACGGCCTGCGCGTGCTGGAGCTGGAGCCGCTGGCGGACGAGGACGCGGGCGCGGAGGAGACCGCGCTGGGCGCGGTGCAGCGGCTGGTGTCGCCGCTGGGGCGCGCGAAGGGCACGGCCGCGCTGCTCCAGGAGGCCGCGGACGCGGTGCGGGAGCTCATCGGCTACGACCGGGTGATGGTCTACCGCTTCCACGCGGACTTCCACGGCGAGGTCGTGGCGGAGAGCGTGCGGGGGGGCGTGGACTCCTTCCTGGGCCTGCACTACCCGGCGAGCGACATCCCCGCGCAGGCGCGCGCCCTCTACACGCGCAACCCCGTGCGCCTCATCGCGGACGTGGACGCGCAGGTCGTGGGGCTGGTGCCGCCGGTGCTGCCCGGCACCCTGCGCCCGTTGGACCTCTCCGGCGCCGCGCTCCGGAGCGTGTCGGAGGTCCACCTGGAGTACCTGCGCAACATGGGCGTGGGCGCGTCCTTCAGCGTGTCGCTCCTGAAGGACGGGCAGCTCTGGGGGCTCATGGCCTGCCACCACCTGTCGCCCCGCGCGGTGTCCGCCGCGCGGCGGCAGGCGTGCGAGGTGCTGGCGCGGCTGCTGTCGCTCCAGCTCTCCGCGGAGGAGCGGAGCCTGGAGTCCGCCGCCCAGGCGCGCCGCGCGTCGCTGCTCAACGCGCTGGTCGTCCCGAACCTGGGCGAGCGCAGCCCCGCGAAGGCGCTGGAGGCGCAGGCCCCGCTCCTGATGGAGCTCACGGGTTCGCACGGCGTGGCGCTGATGCTGGGCGCGAGCGCGGGCTCGGCGGCGTCGCCCCTCTTGCTCGGCACCACGCCGTCCGCGGAGGAGGTGCGCGCCCTGGTGGCGTGGCTTTCGGCGCGCGAGCTTCCGGAAGAGGTCCTCCACGTGGACCGGCTGGGGGACGTGTACCCGCCGCTGGCCTCGCGCGCGGACGTGGCGGCGGGGCTGCTGGCGGTGCGCCTGGACCCCTCCGTGCCGCACTTCGCGCTGTGGTTCCGCCCGGAGGTGGCGCGCACCGTGGCGTGGGCCGGCAACCCGAACAAGCCCGTGCGTCCGGAGCCGGGCCATGCGCGGCTGCGGCCCCGCGCGTCCTTCGACGTGTGGCGCGAGGAGATGAAGGGCGCCTCCACTCCATGGACCGCACAGGACCTGGAGGCGGCGCTCGCGCTCAAGGGCGCGCTGGTGGGCGTGGTGCTGCGGCACGCGGAGGAGCTGGCCCGGCTGTCGCGGGAGCTGGCCCGCTCCAACGCGGAGCTGGATGCGTTCGGTGGCACCGTGGCGCACGACCTCAAGGAGCCCCTGCGCGGCATCCTCCAGTACAGCTCCTTCCTCCTGGAGGACTTCGGCCCCACGCTGGGCGCGGACGGCCGCCAGCAACTGGAGGCCCTGTCGTGGCTGGCGAAGCGCACGCAGGAGCTGCTCGACAACCTCTTCGAGTACAGCCGCCTGGGCCGGCTGGAGCTGTCGTGGGAGCGGACGGATCAGCAGGCGCTGGTGGAGGACGTGCTCAAGACGCTGGGCGCGCGGCTGGAGGAGGGCAGGGTGGAGGTCCGCCTGCCCCGCCGGCTGCCCACGGTGGCGTGTGACGCCGTCCGCATCCGCCAGGTGTGGGCCAACCTCATCAGCAACGCGGCCAAGTACCAGACGGCCGAGCCGCGCTGGGTGGAGGTGGGCTTCGTGGGGCCCGGGGAAGCACGCCCGGAGGCGGCGCGGCACGTCGGCGCGTCCTACCTTTTCTACGTGAAGGACCCGGGCATCGGCATCGCGCCGCAGTTCCACGAAGCCATCTTCGAGCTGTTCCGCCGCCTGCATCCCGCGCAGGCCTATGGCGGCGGCACGGGGGCGGGGCTGGCCATCGCGCGCCGGCTGGTGACGCTGCACGGCGGCGCGCTCTGGGTGGAGTCCGCGCCGGGGCGGGGCTCCACCTTCTATTTCACGCTGGGCGAGGGACCGCGTTCATGAAGCCGCTGCTGCTGGTGGAGGACAGTGACCCGGACGCGGAGGCGCTGATGCGCATCGCGAAGCGGCTGCCCCTGCCCGTGCCGGTGGTGCGCGTGCGCGACGGCGAGGACGCCCTGGACTACCTCTTCCGGCGCGGGGCCCACGCGGAGGCGGAGCGCCCGGTGCTCATCCTGCTGGACCTGCACATGCCCGGCATCAGCGGGCGCGAGGTGCTCTCCACGCTGAAGGCGGATCCGGTCCTGCGCTCCATCCCCGTCATCATCTTCTCCTCCTCCGTGGAGTCGAGGGACGTGGACGGCGCCTACGCGGACGGCGCCAACAGCTACCTCTTCAAGCCGGAGGTCGGCCCCCAGCTCCAGGCCACCGCGGAGGCGCTCCACGCCTTCTGGTTCAAGGCCGCGCGCCTGCCCGAGCCCCAGGAGCCCGAGACATGAGCCTGCGCGTGCTGCTGGTGGATGACGGCATGGCGGACCGCCTCGCGGTCAGCCGCGCGCTGGCGAAGGACCCGGAGATGCGGTGGGAGGTGGTGCCGGTGTCCTCCGCGGAGGACGCGCTGGCGTACCTGTCCGCCAACGCGGTGGACGCGATGCTGCTCGACTACCACCTGCCCGGCATGAACGGCGTCACCCTGCTGCGCAGGCTCGCGGAGCTGGGCCTGCCCCGGGTGCCCGCCGTGGTGGTGCTCACCGGCAGCGGCAACGAGCGCGTGGCGGTGGAGGCCATGAAGGCCGGCGCCCAGGACTACCTGGTGAAGGAGGCCTTCAGCCCGGAGCGCCTGCGCCTCAGCCTGCGCGCCGCGGTGGACACGGTGCTGATGACGCGCGAGCTGGAGGAGCGCCGCGTGCGCGCCGAGCGCGCCGAGGCCACCGCCCGCGAGGCGCTGGCCGTGCGCGACGAGCTCTTCTCGCTGGCGACGCACGACCTCAAGGGCCCGCTGCAAATCATGACGCTCAACGCCCAGGTGCTGCGCCGGCAGATTCCCGCCGCCGCGATGACGCCCGCGCTGGAGACGCGCCTGGGCCACATCGTGCGCGCGGCGCACCGCATGGGCGAGCTCATCGACCACTTCCTGGAGGTGACGCGCGGCCAGGAGCGCCCGCTCAAGCGCGAGCCCATGGACCTGCTGGCCATGGCGCGCGGCAAGGTGCGCGAGCTGGAGGCCAACGCGTCCCGCCACCACTTCGTCCTGGAGGTGCCGGAGGGGCGCGACTTCACCGGCGACTGGGACGCGCACGCCCTGGAGCGCGTGCTGGAGAACCTGATGGGCAACGCGGTGAAGTACAGCGCCGCGGGCTCCACCGTCACCGTGCACCTGACGGTGGAGGAGGAGCAGACGCAGCAGTTCGTGCTGCTCTCCGTGACGGACCAGGGCATCGGCATCCCGGCGGAGGACCTGCCCTTCGTCTTCGAGCGCTTCCACCGCGGGCGCAACGTGTCCCGGGACGTGTCCGGCAGCGGCGTGGGCCTGGCCAGCGCGCGCCGCATGGTGGAGCTGCACGGCGGCACGCTCGCCGTGCGCAGCGTGGAGGGGCAGGGCTCCACCTTCACCGTGCGCCTGCCCCGGGGCATCGCCCTCTCCGCGGGGCCCGCGCACGCTACGCCCGAGTACACCGCGCCGTAGCGCGGCGCCTCAGGACACCGCGGGCACGCCGCCGCGCAGCATGAAGAACACCACCACGCCCGTCACCGACACGTAGAGCCAGATGGGCGCCAGCCACCGCGTCACCTTGCGGTGCCGGGCGAACTGCTGCCGCCAGGAGAAGTAGAAGGCCACCAGCGCCATGGGCAGCACCGGCATGGACAGCAGCACGTGGCTGGCCAGCAGCGTCAGGTACAGCCCGCGGAAGTCCCCCACGTAGCGCGTGTCCCCGTGCACGAAGTGGTAGGCGAGGTAGCCCACCAGGAACAGCGCGGACGCGATGAACGCGCTCACCATCAGGTTCTGGTGCGCCTTGCGCGCGCCCCGCTTGATGGCCACCCACCCGCCCAGCAGCAGCGCCGCCGCCGTCGCGTTGAGCCCCGCGTTCACCGCCGGCATGAAGCGCAGGTCCACGCCCATCCCCGCGCCTCCGCGCCGGATGAGCAGCAGCCACGCCAGCAGCGCCAGCGCGCCGGCGGACACCACGCCGATCGCGATGAAGAAGGAGCGGTCGTTGGCGGACGGAGACGACGGGGAGAGCCCGGAGGCGGCGTTGGACATGCCCCCCTTGTGGCCCGCGTCAGGTCCCGCTTGCAACAGGCCCTCTCCGCCGCACCCCACTGCCGCCTACATGTCGGTTGAATGGAATCGGTTAGCCCAACTGGATCTCAAACCGGAAATTCCTTCATACTTCGGTCCACTGCGTCACCCCCGACCCCCCCTCTCGGAGGTTCCCCGTGTTCAGCGTGCGTTGCCTTGCCCCCCTGGCGAGCGCCGCCCTCCTGTTCGCCCTGCCCGCGGCCGCTGAAGAAGCGGTGTGCGCGCCCGTGGCGAAAGTTCCACTGGAGCGGCATCTCAGACAGCTTTCTCTCGACTTGCTGGGACGCCCTCCGACCATGGAGGAGTACAAGGCGTTCCAGGCCAAGGGCTCCGTCACGGCGGAGGACGTCCGCGCGATGATGAAGGACGAGTCCTTCTACGCGCGGATGCGCAACTACCACCGCGCGCTGCTGCGCTCGAACATCAGCGGCAGCGTGCAGGGCAACGGCGACTACCGCGTGTCCGGCACGCCGCTGAGCTTCGCGGGCAACAACTCCAACAGCCTGCGCGGCGGCCAGAGCCAGCGCTGTGACGGGGAGATTCTGCAGGACGCCTGCAAGGCGAACCCGCAGGACCCGCACCAGGACAACTCCACGGCCCCCGCCTGCCGCGACGCGCAGGGCATCCCGCTGCCGGTCAGCTACGACTACGACACGAACTTCTACCAGTGCCGCCAGTTGGACGTGGCCTCCACGTCCCCGGAGCTGAAGTTCGCGGACTGCAACGCGCTGAAGGCCGACGCGACGTACGGCAAGTACGTGAACTTCTGTGACAACCGCTACCTGGCCTCCGCCGGGAAGTCCGTGGGCTACCTCTGCCTGCCGGACCCGAACAAGAACACCACCAACGTGCTGGTGGCGTCGCCGGCCACGGGCGTCGTCACGGCCTGGGTGAACCCGGACCAGACCGCGAGCCTGAAGCGGCTGGACCGCTGCGGGTTCGACATCAAGAAGGACGTCAACGGCAACCCGCTCCGGGACGGCGTCTGGGCGGCGCAGCGCGGCTGCGTGCAGCGCGACGGCTACGTCACCACCACGGTGCAGCCCTACTGGTCCACCACCACGGAGACCGTGAAGGTGTGCGCCGTGGAGGCGCAGGACCGCGCGGCGAACCCGTACACGGGCGAGTCCTGTGAGACGGCGCGCTTCAACGGCGACCGGAGCTGCGGCTGCGGCGACAAGATGCGCCGCTGCGAAATCACGGATGTGCACACCGCGCGCGTCGCCGCCTTCAACGAGGAGCCGCTCTACATCACGGACTCCGTGGTGCGGAACGACGAGCCCTACTTCAACATCCTCACCACCCGCCGCTCCTTCGTGAACGGCACGCTGTCGGAGTTCTACCGGCAGCGCCAGGGCGCGGGCGTCTTCAGCATCAAGTCCCCGGCGGACGCGGCCACGCTGCCCGCCGTGACGTACGCGAACGCCACCCAGTGGAGCGAGTACGTGCGTGACGGCACCCACTCCGGCGTGCTCACCACGCCCGCGTTCCTCTACCGCTTCCCCACGCAGCGCGCCCGCGTGAACGAGTTCTACGAGGCGTTCCTCTGCAAGCACTTCGCCCCGGCCGCGGACGCGTCCCTGCCGCCCCCGGACGACGCCTGCAACCGCGAGAACAACCTGGCCAAGCGCTGCGGCTGCAACTACTGCCACGCCACCATCGAGCCCACGGGCGCGCACTGGGGCCGCTACGCGGAGCGCTCCGCGCTGTTCCTGTCCCCGGAGCAGTTCCCCCGCCTGGACGTGAAGTGCCGCGACTGCGCCCTCGCCGGGAACACCAACTGCGACGGCGAGTGCAGCCAGTACGTGATGCAGGCCTTCGACGGCGACGGCGCCAACTCGCTGGGCCTCTTGAAGACCTACCTCTACCGCAACGCGGACGAGGAGAAGAACATCGAGGGCGGCCCCCAGGCGCTGGTCAAGCGCATGATGGAGACGGGCGACCTGGAGCGCTGCACCGTCAAGCGCGTCTGGAACGAGTTCCTGGGCCGCGCCATGACGGCCGAGGAGCAGCGCCTGTACCTGCAGCGGCTCTCGCAGGACTTCGCCAAGAACAACCACAGCCTCAAGGGCCTCATCGAGCAGGTGGTGATGTCCGACGCGTACCGGAGGATCGACTGATGCGCCGCCTTCTGCTGACCGCGCTGCTCGCGCTCGCCACGGGCTGCACGCAGGGCTCCGTGGACGTCCCCGCCAAGCCCGTCCCGCTGGACGCCCAACTGGACCCCGTGCCCAACCCGCACGGGGACTCGGCCCCCATCGACCCGCTGCCGGACCCGGAGGCCCAGGGCGGCAGCGTGGGCCGCGCGCCCCGCCGCCTCACCGTCGCGCAGCTCAAGGAGTCCATCCGCGTCGCCGTGGGCATGGAGTGGGACGAGCTGGAGTCGCGCGCCCAGTCGCTGGGCCGCGCGGACTACGCGCTCGTCACCTCCGAGAACACGGAGCCCAACCTCGTCTTCGCCCGCTTCCTGGATGACGGCGCGCGCAAGGTCTGCATCGCCCAGGCGCAGAAGGACATCGCGCAGGCGGACGTGAGCCTGCGCACCCTGGGCCGCACGCTGCCCTCGCCCATGAGCGACCTGACGAAGCTCACGGACGCGCAGGTGGACGAGACGCTCGTGTACCTCTCCACCCGGTTCTGGGGCGCGCCGCTCTCCGGTGAGGAGCTCACGCGCTACGCGACGTTCTTCCGCAAGGCCGCCGCCCGGGCCGAAACCCTCAAGAAGCGCGACCAGGCGCTGGCGGTGGTCTGCATCGCCATGCTGACGGACTCGCGCTTCATCACCTACTGACCTTGACGGTGCCTGCGATGAAGAAGACACGCCAAGACGACCTCTGCTGCCCCGAGCGCCGCACCTTCCTCAAGGCCGGAGCCGGCTTCATGGGCTCCCTGCTGCTGGGCGGCATCCCCTTCAAGGCCGTGGCCCAGGCCACGAACCTGGCCCCGCCCGACCGCTGCTTCGTCTTCGTCTATTTCAGCGGAGGGTGGGACCAACTGCTCGCGTTCGACCCGCGCGACCCGGCGGTCTTCACCGCCGACCGCGTCTCCGAGACGCGCATCATGCCGGGCTACAGCCTGCTCACCGACGGGGCCTTCGCGCAGACCCCCGTCATCCCCAAGGAGCGGGCGGGGGCGGGCCCGTCCAACATCGCGTTCGGGCCGGCCATCGGCGACCCGCGCGTGGCCAACCTGTCGGACCACTACGACCTGATGACGGTGGTGCGCGGCATCAACATGAGCACGCTCACCCACGAGGTGGGCTACCGCTACTTCCTCACCGGGAAGATGCCCATCGGCAGCGCGGCGCGCGGCTCCTCCACCGCCACGGAGATCGTGGGCCAGATGAAGCCCGCGGTGCCCATCCCGTCCATCGCCCAGGGCGTGGAGTCCTACAACGACCGCTACGGCGGCTACGCCAACGCGCTGCGCGTCAGCGGCCTGGCGGACCTGGTGCTCACGCTGGACCCGCCGGTGGCGTCGCGCCAGTTGGACAGCGAAATCGAGAAGAGCCTCATCGACCTCAACGGCCAGCCCATCACCTGCGAGGAGCAGGCGCTCACCGCGCGGGGCGTGGGCAGCGCCTATGAGAGCAGCCGCGGCCAGATGCAGACGGTGATGGAGAACAAGCTGTCGGACTCGTTCCGCTTCCAGTTGGCGGCCAACCAGTCCGTGCGCGACTTCTACGGGCTCAACAACCAGGCCTACCCGTACAACAGCGCCGCGGGCCGCGCCGCCATGGTGGCCACCGCCCTGAAGAAGGGCATCAGCCAGTGCGTGTCCATCAACCTGGCCGGCGGCCTGGACACCCACTTCGGCACGCAGCAGACGCACGCGACCAACCAGCGCGCGGGCTTCAACGCGCTGAACCTGCTGGTGACGGACCTGCGCTCCACCGCGCACCCGGGCGGCGGCAACTTCATGGACCACACCACCATCCTGGTGTTCAGCGAGTTCGCCCGCACGCCCACCATCAACGCCACGGGCGGCCGCGACCACCACCTGTCCAATAGCTGCCTGCTGATGGGCGCGGGCATCAAGCACAACCAGGTGGTGGGCCGCAGCGGTGACATCGGCATGTCGCCGGGCCTGGTGGACCTGCGCACGGGCGCCAACGACCCGAACGGCTCCAACATCTTCCCCGAGCACATCATCGCCACGGTGCTGGCCTCGGCGAAGCTGGACTACAGCATCACGCGGGTGGACCCGCTGCGGTTCATCCTTGCCTGAACCTTGATGAGCACTCCCCTCATGCGTCCCCGTCCGCGCCCCGGTTCCCCCGCCGTGGCGCGTTTCCTCCCCACCTCGCTCCTGCTGATGTCCGCGGTGCTGTCCGCCGCGTGCGGCGAGGACGCACCGCCGGGCAGCGACCCGGCGAAGCCCGCGGTCTTCACGGCCACCCGGGTCTCCACGGCGCAGTCCCTGGCCGCGGCGCCCGGCTTCGCGGACCAGTCCGGCGGCGGCATCTTCGCCACCGCGACGGGCGAGGCCGTGCGCCTGCGGCTGGATGGCACCCAGGCCGCGCTCGCCGCCCACCCGCGGAACACGGCGGCGTTGGGCGCCGTGCGCGCCACCTTCCGCCTGGGGCCGCACAGCGCCCTGGTGGAGACGGACCGCGGCCTGTTCCTCGCGGACCAGGGCTGGCTCATCGAGCCCTTGTGGCAGGAGGTGCTGGGCACCGGCATCGTCGCCACCGCGCAGACCGCGGACGGCGCCGCGTGGCTCGCCCACCCCAAGGGCCTGTTCCAGCTTCAGGGCGGCGTGCTCGCGTCGCTGAAGCTGTCCGGGCAGCCGCTCACCGGCATCACCGCCATGACGGCCGCGCCCGCGGAGGACGGCCTCGCGGGCCTGTGGTTCGCGCGCGAGGGCAAGCTGAACGTGGTGGTGGCGTCCGCGCCGGGCGTCTACCAGGTGCGCGGCACGGACGCGCCGCTCGCCGGAGGTGAGACGGTGCGCGCGCTCGCCGGGCTGGGCGCGGGCACGGGCGTGGCGGGGGAGGTCTGGGTGCTCACCAGCACCCGCCTCTTGCGCCGGAACACGGACGGCTGGAGCACGGTGTCGCTGCCGGCCCTGCCCGAGCAGCTTTTGGGCGCGGGGCGCTACCTCTGGGCGCGCGCCGGGGACCGGCTCTTCACCTACGACGCGGACGCGAAGGTCTGGGGCTCCGCGGAGGGGCTGCCGTCCGGCGCGGTGGTGCTGCTGGCCGCGGACGAGAGCGGCTGCGCGTGGGCGCGCGTGGGCGAGCAGTCGCTGGCCATCAGCCAGACGCCGGCGCCGCGCGTGACGGGCATGCACCAGGGCATGCGGGTGGTGGAGGACGGGCTGGTGGTCCAGGCCCGCCTGCCGCCGGGCACCCCGCCGAAGAGCGTCCACTTCCAACTGGAGGGCCAGGAGGTCGAAGCCGCCGGGCCCGCGTTCAGCATGGGCGGCCTGGAGGCGGACGGCGAGACGCTCAAGGCGTTCTCCTTCTCCGCGCTGGCGCCGGGCGGCCACACGCTGAGCGTCGTGTCCCGCTTCGAGGACGGCTCGGAGGCGCGCCGGCAACTGCCCTTCGTCTACCAGCCGCTCACCACGGTCCCCAGTTGGGCGCGGGACATCCGGCCCATCCACGAGGCCCGCTGCGCCAAGTGCCACACCACCAGCCCCGGCCGGCCGCTGAACACCTACGAGCTGTGGAAGTCCAACGCGCAGCTCATCAACGCGGCGGTGCGCGACCTGCGCATGCCCGCGGACGGGCCGTTGGATCAGCAGGGCCTGGCCCTCATCCAGCGCTGGGTGTCCTCCGGCGCGCTGCCCTGAAGTCCCTGCTCCCCGCCTGCTTCTTCGTCAGTGCATGCGCCCGTCCTCCCTTCCTCCCGGAGGAGGACGGGCGACCCCCTCCGAGGCACCCCCCATGAAACGTCTCCTCCGCGCGACCCCCCTCGCCGCGCTGCTGACCCTGGCCTGTGACGGCGAGCTGAAGCCCGCCGAGCAGCTTCCCTACGTGGGCCCCTGTGATGGCCTGGTCCCGCTGACGCTGTCGGCGGAGCCCACGACGGTGCGCTCCGGCGACGTGAGCACGCTGACGGCCGGCGGCGGCAGCGGCCACTACTCCTTCCGCGCGGAGGCCGGCGGCTCCTCCGGCGACATGCGCGGCAACCGCTTCATCGCGGGCGGCACGCCCGGCGAGGCCACGCTGACGGTGGTGGACGAGCAGTGCGGCGGCGCCACCAGCGTGCGGGTGAAGGTCATCTCCCGGTTCGGCGTCGCGCCCGCGCGCGCGATGCTGCGGCCGGGCACGTCCTTCCAGATCCTCATCGAAGGGCTGGTGGGCACGGCGACCTTCTCGCTCACCACCAACGGCTCCGGCGCCACGCTCACCGACACGGGCCTCTACACGGCGGGGCAGGTGGAGGCGCAGGACGTCATCACGGTGCGCGACACGAAGTCCGGCGACACGGAGTCGCTCCAGTACACCGTGAGCAAGGCCGCGAAGCTGGTGGGCGACCCGCAGTACCTGGGCGTGCCGTCGGGCTCGTCCGCGCCGCTGGGCACGGCGGGCGGCTCGGACCGCGTGACGTGGACGAAGAAGTCCGGCCCCGGCTCCGTGGTGAACGGCCGCATCGTGGTGGAGGCGGGCGCCACCGGCACCGTCGTGCTGGAGGCGAAGGACGCCTTCACCGGCGACGTGGCCCCGGTGTCGGTGCGCGTGCTGGACGAGCTGACGCGGCCCCTGCTGGCGCACGGCAAGCTGTCGGACGTGGCCACGCTGGTGACCGCGGACCTCGACGGTGACGGCATCCAGGACCTGGCGGTGGGCCAGCGCGAGAGCGAGCTGTCGCGCCCCACGGGCGGCGCGGTGTTCATCTACAAGGGCAGCGCCTCCGGCCTCCCCGCGAAGCCCACCTGGGTGCTGACGGGCGAGACGGAGGGCGCGCTCTTCGGCGACATGCTGGCCGCGGGCGACCTGGACGGCGACGGGGTCGCGGACCTGGCGGTGTCCTCGCCGGCCGCGGACGTCACCATCGGTGACTCGGGCGCGGTGTACCTCTACACGTTCAAGCCGGGCCAGGGGCCCGCGCTGCTGAGGCCCGCGCTCACGGGCCTGGGCCGCGGCGGGTTCGGCACGGGCATGGCCATCGCGGACGCGGATGGGGACGGGGACATGGACCTGTTCGTGGGCTCGCCCGGCGCGGACCTGTCCACCCTGTCCGGCATCAGCCGGCGCGGCGTCATCGACATCTTCCTCCTCACCAAGGGGCAGCCCGTCCCGGACCTGCCGGCGGTGCGCCTGGGCGGGCAGGACCTGAAGGCCAACGGCGCGTTCGACCTGAAGAGCAACACGGAGCTGGGCCGCGCCCTCGTCGTGGCGGACCTCAACGACGACGGCCGCCCGGACCTGGCGGCGCTGAACCGGCTGACCCGCTTCAACGCGGACGGCAGCACCAACGGGCAGCAGATGGCCGTGGCGGTGTACTTCGCGCGCGACACGGCGCCGCGCTACCGCTCCGTGCCGGACCAGTACGTGCTGGTGTCCAACACCGCCGTGGAGACGATGGCCAACGAGGGCACCTTCCGCCTGGGCGCCATCCCCGGTGAGGGCAACCGGCCCCCGTTCCTCCTGGTGATGGCGGACCGGGCGGACGCGCCGGACCTGCGCACGTCGGGCGGCGTGGCGGCGGCGCAGGACGCGGGCGGCGCGTACCTGTTCGACCTGCGGGGCGCCACGCTGGCGGCGGACCCGTCCATGGTGAACCCGTCCACGGTGCCGCTGGCGAACGCCTACGCGCGCTTCTATGGCGACGCGCGCAGCATCACCGCGACCCGGAGCTGGGCGGTGATGGACGTGGACGGCACGCCAGGGCCGGAGCTGCTCCTGGGCGCGCCGTACGCGGCGGTGACGGCGGGCACGGCGACGCTGGGCAACGCGGGCAAGGTGCTGGTGTTCCCGCTCACCGGCCTGTCGAAGGACACGGTGATGAACAAGCCGCTCGCGGCGCTGGGCGGCGCGGCGAAGGCGGAGGTGCTGGGCGCGGGGCTCGCGGCGTGGAACCTGCCGTCCGGCCCGGTGCTGGCGGGCTTCTCCGGCCGCGCGTCCACCGCGGCGGGGGCCTTCACCGGCCGCGTGGATGTCTTCTCCAAGGCCGGCGCGACCCTCGCGGAGTGGTCTCGCCGCGAGATGGACGTCACGGCGAAGGCCAGCGTGGAGCGCTTCGGTGAGACCGTGGCGGTCGCGCGCCTCAACGACAAGGTGGTGGCCCTGGTGGGCTCGCCGGGCTTCTCCGGCCCGGGCCCGAACAACGACGGCGCGGACATGACCGTGGGCCGCGCGTACACCTTCGACACCGCAGCGCCCGGGAAGGCCATCGTGTCGGGGGAGGGCGCCAGCTCGCCGTGGTACGGCGGCCGCAACGTGGGCGTGGACGTGGCGTTCACGGACTTCAACGGCGACGGCCGGCCGGACATGGTGGCCGGCGCCACGGGGCTCGTCATCCCGGCCACGAACTCCGCCGCGGCGGAGCGCGACCCCTACGTGGCCAACGCCTGCATGACCACGGCCACGCAGTCGCTGGGCGGGCTGCTGGTGTCGGTGGGGCAGGCGGACGGCACCTTCAAGCCGGCCTACCGCGTGTTCGCGCCGTCCGTCGTCACCGGCTGCGACGATGCCGCGGCGGCCCGGTGCAAGCGCACCAGCATCGGCCGCGGGGTGGTGGGCGGCTTCGACTTCAACGGCGACGGCAGGCAGGACCTGGGCGTGCTGAGGGACCGGGGCTTCGAGCTGTTCCTGGGCCGCGCGCCCGAGGACGCGTCGTTCGCGAAGATGACGCTGGCCTGCGACCCCCTCTACTCCTCCTTCTTCTCCGCCGCGACCGCCGGGCAGCAGACGTCCGCGCCCGCCGCGCTGGGCGACCTGAACGGGGACGGGTGCGATGAGGTGGCGTGGCGCTACAACGACAACACCCGCTCCGGCATCGTCATCCTCTACGGCTACGACCCGGGGGGCACCCGGTGCGGTGGCCGCACGACGCCGTCCATGGTGCGCATCGCGGGCGACCCGGAGAAGGCCATCGCGCTGATGAACCTGGGCGTGGCCACCACGCGCGCGGGGAGGTTCCTGGGGGACTCGCGCGACTTCATCGCGGTGACGGCCAACAACTACCTGTTCGAGGGCGTGAACCAGCCCACGGTGCTGCTCTACGACGTCGCCGCCATCAACGCGAAGCGCCCGGCCTCCGGCGAGGCCGTGGTGGGCGCCATCAACGACGGGCTGACGCCCATCCCCGTGACGTACCGCGCCCGCGCGGTGAGCTTCGGCACGTCGCTGTCGGGCGGCAGGGACCTCAACGGCGACGGCGTGCCGGACCTGTGGGTGGGCGCGCCCAACGCGTCGGTGGCCTCGGACGGCGACGGCGCGGCGTTCCTCTTCGCCGGTGGCGCGAAGTCCACCGGCGCGCTGTCGCCCTTCCTCCTGGTGGTGGGCGACGGCGCGGAGCGCTCCTACCTGGGCCAGTCCATCGCCGTGGTCCCCGGGGCTGGGAGCTCGCCGCCGTCGGTCGTCATCGGCGCGCCCAGGAGCTACCGCACCGGCACGCAGAACGGCACGGCGTACGCGCTGCCGCTGCCGTTCTGATTCACCCCGCGGGCGGGGCTTCCGGAGGCGCCTTCGCCTCCGGGGCCTCGTCGCGGTTGGCGAGCGCCGCCGCCGTGAGGATGAGCGCGCCGCCCGCGAGCAGCGACGGCGTGAGCGGCTCGCCCAGCAGCGCCACGCCCAGCGTCACCGCCACCAGCGTGTCCAGGAGCGCCATGGCGCCCAGCGCCGCCAGCGAGATGCGCGGCAGGAGCCAGTACAGGCACTGGTAGGTGAGCACCGTCCCGCCGAGCGCCAGGTACAGAAGCGCGCCCATCGCCTTCGGCGTCCAGTGCGCCGGCTGGTTCCACTCCAGCATCGCGGACGCGGAGAGCAGCAGCGCCGCGCTGCTCAACGTCTGCACCAGCGTCAGCAGGTGCGGCGGCACGTGCGTCATGTGCCGGCGCACCAGCACGTTGGCCACCGCCACCACCGACGCCGCGAACAGCGTCATCGCGCAGCCCAGCACCACCTGCCCGGAGAGGCTGAGCGACACCAGCTCCTGGTGCTGGAGCGCCACCACGCCCGTCAGGCCCAGCGCCGCCGCGAAGAGCTTGCGCCCGGTGAGCTTCTGGTCCGGGAACACCACGCGCCCCACCAGCAGCAGCCACACGGGGAAGGTGGAGAAGAGCAGCGCGGACCAACTGGAGGGGATCCACTGCTGCGCCACGAAGAGCAGCCCGAAGGGCACCGCCAACTGGAGCACGCCCAGCCCCGCGATGCGCCACCCCACGCCGCCCCCCAGCGCCGTCCCGCGCGAGCGCGCGAAGGGCAACAGCGCCACCCCGGCCACGAGCATGCGCGTGCCCACGAAGCGCAGGGGCGGCAGGTCCTCCAGCCCCACCTTCACGGCGGCCCACGTGGAGCCCCAGAGGATGAAGCAGGTGGCGTAGGCGAGGGACACCTTCCACCGCGGCGCGGGCTGCGCGGCCGGGGTCACGACGGTCACGGACGACATGGCGGCGCGGCACTAGCACGCGCCGCCCCTTCGGGAAACATCCGTTCAGGGCGCGGCGCGTCAGCCGCACGCTCACACGTCTGGCAGCACCTGCTTCACCCGGAGCACGGGCGCGAACAGGTCCCCCACGGCGTCCAGGCGCTTCTTCAGCGTCTCCAGGCGGAAGCGCCGCGGGTCCAGGCGGCCGTTCACCTCGCTCCAGTCGAGCGGCGCGGAGAAGGGCGCACCCTCCACGGCGCGCAGGGAGTAGGGCGCCACCACCGTCTTGCCGCGCGCGTTCTGCCCCGCGTCGATGTAGAGCCGCCCGCCGCGCTCGCGGATGGAGCGCTCCGTGGTGGCGATGTCGCCCAGCTCCTCCTCCAACTCCCGCGCCCGCGCGTCCGCGAAGGCCTGGGTGCGCGCGTAGGTGTGGCCCGGCGCCAGCGGCACCAGCACGTGCAGGCCGCGCTTGCCGGACGTCTTCGGGAAGGCCTTGAGCCCCAGCTCGTCCAGCCGCGCGTGCAGCAGGGTGGCCACCTTCACCACGTCCTTCCATTCGCCCTCGCCGGGGTCCAGGTCGAACACCACGAAGTCCGGCTGCGCCAGCCGGGGCGCGTGGGACAGCCACATGTGCAGCGTGAGCGCGGACTGGTTCGCGAGCCACAGGAGCGCGGATACGTCCTTCACGTTCACGTGGCGCAGCGTCTTGCCCTCGTGGCGCACGCGCAGCGTGGGCAGCCATGACGGGATGCCGGACAGCTCGTGCCGGAAGAAGCCCGGGGCCTGGATTCCCGCGGGCCACTGCTGGTGGGCCAGGGGCCGGTCCGCCAGCACGGGCAGCAGCAGCGGCGCCACCTGCTCGTAGTACGCGAACACGTCCGCCTTCGTCAGGCCGGACTCAGGGAACAGCACGCGGTCGCCGTGCGTGAGGGCCACCTCCGGCGCGCCCCGGGACTTCCCGCGCGGCGTCTTCACGGCGGGCGCCTTCGCGGTGCGGGCGGCGGCCTGCGCCGGCGCGCGCCGCGAGCCCCGGCGTGCGGCGCCTTCGATGGGGGCGGGGCGTTCACGCACGACCTCCCGCGGCGCCTTGTCGCTGCGCAGGCCCTGGAACACGGGGTGGCGCAGGCGGCCATCCTTCGTCCATTCGGTGAAGTTCACCTGGGCCACGTACTTCGGCTTCACCCAGACGGTGTCCGTGTTCGCGGGCGCGTCCACCGCGGCGGGCTCCTTCACGCGCGTGGCGTCCAGCAGCCAGCGCAGCTCGCGGCGGTCCTTCGACGTGTAGCCCGTGCCCACCTTGCCCACGTCGTGGAAGCCGTCCTTGCCCCGCACGCCCACGCGCAGCGCGCCAATCTCCGACCTCGCCCGCTCGTTCTTGATGGGCAGGTAGCCCAGGATGACGACCTCCTGGCCCGCGATGACCTTCAGCTTCAGCCAGTCCCCGGAGCGCGTGCCCGTGTAGGGCGAGTCCTTGCGCTTGGCGATGAGGCCCTCCCACCCCTTGCGCCGCGCCTCCAGCAGGGCGCGCGACAGCGGCAGGTCCACCTTCTCGGAGAGCTGCAACGGCGGCTCCACATGGGCCAGGAGTTTCTCCAGCCGCGCGCGGCGCTCCTCGTAGGGGAGCGCGCGCAGGTCCTCGCCGTCCAGCCACAGCAGGTCGAACACCATGAAGCGCTGCTCGGCGCCTTCCTCCGTGTTCTGCAGGATCTGGAAGCGCGAGCGGCCCTTCGCGTCCAGCGCGACGACCTCCCCGTCCACGACGACGTCCTTCGCGGGCAGCTCGCGCAGCACGGCGGTGAGCCGGGCGAAGCGGCTCGACAGGTCGTTGCCCCGGCGGCTCTGGAACGCGAGCTTCCCGCGCGTGAGCGCGCACACGGCGCGGAAGCCGTCGTACTTCACCTCGTAGGCGTGCGTCTCGTCGTGCACCTCGTCGGACACGGCCAGCCGCGCCAGCATGGGCGGCCACACGCGCTCCAGCAGCTTCTCCGGCGTGGCTGGAGGACGGGCCGGCTTCCTCGCGACCTTGCGCACGGGCTTCTTGTTCCGGAGCACGCCGGGCTTGCGAGGCCCGCGCGTCTCCACCTGGCCGCTCTTCACGGACTCGGGGCGCTCCACGGTGACGTCATGGCCGGCCCTGGCGTATTCATCCTTCGCCTTGAAGAAGAGCCACTGCGCCTTGCCGCCGCGCGGACGCGTGCGGATGAGGTGCCAGCGCCCCTTGAGCTTCGCGCCGTGCAGCACGACCTCCAGGTGCCCGCGCTTCAACTGCGCCTCGGCGTCTCCGGGAGGCACGACCTCGAAGGTGCCGGACTCCCAGAGCAGCGAATCCCCGCCGCCGTACTGCTCATCCGGGATGTGGCCCTCGAAGTCCGCGTAGGAGCGCGGGTGGTCCTCCGTCTGGACCGCCAGCCGCTTCACGGCCGGGTCATGGCTGGGGCCCTTGGGAATGGCCCAGCTCACCAGCACGCCGCCAATCTCCAGGCGCAGGTCGTAGTGCAGGCGCGTGGCGTCATGCTTGTGGATGACGAAGACAGGCGCGCCCGACTTCGGGGCCCTCACGTCCGGCGACGGTTCGGGCGTGAGGTGGAAGTCGCGCTTCGTCCGGTAGCGGCGCAGCCGTCTCTGGGGGTCGGAGTTCTTCACCTTCCAACGCTCTGCACAGGAAGGCGGGCGCGCAATTCCTCACATCGCCTGGGGGGCAGCCAGGAGAGCAGGCGCTCCGCGCGGACCCGGCGTCCGCGTCTTCGGCCACACGCGAGACGGGAAGGGAGGCCGTCCGCCTGCCCTGCGTGCGGTGGAGGGGTGGGGCCGGGGAGGGCGGTTGGAACCGGGAGGATGAATCCCCACATTGTTTGGGCCCGAGCACTCGCCGTACCCGGTTGAAGGAGGCACCCATGGCAGACAAGTCCGAAGTGGATCGCCTGCACAGCCTGGCCCAGCTCGATGCCGACGCGGTGGGCGCGTATGACGTGGCCATCGCCCGCATCAGGCCCGCCCTGGTGCGCGAACGCCTCAACAGCTTCCGCGCGGACCACCTGCGCCACGTGCAGGACCTCAACACGCTCCTCCAGCACTTCGGCGGTGAGCCGGTGGCGCTGCGCCCGGACCTGAAGGGCTCCGCGATGAAGGGCCTGACGGCCATGACGGGGCTGATGGGGACGGAGGCCACGCTGTGGGCCATGCTGGGCAACGAGGAACTGTTCGACCGGGCCTATGAGCTGGCGCTCCAGTTCGAGTGGTCGCCGGAGGTGAAGGCCCTCATCCGCCAGCACCGCGAGGACGAGCGGCGCCACGGCACGTGGATCCGCGACGCGGTGCGCACCCGGCCCTGGGCGGACAGCCGTCTGCCCTTCCTGGGCATGGCGGAAATGGGCGCCTGAAGCGGCTACCGCGCGTCGCGGGGAACTGGCATACGCTGCCGCGCGTGAGCGACATCACTGTCTACCAACCCGACTTCCTCTTCACGGAAGGGCGTTTCCACGAAGGCCGAGCGCTGGCGGTGGGCGCGGATGGCCGGGTCCTCGACGCGGTGCCCGAGGGCGCGCGCGTGGAGCGGCTCGCGGGGCGGGCGCTGTTGCCGGGGCTCGTCAACGGCCACTCGCACGCGTTCCAGCGGCTCATCCGCGGGCGCACCGAGTACGTGGCGTCCGCCGGAGGGCAGGACGACTTCTGGTCCTGGCGCGAGGCGATGTACCGCGCCGCGGAGGCGCTCACGCCGGAGGAGATCCACGTCGCCTCCCGGCAGGTGTTCCTGGAGATGGTGCTCGCGGGCATCACCACGGTGGGCGAGTTCCACTACCTGCACCACCAGCCGGACGGCGCGCCCTACGCGGACCGCAACGCGCTGGCGCACGCGGTCATCCGCGCGGCCACGGACGTGGGGCTGCGCATCTGCCTGCTGCGGGTGGGCTACGCGCGCGCGGGCTTCAACGTGCAGGCGAACCCGCGCCAGCGCCGCTTCATCGACGCGGACGTGGACACGTTCCTGTCCACCACGCAGGCGCTGGCCCAGGCGGTGCGCGGCGACGCGCGGGTGAACGTGGGGCTCGCGCCGCACAGCGTGCGCGCGGTGTCGCGGGACTGGCTGACGCAGGTGGCCCGCGCCGCGCCCGCCGGCATGCCCATCCACATGCACGTGGCGGAGCAGCCGAAGGAGATCGAGGCGTGCCTCGCGGAGCACGGCCGCCGCCCGGTGGAGCTGGTGTCGGACGTGGGCCTGCTGGGGCCGCGCTTCACGGCGGTGCACGGCGTGCACCTGACGGAGGCCGAGGTGGCGCTGCTGGGCCGCGCGGAGGCCACGGTGTGCGCGTGCCCGTCCACGGAGCGCAACCTGGGTGACGGCATCGTGCCGGCGGACGCGCTGGTGAAGGCCGGGGCGCGCGTGAGCTTCGGCTCGGACAGCCAGACGGTGGTGGACCTGCTGGACGAGGCGCGGCAGTTGGAGCAGCACCTGCGGCTGGTGCGGCTGCGCCGCGCGGTGCTGGACCCGGGGACGGGGACCCTGGACGGGCTGGCGGCGCGCCTCTTCGACATGGCCACGGTGCAGGGCGCGCGAAGCCTGGGGATGGGCACGGGCACGCTGTCGCCGGGGTCCGCCGCGGACTTCTTCACGGTGGACGTGCACCACCCGTCGCTGGTGGGCGCGGGGGCGGCGTCGCTCCTGCCGGGCATCGTCTTCGGCGCGGCGGGAGGCGCGGTGCGCGACGTGGCCGTGGCGGGCCGGTTCGTGGTCCGGGACGGCCGCCATCCGCTGATGGAGGAGAGCGGCAGGTCGTTCCATCAGCTCGCCCGTCGCCTCTATCCATAGGGTCGGGGACCCGGTTCGATATGGAGGCGCCACCGGCCCGTTTGTGGGGGAAGGAGGATGTGGATGCGTTCAGGAATCGGGTTGGCGCTGGTGATGCTGATGGGACTGGCCGTGGGGGGCTGTGCCGGGCGGCAGGACCTGGAGACCCCGGACTACGAGGCCATCTACGACGTGCCCCTGGAGGAGATGTGGCCGTCGGTCCGTGAGTACTTCACGGCCGCGCGCCTGCCCTACCGGGAGGACCGGGGAAGCCTGGTGCTGGAGACCGAGTGGAAGCAGGAGTTCGGCGGCTCGAAGATCGCCGGCTACTGGCACCGCTACATGGTCATCGGCAAGCGGGAGACGCCCACGAAGAGCAAGCTGTGGATCATCCGCATCACCAAGTCGGTGAACAAGACGCTGTCGCGGCCCGGCAAGGAACTGGAGTGGGGCACTTCCCGAAGCCTTGGCAATGGCGCTGAAGATGTCTCGGACCTGAGCGTGGAGGACGACGCGGACCGGTTGACCTTCCCCGTGGGCGAGAACGCCTTCTACATGGAGTCGGGGCAGGGCACGCGCGACCTGACCATGGAGTGGCGCGTGTTCCGGGGCGTCATGCCCAAGCTGGCGAAGAAGCAGGAAGTGCGTGCGGAGCAGGCGGTGGCGAAGGCGCCGGGCGCGAAGGAGGCCCCGGTGTTCACCGAGTGCGGCCAGTCCATCCTCGGGCTGAAGAAGCTGGCCAGGGCGGGTGGGGTGCTGCTGCTTGGCGAACTGCACGGCACGCAGGAGGTGCCGCGCTTCATCGCGCAGTCGGTGTGCCAGTTGGTCACGGTGGGGATGCCGGTGACGGTGGGGCTGGAGCTGCCAGTGGAGAACGAGGAGCGCATCACCGCGTTCCTCCAGAGCCAGGGCGGTGAGGTGGACTGGCTCAAGCTGATGGAGGCCCCGTTCTGGCGCAGCCCGTACCCGGACGGCCGTGGCAGCGAGGCCGTGGCCAACATGCTGGAGCAACTGCGGCAGTTGCGAGCGCAGGGCCTGGACGTGGCGGTGTTCGTCTACGACCACCCGAAGCTGTCGGGGCAGCAGCGCGAGGACGCGCTGACGAAGACGGTGCTGGCGCAGGTGAAGTCGAAGCCGGAGCGCTTCCACCTGGTGGTGAGCGGCAACATCCACCCGCGCACGGCGAAGGGCCTGCCCTGGGACAAGCAGTACAAGCCGATGGGCTACCTGCTGAAGGCGGAACTCGACGACGTCACGGCGCTCGACATGGCCTACGACAGCGGCACGGCGTGGATCTGCGCGGCGAACCCGCGGAGCAACAAGCTGGACTGCGGTGTGAAGGAAGCGAAGGGGAAGGACAACGGAGACCGCGTCTTCGTCCACCGGTGGAACTCGGCCAACAGTGACGGCTACCACGGCGTGTTCTACGTGGGACACGTGACGGCGTCCGAGCCCGCCGTCCTCAAGGGCCTGGGCAACCCGGACACGGTGTCCACGCCGAGCCCGTAGTCCATCGCAGCGGAAACGCGCGACTCGATATGCCCACCCGCCACGTCACATTCCTTCCGCGTCGCGTGACGCGATGGAGGCACTGCGAATGCGCTTGATGCTGAACATGGGGTGGATGGTGTTGCTCCTGGCGGTGGGATGCGCCGCCCGACCGGTGGACTGGGACCTGATGGGCCGGGAGGCCATCTACGACCGGCCCCTGGAGGAGATCTGGCCCTCGGTGCGTCAGTATTTCGTGGACGCGAAGCTGACCTTCCGCGAGGCCCCGGGAAGCCCGGTGCTGCAGACGGAATGGAAGGAGGAGTTCGGCGGCTCGAAGGTCTCCGGCTACTGGCACCGCTACCTCGTGCTCGGCAAGCGGGAGACGCCCACGAAGAGCAAGCTGTGGATCATCCGTGTCACCCGCAGCGCGAACAAGACGCTCTCCGCGCCCGGCAAGGAGCTGGAGTGGGGCGTGAGCCGCAACATGGGGCTCGACCTCCAGAACCGGTTGGAGGACCTGGGGGGCATCCAGCCCGCTCCGGGAGGCCCCGAAACACTGGAGGGTGGCTTCGCCCTCAGCGTGGAGGACGACGAGGACCGGTTCTCGATGCCGCGTGGAGAGAACGCCATCGTCGCGGAGTCCGCGCATGGCACGCGCGACCTCACCATGGAGTGGCGGGTGTTTCACGCCATCGCGCCACGTCTGGCGGCAAAGGACGGCGCCACTCCGCCCACTGCCGTGCAGCAGGTGGCGAAAGCGCCCGAAGCGAAGTCCGCGCCCGTGTTCACCGAGTGCGGCGCGCCCATCCTCGGCCTGAAGGCCCAGGCCAAGGCGGGCGGGGTGCTGCTGCTGGGCGAGCTGCACGGCACCCAGCAGGTGCCGCGCTTCATCGCGCAGGCCGCCTGCCAGCTCACCGCGGGGGGCCTGCCCGTGTCGGTGGGGCTGGAGCTGCCGGTGGACGACCAGAAGCGAATCACCACGTTCCTCCAGAGCCAGGGCAGGGAGGAGGACTGGCTCAAGCTGATGGAGGCGCCGTTCTGGCGCAGCCCGTATCCGGATGGCCGTGGCAGCGAGGCCGTGGCCAACATGCTGGAGCAGTTGCGCCAACTGCGCGCACAGGGCCTGGACGTGGCGGTGTTCGTCTACGACCACCCGAAGCTCACGGGGCAGCCGCGCGAGCAGGCGCTGGCCGCCACGGTGTTGAAGGAGGTGGAGGCCGGCCCCACACGTTTCCACCTGGTGGTGAGCGGGAACATCCATCCGCGCACGGCGAAGGGGCTGCCCTGGGACAAGCAGTACCAACCCATGGGGCGGCTCCTGTCCGAGCGGCTGAAGCACGTGGTGGCGTTGGACGTGGCGTACGACAGCGGCTCGGCGTGGATCTGCGCGCCGGATGCGCAGGGCCGCAAGCTGGACTGTGGCGTGAAGGAGGCGAAGGGGAAGGACAACGGCGACCGCTTCTTCGTGCACGTCTGGGACTCCCCCAACAAGGACGGCTACCACGGGGTCTTCTACGTAGGCCCGGTGACCGCGTCCGCGCCCGCCATCTCCAAGGGCCTGGGCCGGCCGGGCGCGGATGACAACTCCGTGTTCCCGCGGGCCCCGGACGCGGACGTGGTGGCCTCCTCGCGACGCTGAGGGCGCGGGCACACTGGCGTCGCGGCGCGGGCGGTGGCATGGAGGTGGCCTGACTGGAGGCCGTCCCATGAGCGACACGCTGCCCGCGCTGCGGGCCACCCTGGCCGACCTGGTGGCGCTGGACACCACGTCCTCGCGCCCCAACGCGCCCCTCATCGACTACGCCCAGGCGCGCCTGGAGGCCGCGGGCTTCACCTCCGAGCGCCAGCACTACACGGACGACGCGGGCGTGGCGAAGGTGAACCTCATCGCGCGCAAGGGCGACGCCGACCGCGCCGCGCTGGCCCTCGTCGGCCACTCCGACTGCGTGCCCTACGACGCCGCCTGGACGGACGCGCTGCGCCTCACCGAGCGCGACGGCAAGCTGTATGGCCGCGGCGCCTGTGACACCAAGGGCTTCATCGCCTGCGCGCTGCACACCGCCACGCGCAAGGACCTGCCCGGGCTGGACGCGCCCCTGCTCGTCATCCTCACCGCGGACGAGGAGGTCGGCCTCGTGGGCGCGAAGAAGCTGGTGGCCGCCGGCCTGGGCCGCGCGAGGCACGCCATCGTCGGTGAGCCCACGCGCCTCATCCCCGTGCGCGCCAACAAGGGCTACTGCCTGGCGGAGGTGGAGGTGCTGGGCAAGGAAGGGCACAGCGCGTACCCGGAGCTGGGCGCGTCCGCCATCTTCCGCGCCGGCCGCTTCCTGCACCGGCTGGAGGCGCTGGCGAACACCGTCCTGCGCGAGGACCGCGACGAGGGCTTCCAGCCGCCCTTCACCACCGTGAACGTGGGCCTCATCCAGGGCGGAAAGGCGAAGAACGTCCTGCCCGGCTCCTGCCGCTTCACCGTCGAATGGCGCCCCATCCCCGGTCAGGCCGCCGAGCGCGTCCCGGAGCTGATGGAGCACATCCGCCAGGAGCTCACCCGCGACGAGCCCGCCTACGAGGCGCGCATCAAGGTCCTGCGCATGGACCGCGGCGTCCACACGCGCGGCGACGCGGACGTGGTGCGCTTCCTGGAGCAGGTCAGCGGCAACGCATCCGAGACGGTGTCCTTCGGCACGGAGGCCCCCCAGCTCACGGAGCTGGGCGCGGAGGCCGTGGTGTTCGGCCCCGGCGACATCCGCGTCGCGCACCAGACGGGCGAGTTCGTCCCCATGGAGGACCTGGTGCGCTGCGAGGCCGCGCTCACCCAGGCCGTCGCGCGCTTCTGCACGGGCGGCTGAGGGCGCGGCGCTTCAGGGCTTCTCGTCGACGACCTCGACGTTGCGGAAGCCCTGGCACGCCTCCTTGAGGCCGAGCACGTACTTCCCGGTGCACGAGGATGACGTCCACCCCCGCCAGCTCCGTGAGGTGCTTCACCTTCTGGAAGGCGACCTCCCCGGCGTGGGCCACGAACTTGAGCGTGCAGTTGGGCCACCGTGTCCTGCGCGTGCGCGAGACCGAAGCGGTGCTGCCGCATGAAGCGGGTGTAGCCGCCGATGTCCGCGATGAGCAACAGCGCCTTCTCGATCGCCATTCGGCGGCCAGCCTAGCGGAAAGTCCCCGCCAGGTGCGTCAGTGCCGGGGCAGCGCGCAGGTGCCCACGTCGCGCAGCAGCTTGTGCGCCTCCGCCAGCAGGGCGTGCCCCTTCACCTCCGGGGGCACGCGGGCGATGAGCTTCATGTCCGGCGTCAGCCGGTAGAAGCCCTTGGAGCGCTGCACCAGCCCCGCCACCTTCGCGCCGTCCAGGAGCGCGTCGCCGCCCAGCGCCAGCGACAGCCGGCCCGGGCCCGCCTCCAGCGCGCGCAGCCGCAGCTCGCGCATGTCGATCTTCAAGAGCGTCACCTCGGAGAGGGCGTCCACCTCGTCGGGGGCCTCGCCGTAGCGGTCCACCAGCTCCGCGCGCAGGTCCGTCACCTCGTCCGGGTGGCTGGCCTGGCTGAAGCGCTTGTAGAACACCAGCCGCTGGTGCACGTCCGCCACGTAGTCATCGGGGATGAGCGCCGGCATGGGCAGGTTGATGTCCGGCTCCACGTGCACCTTGGGCGGCTGGCCCTGCAGCTCCGCCACCGCCTCCTCCATCAACTGCGCGTACAGGTCGAAGCCGATTTCAGCGATGGCGCCGGACTGCTTCTCGCCCAGCAGGTTGCCCGCGCCGCGGATCTCCAGGTCGTGGCTGGCGATGGAGAAGCCCGCGCCCAGCTCCGTGAAGTTCTGGAGCACCTCCAGGCGCCGCTGCGCGTCCTTCGTCACCGGACGGCGGGTGGGCACCAGCAGGTACGCGTACGCGCGCTCCTTGCTGCGGCCCACGCGCCCGCGCAACTGGTAGAGCTGCGCCAGACCGAACTGGTCCGCGCGGTTGACGATCATCGTGTTGGCGCTGGAGATGTCGATGCCGCTCTCGATGATGCTGGTGCACAGGAGCACCTGGAACTTGTGCTCCGTGAACTGGAGCATCACCTTCTCCAACTGCCCCTCGGCCATCTGCCCGTGCGCCACGCCGATGGAGACGTTCGGCAGGAGCTTCTTCAGCTCCTGCTCCATGGACGGCAGGGACTCCACGCGGTTGTGCACGAAGAAGACCTGGCCACCGCGGGCAATCTCCCGCTCCACGGCCTCCTTGATGACGGCCTCGTCGTACTTCATCACGAAGGTGCGGATGGCCCGGCGGTCCTGCGGCGGCGTGGCGATGATGCTCATGTCGCGCACGCCGGACATGCTCATGTGCAGCGTGCGGGGGATGGGCGTCGCCGTCAGCGTCAGCACGTCCACCTGCGTGCGCAGCCGCTTGAGCGCCTCCTTCTGCTTCACGCCGAAGCGCTGCTCCTCGTCCACCACCAGGAGCCCCAGGTCCTTGAAGGCCACCTCACCCGCCAGCAGCTTGTGCGTGCCGATGACGATGTCGACCTTGCCCTCCTTCGCGCGGCGGAGGATGTCGCGGATCTCCGGCGGCTTGCGGATGCCGGAGATCACCTCCACCGTGACGGGGTAGTCCTTGAAGCGCTTCTTGAAGGAGTGGAAGTGCTGCTGCGCCAGCACCGTGGTGGGCACCAGCACCGCCACCTGCTTGCGGTCCAGCGTGGCCTTGAAGGCGGCGCGCATCGCCACCTCCGTCTTGCCGTAGCCCACGTCGCCGCAGACGAGCCGGTCCATCGGCTGCGCCTTCTGCATGTCGGACAGCACGTCCTCGATGGCCTTCGCCTGGTCCGGCGTCTCCTCGAACTCGAAGTCCGCCTCGAACTGGGCGAAGTAGCGGTCCGGCGGCGCGAAGGCGTAGCCCGGGTGCGCCTTGCGCGCGGCGGCCATCTGCAACAGCTCCGCCGCCATCTTGAGCAACTGCTCCTTGACGCGCTTCTTCGTCTTCTCCCAGCTCGTCGTGCCCAGCTTGTCGAGCTGGACCTTCTCCGGGTCGCCGCCGGTGAACTTCTGGATGAGCCGCATGCGGCCCACCGGCAGATAGATTTTGTCCCGCCCCGCGTACTCCAGGACGAGGAAGTCCCCCGGCACGCCCTGCACCTCCATCTTCGTCAGGCCCGCGTAGCGCCCGATGCCGAAGTCGGTGTGGACGATGAGGTCGCCTTCCTTCAGGTCCTTGAAGCCCGCGGCGAACGCGTCCAGCTTCTTGCTGCGCTTGACGCGGCGGCGGGAGCGGACGCCGAAGATCTCCTCGTCCGCGAGCACCGCCAGCCGGCCTTCCGGGTCGATGAAGCCGTGGCTCACCTCGCCGGTGAACAGGTGCGCCCAGACCGCCGGCTCGTAGAGCTTCGCCGGGTCCTGCAACGCCTCCGTGTGCACCTTCACCATCACGGAGCGGTCCAGCAGCAGCCGCTTGAGCCGGTCCGCCTGGCTGAGCGTGCCGCACGCCACCGCGCACGCCACGCCGGTGTCGCGCCAGCGCTGCAGCCGCTCCACCAGCGGGGTGAGCGCGCCCTCCTCACCGTGGTGCGCGAGGATGGCCTCGCGCAGGTCCTGCGTCGTGCCGAAGGTGAAGGCCACGGGCGCTCCGGACTGCGACAGCGACAGGCCTCCGCCCTCCACCACGCGCAGGGCCTCGAGTCCCGCCGCCACGCCCTCGCGCGTGAGGAAGTGGTGCTCCGGCGGATAGGTGAGGTCCTGGCGCGCGTCCGCCTCCTCCACGCCCTTGGCCAGCTCCGCCCACAGCTCCTCCTGCACGCGGTCCAGGCCCACCGGGTCGTCCAGGTAGACGACGGGCTCCTTCGCCCACGCGCGCAGGTAGTCGAACACGGAGGCCAGCCCGCCCTCGAAGAAGCCGGGCAGCAGCCCCTCCAGCCCGAAGCCGGGGAGCCCCTCGCGGAGCGCGTCCAGCCGCTCGCGCAGCTTGATGGTGGGCAGGTTGATGCGGTCCGCCACCGCGCGGGCGGCGGCCTCGGCGCGCGGGCGGGTGTCGTCGGTGAGCAGCAGCTCGCGCGCCGGCACCAGGTCCACGGACTTGAGCGCGTCCACGGTGCGCTGCGACTCCGGGTCGAAGACGCGGATGGACTCGATGGTGTCCCCGAAGAACTCCAGGCGCACCGGCCGCTCGTACAGCGGGCTGAAGACGTCCAGCAGGCCGCCGCGCACGCTGAAGGTGCCCTTGTCCTCCACCAGCGGGCTGTTCTGGTAGCCCATCAGCGCCAGCTTCCGCGCCAGCGAGTCGCGGTCGAAGTCCTGGCCCACCTCCACGCGCTGGGCCAGCCCCTCCATCACCCCCAGCGGCAGCACGCGGCGGTGCAGCGCGCGCAGGGACAGCACCAGCGCGGGGAACGGCGTGCCGCGCGCCAGGTGGAACAGCGCGCCCAGGCGCTCCGTGATGGGGCCCGCCTCCGGCGACAGCTCGTCGTACGGGAGCACCTCGTCCGCGGGCAGCCGCAGCACGCGGGGCTCCAGCAGGCTGCCGGTGCCCCCCAGGAAGAAGGCCAGGTCGTGCGCGAGCGCGTCCGCCGCCTCTTCGTCCACGGCCACGCACACCAGGGGCGCGCGCAGCTCGCGGTGCAGGCGGGCGAGCAGGTGGCCGCGCGCCGCGCCCTTCACCCCCTGCGTCCGCGCGCGGTGCCCCGCGCGCAGGGAGGCGAGGAGCCGGGCGAAGGCATCACCGGAGGAGGAGGGGGCGCCGCCGGGCCAGGACGTGCCGTCGGACTTCGGGGGAAGGGAGGTATCCATTCGGGGGCCCGTGTGGGGCCCTCGGCTAATTAGGGTGCGCCCTGTCCCAAATCAACGCTGGATGCGGACCCCTGTCGTGTCCAGGGGCGCAGCGGGACGGCCGCCGGGCGGGGAGGCGCACGCGCGCCCGGGACATGGGAAGGTCCCCGGGCGCGCGGCGGGCCCGCTCAGGGGGCCGCGCAGGCCGTCGCCAGCCGCACGTCCCTGCGGCTGGTGTCGGTGGTGGTGGCCGCCTGCGAGTCGCAGTCCATCACGCTGGACAAGCCCGTCAGCGGCTCCACCATCAGCACGCTCTTGGCGCGGTCGGAGGTGAAGCGGAACTGGATGGAGCTGTCCGTCGGGGCCGCCGCGGCGACCAGCTCGGGCTGGCCGAGCTGCCCCCGCATGCAGTCCATCCGGTTGAACACCGGCCGGCCGGAGCCCGGCAGGAAGCACAGGTTGTTGATGTTGGAGGCGTCCATGGTGGGCGGGATGACGATGTCCGGCCCCGTCTCCGTGCAGCACGCGGGCGTGGTGCGGCACGTCCGGTTGAGGCAGGCGTTGCTGGGGCACTGGGCCGTGCTCCAGTCATCCGTGGCGGCGTCACCGCAGCGCAGCCGCTCCCAGCGGGCCACGGTGAACTGCTGACCGTTCGCCTGGACGACGTCGTTCTCCACCACGATGCGCACCGGCTGGTTCGTGCTGATGGCCAACTGGCGCGCCCGCAGCGCCCCCGACCACAGCTCGCGCGTGGCCGCGCTCTCCTTCTGCCCGCCGATGCTCCCCTGCATTCCCGCGACCGCCAGGGTGATGCACACGGCCATCACCGCCAGGGCGGTCATCATCTCCAACAACGTCATGCCACGCGTGGGCTTCATGGAGTCACCGGAGCTGACGGGTCCGCCGGCCGCTGCAGGCCCACCGTCATGTTGCGCGCCGCGACGCGGAAGGTGTAGCGCCGGCGCGTGTAGCCGTCCTTCGGCTGGCCCTCTTCATCCGTGCCCGTCATGTCCGCGTCCCGGTTGATGCGCCGCGTGCGGATGACCAGCGTCACCTCCAGCTCGCGCACGCGCTGGCGCAGGCGCTTGATGACCTCCTTCGTCCGGTCCGCGGCCGGGTACGTCGCCAGGGCCGGGAGGGCGTTCCCGCTCTCGTTGAGGTCGTCCGTCTTGCAGGCGTCGAGGTTGTACTTCGCCTCGTCACACTCGGAGATGGCCGGGTGGGGAACGCCCGGGTTGCGGTGGTTGGTCTCGCCGGCGACGCTGGGGTACCACTCCAGCTCGTAGTACCGGTTGGGGTCGCCCTTGAGGGCCGGGTCGAAGTCCACGACGCCCTCGCGCACGGTCAGTTGCTCCACGTCGCGGCTCAACACGGACCAGGTCAGCGAGCCCGGCGCCAGGTACTCCAGCGTGGGGATGCCGCCCTTCCAGTTCACCCGGTAGGCCGCGCCGCTCAGCCGCAGCGCCAGCCAGTTCACCACGTCCGAGCCGGACTTGGGCGTCCAGATGGTGGAGGGGGACCCGAAGTCCTCGCACACGGGGGATTCCGCCTTCGCCCCGTCGACCGTGATGGTGGAGGGGGTGGTCGCGCTGGGCGCGATGCCGGTGATGGTGACCGGGCACGCGGCCCGGTTGCCGCCGCTGACCATGATGGCGGAGGTCGGGCCGCTGGGGGTGACCATGGCCGTCGAGGCGTTCGGCTTGGCGCAGAACTCGGTCTTGGACTGACGGACCTTCCCGGAGCCGCACGGCGCCAGGGTGACCATCCCGTTCGTGTCACCCCAGTAGAGCTGGAGGGCGTCCGACGCCGGGAAGCCCGCGGGCGGCGGCTCGAAGTCCGCGTCCGGGCCGAACGGCGTGTTCGCGCCCGTCTTCAGGTCCGGCTGGCGCCAGACCGTGATGGCCGAGCGCTCGTCGGTGGCGCCGCCCGTGAGGAAGGAGATGGGCGCGTTGCCCATGCCCGCTCCCGCACGGGTGATGTCCAGCGACAGCATCTCCTTCACCGCGCGCCCGGTGACCTGCGCGGTCATCGTCTGTTCCTCGAAGATGGCGCGCTTCTGCATCTGGGCGCCCACCACCAGGCCGGTGGTGAGCACCATGACCCCCAGCGCGCTGGCGATCATCACTTCCAGGAGCGTGAAGCCCCGAACAGGGAATCGAGCGTCTCTCACGGTGCCATCCGGGTCTGCATGACGACCATCTGCCGGTCCTCGCGGAGGCCCGGCTCGATCCAACTGACGGACACGCGCACGTTCACGAGCGTGCCCGCCGTGCCCGCCGCGAGGGTGCGGCTGAGGGACGGCTCACCCAGGCCGCTCCCGGCCTCCATCGTGCCGGGGACCGCCGGGTTGTCCACGTCGACGTCCACCGTGTACTGGCGCGCCACGATGTTGGGGTCCGTGGGCGCCTCGTTCCGCAGGAAGCCATCCGCCGTCTGCCAGACGCTGAACGTCCGGTCCCTCACCGTGTCGCAGGTCGGCGAGCCCTGGCAGCCACGCTGGAGGATGTTCTCCAGCGTGCGCTCCGCGATGAGCTGCGCCTGGTTCGCGGTCAGCGTGCGGCGGTTGGAGCGGCTCGTCTGGCTCACCACGGTCATCGCCGCCGCGACTCCCAGCAGCATGACGGCCATGGTGGCCATGACTTCCAGCAGGGTGACACCCCGTGATGCGCGCTGCTTCATTGCGGCAGTCTCCCGTCGGGCAGCGGCTCCCAGAGCATGATCTGCGAGCGGGACGAACCGCTCGTGCCCGCCTTGTTGTTCCAGCTCTCCGGATCGCCCGTGACCTGCATCTCACCCGTGGCCGTGAGCACGAAGAGGTGCTCGTCGTGGACCACCGGCGAGGAGATGGCGTGGCCCGTCAGGGCCTTCGGGCCACCGCCCGTCAGCACGCCCGACGCCTGGCTGGCCGTGTACGCCTCGCCATGCGCGTCCGCGTCCAGGCTGCAGATGTCCGCCGCCGTGCCCACCGCGGTCGCGGCGTAGACGCTCTCCGCGCTCAGGGCCACGCCGCCCCACAGCTTCTGGCCCGGCGCCAGCTTCTGCACCCAGAGGGGCGTGAGCGGCGCGCACGGCTTGCTGCCCGAGGGGTCCGGGTCCTCGAACGCGAGCAGGTGGTACTGGTACGTGGGGTTGTTCGGATCCGGCTCGGGGTAGCCGTCCGTGTACTTGTCCGGGCTGTCGCTGGTGCCGAAGTAGAAGCGCACCGCCGGGCCCGAATCCTTGCTGACCACCTTCACGGCGATGTTGGAGTAGAGCTCCTGCAGGTCCAGCTCCGTCTGGTTCGCGTCCGGGCGGTTCTTCAGCGCGGAGGCCGCGTGGGCCACCATGCACTTCTTCACCTGTCCGCCCAGCTTCCTGCCGCTGGTGGCCACGTCCTTGAAGTTCACGCGCCAGACGCTGCCGGCCGTGGTGGGCACGTACATGACGTCATAGGAGCCGTCCTGGTCCAGGTCCACCAGCGGCGTCTCCGCCGCGATGCCGGAGCCCTGCTCGAAGGTGAGGACGCCCGCGTACTTGCCGGCCGCCCCGCCGCCATACGTCAGCGGCTTGCCCGTCTTCATGTCGAGCAGGTAGACGGCGCCCGCGCGCAGGTCGCCCGGGTCGTAGTCCGTCCCCACCACCGCCACCCAGCGCCGGTCCTCCTCCGCCGAGGAGCCCCAGGAGATGCGCCCCAGGGCGGGCGAGTGCCGGGAGCCCGAGTTGTCCGGCATCAGCACGGTGTTGTCGGTCGCGATGGCGCTGGTGAAGGCGGACGCCACGCCGGTGTCCGCCAGGCTGAACTCCCACAGCGGCAGCGGGTACCAACTGTCGGTGGGGTTCGTGATGTCCATCGCGAACACCACCGGGCTGGCCTTGCCCGAGGCGGAGACGAGCACCGTCTTGGCGCCCCGCTTCTTCTGCGCCGTGGCCTCCGGCTTCCAGTTGTACTTGATGGAAGAGTCCCAGTTGTCGCGGTCGCCGAAGTCCATGTTGGCGATGCTGGGCGACGCGTCCATCTGCGGCTTGGGCAGCGTGCCCGAGCCGCGGAAGCGCACGTACTGGTTGCGGTACTGGCTCAGCAGCAGGTTGGGCATGTACGCGAACGACTCCTTGCCAGAGCCGTAATCGCGCAGGGCCGGGCTCCCGTCGCTGGGGCAGGACGACGCGACGAAGTAGCCACGGAACTGGCTGTTGCCCGGCGTGCAGGGGTCATCCACGTCGTTGCGGAAGGCGCCCGACTCGAAGGAGTGGAGCACGCCCGACATGGTGCCCACGAAGGCCCGGGTGCTGCGGGTCTTCAGGGGCTCCAGGAAGTTCGTGCGGAAGAGGTCGCGCTCGGCGGGCTTCGCGTTCTGGTACCAGGGGTCCGCGTACGGCGGCACGGCCAGCGCCACGGTGGAGATGTTGATGCCGCCGAAGGGCCAGGGCCGGAACTTGTTCACGGCGAGCGCCGCGCTCGCGTCCTCGTAGCCATACAGCCAGTCGATGAGGAACTGCCGGTCGCTGTAGGGCGACGTCGACGCGGCCACGGTGCAGACGCCGTCGTGGTTCAGGTCGTAGAGGTAGCGGCCGTCAATCTCGCTGTACGTGTTGCACAGCGAGGCGGGCATCAGCGTGTTGCCCATGTCCGCGTGCTTGACGTCCAGGCGGTCCCCCGCGTTGTTCATCGTGTAGAGCTTGCGGTTGAGCGGGTTGGAGGCGGCCAGCGACAGCGCCATCACGCGCCCGGCCTCCCAGCGCAGCTTCGGCTCGGTCGCCTTGGGGTTCTCCGGGTTGTAGAGCGACTGCAGGTACAGCCGGCCACGGATGCCGAAGTCCTTGCCGCCGTCATACGCGCGGTTGCCGGGAGGCGGCAGGGTGCCCTCGGCGTTCCAGCCCGCGCCCCAGTTCTGGCCCGGCGTCTCGTTCACGCCCCAGACGGCGACGTTGCCGATGGTGCTGGGGCTGGAGCGCGCGTAGGCGCCCGAGCGCACCGCCTGGTAGCCGATGTCCACGTCGTCGATGATGGGACGGCACAGCTCGCTGGGGCTGCTGATGTCCACCTTCCAGCACAACTGCGAGCCGGTGAGCCCCAGCGCCAGGATGTCGACCTCCACCTCCTGGTCCGGGTACTGCTTGTTGTTGTCCAGCGGCACCGGGACCCACGTGGGGTTTTCGTTCTTCTGGTACTTGCCGGCCGCGTCCAGCACGCGGCAGTCCACGGCGATGGAATAGGTGATGGTGGGCTTCACGCCGCTCGCGGTGCAGGCGCCCGGGACCTCCTCCGTCCAGCACGGCGCCTTGGTGCAGCCGGCGTTGGGGCGGATGTTCGTGGGCGGGTTGCCGGGGGTCGCGTACGGGGCGACGTCGTCCTGGCGGCGGAAGCGGACCTTGGTGATGGTGAAGTTCGGGCCCAGCTTGTCGCCCGTGTCGCCCATGACGTCCGAGGTGATGGTGGTGGACTTGGCGCCACCGCCGTTCTCCTTGTTGATCATGAACACGATGTCGTTGAAGTCGCGGTCACCGCCGCCGTTGAGGTCCTCGAAGCCGAGGATCCACCGGAAGGGGTCCGTGGTCGGCGCGCCCACGATGACGTGGGGCATGTAGTTCATCCGGTCGATGGCGATCTGCGGGTTGCCGGGCTCCGTGCCGGGGCGCATGACGGTCACGCCCTCCTTCGGCATCTTCAGGTTCTTGTAGGCGGCCGTGTCCAGGCGGTCGAGCGTGTCCTGCTCCAGCCAGCCGCAGGCCTTCTTGCTGGTCCCCGCGATGGTGCAGGCCGTCGCGGACGCAGGCGAGGTGCAGCTCTCCTCGTAGCTGCAGCCGATGTTGCGCTCCGCCACCTTGTTGTCCGCGGGCGCCTTGAAGTTCTGGTCCAGGTTCCAGGTGGCCTTGGAGAAGAACACGGAGACGGTCGTCTGCAGGTGCAGCAGGCACTTGCCGTCCTCGTCGGCGTTGCCCGTGTAGGGCTGGCGCTTGAGGCAGGGGGCGACCGTGTCGTTGTCCGTGTTGTGGCGGGCGTCGTAGTAGACGACGGCGAAGAAGACGATCTCCTTGCCACCCTGGACCAGGCCCAGGTTCACCCGGCGGTCGCCGGTGTTGATCTGCTGGTAGTTGGTGTACTCGGGGTCTCCGACCGGGGGCGCGGGCAGCTTGATGCCCCGGAAGTCGTACTGGGAGACGTTGTAGTCCGGCACGCCGTCGTAGGTGTCGGTGACGTCCGAGACGGGGCCGATGTTGCGGTGCACCGTCTTGTCGCTGTCGTCATCCACCAGCAGGAAGACCATGCGGCCGAGGCCCAGGTTGTTGTTCGCCGGGGCGGCCGGCTCCAGCAGGTTGGGGATGTACGGGAACAGGCCGTTGTCGCCGCCGGTGCCGTTGATGTCGTTGGTGCCGACCCAGTCGTTCTCGATGTTGTAGAAGCTGGAGTCCGCGCGGACGGGGCGCGAGTCCGTCACGTCCGTCTTGTGGACGAAGGTCTTGGAGCAGTCGCCCTTCATCGCCAGGTCGGGCTCCATGTACTTCTTGCCGCCGGACGTGAAGGACCGGGTGCAGCGGCGCGTCTTGCCCACGTACTTGATGGGCAGGACGGTGTCGTCGTCCGGCGTCAGGTTGTAGATGGCCTCGTGCAGGTCGAGGATGCCGTTGTTGTTCTTGTCGACCAGCTCGCGGGTGACGGGATCCGCGTAGCCCCGGGCGACCACGTCATCCATGTACAGGTAGCCCAGCGAGTGCGACGCACCGGCGGACTCGTACACGTAGTCGATGGTGACCGTCTGGTCGAACGGGAAGGTGATGTTCTCCGAGTCCAGCTTCTTGAGGTTGGTGTTGAGCTGGAGCCGGCCGTCGTCGCGCAGGATGATGGTGTTGTTGGCGACCGTGAGGCCGTTGGGGCCCAGCTTGAAGTCGCCCTGCTTGTCGTTGGCCAGGTCGTCCTGGCAGAGCTGCTGCGCGGTGGTCAGCGAGGGCGTCGCGACCGTCAGCACCAGCGCCGTGAGGGTTCGTTGAAAGAGCGTGCGCATCACTGCTTCCCCTGGGTCTTCGGCTGGGACTTCGCCTTCGCTTCCGCATCCGCCTTCTGGAGCGCCGCGGCCTGCTCCTCCATCTGCCGGCGCAGCCGCATCCGGCGCGTCGGCGGCGGAGCGACCACGACGGTGGACAGGTAGCTGGTGAGGCCGTCCAGCTCATCGCGGCTCAGCAGGCGCGTGTCACAGTTGGTCTTGGGGTTGATCCGGTGGGGGGACTCCACCCAGGTGCGGACCTCCGACAGGCTCTTCTTGCGCAGCACCTGGTCCATGTAGGGGCCGACCGGCTGGCGGACACCCAGCAGGCTCTTGGGCGTCTCCGTGGGCGTGCGGGCCTGGTGACATTGCGCGCAGGCCTTGTTGAAGGACACTTCGCCTCGTTCCTGGGCGCTGGCGAGCGCCGGGAGCAGGAGCAGCATGAGGGGCAGGCGTTTCATGAGGGCTCGTGGGGGAAAGCGAGGTCAGGGGTACGGGTTGATCTTGATGGCGACACCTTCCCCGGCGGTGCTCTCGTCCGGGTTGTGGCCACCAGTCTGGTCCGAGCTGCAGTTGCGCTGCTGGCAGCCGGGCATGAAGACGGAGTCGCCCTCCGCGTTGGTCACCAGCGCCTGGACCAGGGAGCGCGTCGGGCGGCCATTCGGCGTGGTCACCTCGCCCACGGCGAGGAGCCACAACTGGCCGTTGGAGTCCACGCTGTCCGAGTCGTCATCCACGTCGTCCCGGACGAAGACGCGGTAGCGCACGTTGCTCTGCTCCGGGAAGTCGACGCCCGCGGGGATCTCCGCGGGCCCCATGTTCGCCTTGAGCAGGGTGTAGTTGTTCCAGTTGCCGCCCCCCGCGCCGGGCAGCAGCTCGAACCAGGGGGGATTGGCGCCGGCGATGCCGGGGATGTCCGCGACCGGCGCGGCCCCACCCAGGGCGGTGGACAGCGTCAACTGGTTCATGCCGCTGTTCTTCGCCATCATCAGGCGCACCGCTTCGCGCCCCTCGGCCAGGCCCGCCTCGGCGGCGAAGAACGCCTGCTTCTGGCGGCGGGTGTCCGCCTGGGTGTCGGCCTCGCGGCCCACCACGCTGTAGCTGAGCATCACCGCCATCGTCACGACCGCGACCACGCCCAGCGCGAGCAGGAGCGTGAAGCCACGGGACTGACGGCGGGGGGTTGGGCGACGCACCATCGGGGGCTCCTTCACGTACCCCTGGGGGGAGGTACGGCTTGGGTGCCCCTGAACAGCAATCTTCGTGCCGGGAATTCCGGCGCTCAACCCGCCGGAATAAGGGATGTCCGTGATGCGGGGGGGTGCCGTCTGACGTCAGGCGGCTGCGCAAACTTTGCGAGCCCGCTCATTCTTGCGAGGTCGCCCGGGCCTCAGCGCTGGCCGCCGCGCACGGCGGCGCGCAGGCGGAGCATGTCGTCCAGGACGCCGGGGTCCACCAGCTCCAGGGCGGCCTTCTGGGAGAGGGCGCGGGTCTGCCGGCGGTACTCCTCTTCGTCCTCCTCGCCGCCCTTGCCGCCGTCGCTGCCGCCCTTGCCGCCGCCCTTGCCGTCGCCGCCCTTGGGCATCAGCGCCACCGGCTGGGAGATGCCCGGCTCCAGGCGGGGGAAGGCGTTGGCGTCGGCGCGCACCGACGTGAAGAGGCTGACCATGGACAGGCAGAACACGATGGCGACGGTGAGGGTCTTCATGGCGGCTCCCATTCTCCCACTCCCCACGACGCCCGGACGCGAAGGGTTATTCACGAGCGCTACTCCTTCGCCTTGAAGGTGCGGATGTATCGCACCAGGGCGTCCATCTGCTCCGGGGTGAGCCGGTCCTTGTAGGCCTTCATCTTGGGGTTGTGGGACGAGCCGTTGGCGATGACCTCGCGCAGCTCGGCGTCCGACTCCGCCTTCTGCCAGGCGGCCCGGCTCATGTCGGGGATGGACTCCTTCTGGCCCATGCGCGTCTGGGCGCGGCCGTCCGGGCCGTGGCAGTTCTTGCAGCTCTTGTCCCAGAGGGCGGCGGCGTCCTCGGCGTGGGCGAGGGCTGGAGCGCACAGCAGGAGGGTGGACAGCAGGCACCACCGCGGGGTCATGCACGGTCTCCAGGGGGGAGGGGGACGCCAGTATAGCCACGCGCTCAGGAACCGGCGCGGGGCCAGAAGGGCGCGGTGGGGCGGCCGGGGGGCTGGAGCCAGACGGACTCCAGGAAGCGCACCGCGTTCTGATCCGCGCGGTCGTTCCGGGTGAACACCGCCTGCGCGCTCGCCATCACCGCCAGCGTCGCGAGCCCCGCCACCCAGGCGGCGGGCGCGGGCGCGCGGGCGGACTCGTCCCGGCCCAGCGCGACGAAGACGCAGGCCGCCACGGCGGCGAGCGCCGCGAGCAGCACCGCGCCCGCGAGGGACGTGGGCAGGCCCAGGAAGGCGAGCAGGTTGGGCGGGTGGTAGCCGTCCAGGAGGAGCGGCCGGGCCAGCGCGAGCACGGGGGTGGAGACGTCGTCGGGGATGTAGTTGACGAAGGTGGCCAGCCCCGTGACGAGCACGGACGCCGCGCACAGCATGGCCGCGACGCCGGACAGCACCGGCCTGCCGGCGCCGCGCAGCCGCTCCAGCACCAGCCCCGCGGGCAGCAGCAGGAAGGGCACCAGCCCCGTGAGGTGCCGGGGCCCGGTGGTCCAGCCCCACGAGTCGTAGGTGAACGACGAGGTGAAGTACGTGTAGCCGGCGAGCGTGGCCGCGGACATCCAGAAGAGGGCGCGTGCCTCCGGAGACGTCCTGCCCAGGCGCTTGAGCAGCGCGAGCCCGGGCAGCGCGAGCAGCAGGAACGGCGACAGGGTGAAGAGGCCCCGCAGCGGGGAGAAGAACGACAGCGTGAAGGCGCGCGGATCCGGCGTGCGGATGCCCAGGAAGCCGCCCAGGTGCCACGGCTGGTAGGCCGCGTCGTTGAGGTGCTTGTAGCCCGTCTCCAGCGGGTGCCCGAACGTGGCCTGGTGGTAGAGCCCCAGCGCCACGATGAAGGGCAGCGCGCCCAGCACGGCGAGCCCCGTGGCCCGGCCCAGCTTCTTCAGCCGCGCGGCCCAGGGCGCTGGCACGCTCAGCACGGTGAGGATGGCGTAGAGGATGAGGCCCAGCACGCCGAGCGCGCCGGTGTACTCGGCGGCGACGGTGGCGCCCGCGCACGCGCCGGCCACGGCGTAGCCTCGCTCGCGCCACTCGCCGCGCGACAGCTTCCAGAGCGCGTAGAAGCCCGCGAAGAGCAGCACCGCCGTCGTCTGGTGGCTCATGAAGAGCAGCGAGTAGCTGAACGCGAGCGAGCCCAGCGCGTACGTCACCGTGACGCCGTCCGCGACGACGGGGGACAGGAACGCGCGGAGGAAGCGGCGCACCAGCCACAGGAGCCCCAGCGTGGGCAGCACCGTGAGGAAGAGGCGGCTGAAGAAGACGAGCGGCACCTCCGGCACGGCGTAGCGGTGGCCGCCGCCCAGGGCTCGCAGGCCCGCGTACACGGGCACCGCGGCGAAGGAGAGCAGCGGCGCCTTGGACGGGTAGTAGCGCCCGTCCATCACGGACAGGTCGCCCACCGGGCCGTAGTCGCGCAGGGCGCGGTTGATCTCCAGCGTCCCGTCCTCCACCAGGGCGCGCGTCTGCCACAGCCGGCACAGCTCGTTGGGCGAGCGCAGGCCCGGGTGGTACGGGAAGAGGACCACGTAGAGCGCCGCGACCGTGGCCCACACCGCCCGGGGCAGTCCCGTGGCGCGGGGCGCGGGCGCCACGGTGGGGGGCGCCGGGGCCGCGTCGGGGGGCGGCGGGGAGGTGGGGTGGGGTTCGGCGCTCACGCGGGCATCAGACGGCGCGGGCGACGGCGAACAGGCTCATGCCCACGGGCAGCCGCACCTGTTGCTCGGCCTGGGCGAGCAGGGGCGCCAGCGCGTCGTAGAGCTTGAGCTGGAGCTTGGGCACCGCGCGGCGGCGCAGGAGGCGGCTGTTGACGAACCAGCCCGGCAGGCCCACCAGGTTCATCCACTCCAGCGTGTCCACGCGGAAGCCGTTCTCCTGCAGCACCGCGCGCAGGGTGTCCGGCGTGTAGCGGCGGTAGTGGCCCACGGCCTCGTCGATGGCGCCGAACAACTGCGGCAGCGCCGGCACGAGGATGAGCACGCGGCCGTCCGGCTGGAGGATTTGACGGAAGCGGCGCACCGCGGACGCGTCGTCCGGGATGTGCTCCAGCACGTTGGACAGCACGATGGTGTCCAGGTTCTCCGCCTTCAGCGACTCCCAGTCCGCGAGCGCCACGTCGGACAGGTAGGGGCGCACGTGGGGCTTGCCGCGGAAGAGGTTCTTCAGGCGGTCCACGTAGAAGCGCTCCACCTCCAGCGCGACCAGGTGCTCCGCGCCTGCCTCCAGTTCGCGGGTGATGGTGCCGATGCCGGCGCCAATCTCCAGCACGCGCCGGCCCATGTGCTCGCGGAAGCGGCGGCCCAGCCACTGGTTGTAGTGGGTGGCGCCGTCCATGCGCTCCAGGGTGGAGTAGCCCTCGTGCTGGTTGTCCGCGTCGTCGCGCACGGTGGCGTAGCGCACCAGCGTGCGCAGGCGGGCCAGGTGCGCGGAGGCCGGGCGGCGCGGCACGGCCTGCAGCGGCGGCAGGGCCACCTCCGTGAGGCGGAAGAGCTGCGCGGCCAGCTTCACCACCAGCTCCGCGTCCACCGCGTCGTCGTCGCTGGTGAGCTGGATGGAGCGCAGCGCCTCCGTGCGGAAGGCGCGCAGGCCGGTGAGCGGATCCGTCAGCGCCACGTCGGTGACGAAGCGGGTGATGCCGCCCAGCGCGCGCTCGGCCACCATCTCCGGGGACATGCCGGGGCGCCGGCCGAAGACGCCGTCCGCGGTGTCGTCCCGCAGGGGCTGCACCAGGGCGTCGTAGGTGTCGGGCGAGTAGGCGGCGTCCGGATCCTGGAGCACCGTGTGGGCGCCGGTGACGTGGGGGAGCGCGGCGCGGATGGCCGCCCCCTTGCCACCCTGGGCGGCGAGGACGTGGACGTTGGGACCGGGCGTGACGTCCACCGGCCCTTCACCCGCGAGCACGACCTGGGCCTGGCCGGACAGCGCATGGGCGAACCGGGCGGCCGCGGCGGAGGTGGCGGGGTTGAAGGGCAGGACGACGGAAAGCGCAGGAACCATTGCGCCGCTCACTACCACAGGACCCTCCAGGGTGCGCGTTCACGGACCGGAGCGGATGGATGGGGGGCATCCAGGCGGCGTCGGTTGGATGGACAACCCGCCCGGCCCGTTGCACGCTCCGGGCGTTATTCCCCCAGCGCGATGTGGGTGCAGGTCGGGTCCGGACGACTTCGGGCCGGTGGAGACCGCCCGCGGCAGCCACTTCCGGAGAGACGCGACGTGGAAGGAACGGTGTTGGACCCGGCCGGTGGGGCGCCCGGCGCGACGTCCGCGAGCGTGCTGCACCGGCTGCGAGGCGTGTGGCGCCGGCGGTGGGTGATGCTCGGGGTGGCGTTGGGGGTCACCGCGCTCACGGCGGCCTGGACGCTGCGGCAGCCGCGCATCTACGCGGCCAGCACGTCGCTCATCATCGACGTCACCGCGCCGCGCATCCTCGACGGCGAGGTGAAGGAGGTGATGGGGGAGGAGCGCAGCAACTACTGGTTCAACAAGGAGTACTACGCCACGCAGAGTGAGATCATCACCTCGCGCGCGGTGGCCAGCCGCGTGGTGGACCGGCTGGGGCTTTCGAAGGACGCGTCCTTCCTGGGCCTGCCGGCGAACCAGGACCCGGCGGAGCGCGCGAAGGCGCTGGAGGACGCGGACGCGGTGGGGCTGCTGCGCTCGCGCATCCAGGTGGTGCCCGGCAAGGACTCGCGGGTGATGAACATCGGCGTGGAGGACGTGGACCCCGCGAGAGCGGCGCTGCTCTCCAACGAGGTGGCCGCCGCGTACATGGCGGAGAACCTGGCGCTGAAGCTGCGCACCACGGAGGAGGCGCGCGCGTGGCTGGAGGGGCGCCTGGATGAGCTGGGCCGCCAGTCCAAGGCCGGCGAGATGGCCGTCTACGACCTGAAGAAGGACGCGGACATGCTGTCCACGTCGCTGGAGTCGCGGCTGTCCATCGTCAGCGAGCGGATCAACTCCTACAACCTGAAGCTCACCGAGGTGCGCACGCGCATCGCGGCGCAGCAGGCGCGCGTGGACGCCATCCACCGGCTGCGCAAGGACGCGGGCAACGACGAGACGTGGGCGGAGGCGGTGCCCGGCGCGAAGGACGGCCCCATCCAAGATCTCAAATCGCGCTACGGCGAACAGAAGGCCGCGTGCGCGGAGCTGACGGAGCGCTACCTGCCGGAGCACCCGAAGCTTTTGGAGTGCAACCGCAAGCTGGAGGTCGTGCGCGCGGACCTGCTCAAGAGCCTGACCAACGTGGTGCGCTCGGCGGAGACGCAGTTGGCGGAGGCGCAGGGCGAGGAGAAGAACCTCAACAAGCTCCTGGACGAGACCAAGGCCGAGGCCTTCCAGGTGAACAAGAAGGCCATCGAGTACGGGCGGCTGCAGCGCGAGTCGGACAACAACCAGCGCCTGTACGAGCTGGTGCTCAAGCGGCTGAAGGACATCGAGCTGTCGGGCCTCCTGCGCACCAGCAACGTGCGCGTGCTGGACCCCGCGCGGCCGGAGCTCCTGCCGGTGCGGCCGCACACGCGGCGCAACCTGCTGGTGGGCTGGGTGATGGGGCTCTTGCTGGGGCTGGGCGTGGCGCTGTTCCTGGAGATGCTGGAGAACAGCGTCACGTCGCAGGCGGACGTGGAGGACGTGCTGGGCCTGGCGTTCCTGGGCGTGGTGCCGCGCATGGAGGCCACGAAGGCGCCGGGCGACCGCGACCTGTACGTGCACCGCGCGCCGCGCTCGGCGGTGGCGGAGTGCTGCCGCGCGGTGCGCACCAACCTCCTGTTCATGTCGCCGGATCATCCCTGCAAGACGCTGGTGGTGACGTCCAGCGGCCCGCAGGAGGGCAAGTCCACCACGTGCATCAACCTGGGCGTGGCCATGGCCCAGAGCGGCAACCGCGTGCTGCTGCTGGACACGGACATGCGCCGGCCCCGGCTGCACCGCGCGTTCGGCGTGCCCAACGACCTGGGCATCAGCTCGCTGGTGGTGGGCGAGGGCTCGCTGGACAAGGCGGTGAAGAGCACGGAGGTGCCCAACCTCTTCGTGCTGCCGTGTGGCCCGCTGCCGCCGAACCCCGCGGAGCTGTTGCACACGCGCGCCTTCAAGGAGCTGTTGCGCGCGGCGGGGGAGAAGTTCGACCGCATCATCCTGGACAGCCCGCCGCTCAACGCCGTCGTGGACGCGGCGGTGCTGGCCACGCAGGCGGACGGCGTGGTGATGGTGCTCAAGGCGGGCCGGACGGACCGCGGGGCCGCGAAGCGCGCGCTGCGCTCGCTGGCGGACGTGCAGGCGCGGATGTTCGGCGCCATCCTCAACGACGTGGACCTGCGGCAGCCGCGCTACGGCGACACGTACCTGGGCTACCAGGGCTATGGCCCGACGCAGGACGAGCCCAAGGGCGGGGTGGCGCCGTCGTGAAGGGCGCGGGCCTGCGGGTGCTGCACCTGGGGAAGTTCTACCCTCCGGCCTCCGGCGGCATGGAGGCGCACGTGCGCACGCTGGCGCGAGCGCAGGCCGCGCTGGGCGCGCAGGTGGAGGTGCTGTGCGCGAACCACTCCGTGGACGGCACCGGGACGAGCCACGAGTTCCATGGGCGCAGCCCCACGCGTGAGGAGTGGGATGGGCCCGTGCGCGTGGTGCGCCTGGGGCGGCTCGCGTCCGTGGCGCGCATGGACGTGATGCCGTCGCTGCCGTTCGTGCTCAGGCGGGCGCTGGCGCGGGGCGTGGACGTGGTGCACCTGCACGTGCCCAACCCGAGCATGGTGCTGGCGCTGGACGCGGTGCCGCGACTGCCCGCGGTGGTGGTGACGCACCAGAGCGACATCATCCGGCAGAAGGTCGCGGGCGCGCTGTTCCGTCCCTTCGAGTGGATGCTGTATTCGCGCGCGGCGCGGCTGCTGGCCACGAGTGACGCGTACGTGCGCGGCTCGTCGCTGCTGTCGACGTTCAAGTCGAAGGTGCGGGTGTTGCCGCTGGGCATCGAGCTGGAGTCGTACCTGCGGCCTCCTTCCGCGGAGGCGCGAGAGGCCCAGGCGCGCTGGACGGCGGAGGCCGCGGGCGGGCCGCTGTGGCTGATGGTGGGGCGGCTCGTCTACTACAAGGGGTTGTTCACGGCGCTGGAGGCGCTGGTGCACGCGCCGGGGCGGCTGGTCATCGTGGGGGAGGGGCCGCTGGCGGGGGAGGGCCGCGCGCGGGCGAAGGCGCTGGGCATCGAGGACCGGGTGACGTGGGCGGGCTACCTGTCGCCGGAGGCGCTGACGGGCGCGTACCGGGCCGCGACGGCCCTGTGGTTCCCGAGCAACGCGCGCAGCGAGGCGTATGGCCTGTCGCAGGTGGAGGCGCTGGCGAGTGGGTTGCCCGTGCTCAACACGGCGGTGCCGGACTCGGGTGTGGCGTGGGTGAGCCTGCACGAGCGCACCGGGCTCACGGTGCCCGTGGGGGATGCGCGGGCGCTGGCGGCGGCGGCGCGCCGGTTGGTGGAGGAGCCGGGCCTGCGGGAGCGGCTGTCACGCGGGGCGCAGGAGCGCGCGCGGGCGGAGTTCGCCCATGACGTGATGGCGTCGCGCAGCCTGGACCTGTACGCGGAGGCGCTCGGACGGCAGCCGGTGGCGGAGGAGCGGAGCGATGCCTCTGTCCGGCACGCCGCGGGTGGGCGCTGAAGGTCCGCGCATGCACGGGTCGCGCGCATCTCATCGTGAGGAACTCGTGGTGGGTGGAGGAGGCTCCGCGCATACGCTTCGCGTGTTGCATGTCTCCAGCGGCAACCTCTACGGCGGCGTCGAGACGTTGCTGCGCACGCTGGCGCTCTCTTGCGCGGAGCGTGACGGCGGCGCGGTGCATGCGTTCGCGCTCTGCTTCGAGGGACGCATCGCCGAGGAGCTTCGCGCGGCGGGCGCGCCGCTGACGCTGCTGGGACCGGCGAAGGTGAGCCGGCCGTGGCGGGTCTGGGAGGCTCGGCGCTCGTTGATGGCGCTGCTCCAGCGGGAGGCGTTCGACGCGGTGGTGTGTCACGCGGCGTGGCCTCAAGCCCTCTTCGGGCCGGTGGTTCGCACGGCCGGGGTTCCGCTGATCTTCTTCCAGCACGATGCACTGTCGGGTTCGCACTGGGTGGAGCGGTGGGCCCGCGTCACCTCTCCGGACCTGGCGCTTTGCAACAGCCGCTACACCGCGAGCACGCTTCCGAGCGTGTACCCGCGCACGCCCTGGAGCGTGCTCCATCCGCCGGTTCGGGACGGTGGCCCGGGCCTCACGGCTTCCGAGCGCGCTTCGCTCCGGGGCGAGCTGGGCGCGGACTCGACGGATGTCGTCATCGTCCATGCCAGCCGCATGCAGGAGTGGAAGGGACAGCGGCTGCTGCTCGAAGCGCTGGGCCGGCTGCGCCAGGTGCCTCGGTGGAAGGCATGGTTCGCTGGCGGTGCGCAGCGCCCGGAGGAGACCGCCTATGAAGCGGGCTTGAAGGCCCAGTCTCAGGCCCTGGGGCTTGGGGACCGCGTGCGGTTCCTGGGACAGCGCTCGGATGTTCCCCGGCTGCTTCGCGCCGCGGAGGTGCACTGTCAGCCCAACACCGGGCCGGAGCCGTTTGGACTGGCGTTCGTGGAGGCGCTCTACGCCGGGCTTCCCGTGGTCACCACCGCGCTGGGCGGACCTTTGGAGATCGTCGATGCGTCCTGTGGCGTGCTCGTGCCTCCCAGGCCGGAGCCCCTGGCCCAGGCGCTGCGCGGGCTCATCGAAGACGAAGCAGTTCGTCGGAAGCTGGGCAGCGGTGGCCCGTCTCGCGCGAAGGCGCTGAGCGCGCCGGAGGCCTTCCTGTCGGCGCTGGAGGACGCGGTGCGCTCCGTGGCCCGGGAGCCCGTCTCATGAGTGGCGCCAGTCCTCGCCCCCAGCTCCGCGGCCCCGGTGTGCTGCATCGGCGGTACGTGCGGCGCGCGGCGGAGCCCGCGACGACGCAGGCCGTGCCGGCTCTGGCTGCGGCTTCTCCGGGGCTGCTCGGTTCGGGTCGCGTGGTGGTGGCGTTCATCGCGCTGCTCTTCATCTGCCAGCTCGCGCTGCTGGTGGAGGCGCTGGCGCCCGCGCGCGTGGTGTTCCGCATCCTGTCGTTCGGCACCAGCCTGGCCCTGTTGGTGCTGGTGAAGGGCCCGCGCCTCAAGCACCCGGCGATGCCCTTCCTGCTCGCCTCCGCGGGGCTCACCGCGCTGAACTTCTTCCACCCCGGCACCAACACCCCGCTGGCGGCGGCCGCGCAACTGGGCATCCAGATCTCCGTGTTCGCGCCCCTCTTCTGGGCGAGCCGCCTGCGCATCGACGCGAAGATGTTCGGACGCGTCGTCCTGCTCCTCTTCCTGTTCAACATGGCGAGCGCCACGCTGGGCATCCTGCAGGTGACCTTCCCCGGACGCTTCCAGCCCGCCCTGTCCGCCATGGTCGAAAGCCAGGGCGAGGGCTACGTGCGCAGCCTCCAGTTCGAGACCGCGAGCGGCGCGCGCGTGTTCCGCCCCATGGGGCTGACGGACGTCCCGGGCGGAGCCGCCACCGGCGCCTTCTATTCCGTGCTGCTGGGCGGCGCGTTCCTGCTCAGCCGCCAGGGCCTGTCCCGCAAGGTGCTGGGCGCGGCGGGCATCGGCATCGGGCTCATCTGCCTCTACCTGGGGCAGGTTCGCGTCGCGGCCGTGACGCTGATTGTCTGCATGGCGGCCATGGGGCTGGTGCTCACCGTGAGCGGCCGGTGGGTGCGGCTGGTGACGCTGGCCTCGGTCGTGGGCGGCTTCGCGGTGGTGGCCTTCGGCTGGGCCGTCGCGGTCGGCGGCGACGCGGTGCTCTCTCGCTGGAGCACGCTCACGGCCTCCGACCCGTCGCAGGTGTATCAATCCAACCGGGGCCGGTTCCTCGACGAGACCTTCGACCAGGTGCTCCCGGAGTTCCCCTTGGGCGCGGGCCTGGGCCGCTACGGCATGGCCAACGCCTACTTCGGCGACAACCTGGACCGCGAGAGCCCTCCGCTGTGGGCAGAGATCCAGTGGACGGCGTGGGCCTACGACGGTGGATGGCTGGGGCTCATCTGCTATCCGCTCGCGCTGCTGGCGACGTTGGGGTGGGGCTTCCAGGTGGCGCGGCGCCGCGATGACTCGGCGGGCGAGTTCTGGCTCTGGGGCAGCCTCCTCTTCGCGTATGACCTGGGCGCGATCGCGCAGACCTTCAGCTACCAGTTCTTCATGAGCCAGATGGGCATGGAGTTCTGGCTGCTCAACGCGGCCTTCTTCAGCGCGTACTGGAACCGGAATGCGGCCCTACACCCTCATCGCCGGTGACTTCGTCTCCACCGGCGGCATGGACCGCGCGAACCTCGCGCTGGCGGACTGGCTCGCGCGCCAGGGCGGGCCCATGCGGCTGGTGGCGCACCGGGTGGAGGATTCACTCCTGCGCTACCCCAACGTGCACTTCGTCCGCGTGCCCAAGCCCGCGAACGCGTACCTGCTGGGCGAGCCGTTGCTCGACGCCGTGGGGCGCTTCTGGGCCGCGCGCACGCTGGCGGAAGGTGGCCAGGTGGTGGCCAACGGCGGCAACTGCGTGGTGCCCGCCGCCAACTGGGTCCATTACGTCCACGCCGCGCACGCGCCCGAGCCCGGCGGCGGTCCGCTGCGCCGGCTGAAGGGCCACGTGAGCCACCGGATGCACCTGCGCGGCGAGCAACGCGCGCTGCGCCGGGCGCGGATCATCCTGGCGAACTCGGAGCGCACGCGGCAGGACCTGCTGGCCGCCAGCGGCGTGGAGGCGTCCCGCGTCCACGTGGTGTACCTGGGCGGAGACCCCGCGCGCTTCCCGTCCACGACCCCCGTGCTTCGCCGTGAGGCGCGTGCGTCCCTGGGCTGGCCCCAGGAGCGGCGGGTGGCGCTGTTCGTGGGCGCGCTGGGAGACCGGCGCAAGGGCTTCGACACGCTCTTCCACGCGTGGGCGCGGCTGTGCGCCCGACGCGAGTGGGACGTGGACCTGTGCGTGGTGGGGACGGGCGTGCAACGCGAAGCATGGGAGCGCGCGGCACGGGAGCAGGGCCTGGGCGAGCGGATCCGCTTCCTGGGCTTCCGCGACGACGTGCCCCGCCTGCTGGCCGCCGCCGACCTGCTGGTGTCCCCCACGCGCTACGAGTCCTATGGCCTGGGCGTGCACGAAGCGCTGTGCGTGGGCATCCCCGCGCTGGTGAGCCGCGCGGCGGGCGTGGCGGAGCGCTTCCCGTCCTCGCTTCAGGGGCTGCTGCTGGATGACCCCGAGGACTCGGGCGAGCTGGTGCGGCGCCTGGAGGAGTGGCGGTCGCGGGGCGGGGACTGGATGCCCGCCGTGGCCGCGCTGTCGTCGGAGCTGCGGGCCTGGACGTGGGACGCGATGGCGGCGGCGGTGGTGGCCCGGCTGGAGGCGTGAGGCTTCAGGCTCGGCGCTCGAGCACCTGCTCGAAGAAGTCGAGGTGCGCCTTCGCGACCACCGGCCAGGCGAAGCGGGACACGGCTCGCTCGCGGCCTCGCGCGGACAGCTCCTGGCGTTGCGCGGGGCTCTCCAGCAGCTCCTCAAGCGCGGTGACCCACGCGCCGCCGTACGCCTCCGGCAGGATGCGCCCGGCATCGCCCACGGTGTGCGGAATCTCTCCAGAGTCGCTGGCGAACACGGGCACGCCACACGCGAAGGCCTCCGCGAGCATGCGGCCGAACTGCTCCTTCCACGCGGGCGTCGTCTGGCTGGGCGCGCAGAGCACGTCCATGGCGTTGAGCGCGCGGGGCACCTCCGCGTGCTTCACGCCGGTGACGATGCGCACGCGGTCTCCGTGGCGCGCGGCCCAGGCGCGCAGGTCCGCCTCCAGGGGACCTCCGCCGACGAAGAGGGCTCGCCAGGGCGTGCGCAGCGTGTTGAGCGCATCCATCAGGAGCCGCAGGCCCTTCTCCGGAACGAAGCGGCCCAGGTAGCCCACCACGGGCGGCCCTTCGGACGTCCAGCCCAGGCGCTCGCGGAAGTCGCGGCCCGCTTCCGGATCCGGACGGAAGTGCTCCACGTCCACGCCCACGGGGATGATGCGCGAGGGGCGCTGCTCATAGCCGGGCCGGGCGAGGAGGTTGTCGTGCACCGTCTGACCCCAGGCGATCCACCCCGCGGCCCGGCGCACGACGAAGCGCTCGGTCTGCGCGAAGGGCGGGGGATAGCGCTTGGCCAGGTTCTGGAACGTGCAGAAGACGAGCGGCACCTGACGGGGTGTCAGGAGCGCCACCTCCAGGCCGGAGAAGACGTAGGGCTCCTCCCACAGGTGCACCAGATCCACGCCCCGCGACAAATGGGCGCGCAGCTCCGGCCCGTAGACGAAGCCGTGCAGTGAGCGGCTGAGGAAAGCGCGCACGCCCTCCAGGTTCACGGCCTCATGAGGATCGCGCTGGAGCACCAGCGGGCCCAGGTCCCCGTGGAAGGACTTCGGCGCCACGGCGGTGACGTCCCAGCGGCCGGCGCCCACGCGGGCCATCTCGTTGGCCAGCCGCCGGTTGAGGGTGACGACGTAGGAGTGCGAGACGGTGACGAGCTTCCGGGGACGCATCATGAATGTCCTCGCGCGGGAACGAGGCTCCGGTACACGGCGAGGATGTCCCGGGCGTAGCGCTCGCGGGAGAAGCGGCGCACTGCGGTGTGGCGGGCCGCGCGGGCCAGGGTGTCGCGCAAGGCTTCGTCCTCCAGCAGCCGGCGCAGGGCCGCCGCGAGCGTGGTCGCGTCGCCGGGTTCGATGGCCAGCACGTCCTCGCCATCCCGCAGTGCTTCGGCCGCGCCGCTCGACTTGGAGATGACGGCCGCCCGGCCGCAGGCGAGCGCCTCCGCGATGGTGAGGCCGAACGGTTCGCGGCGGGTGCTCGCGTGCACGAAGACGTCCAGGGCCCGGTAGACGCGCTCGGGCTCGGGCTGGAAGGGCACGAAGCCCACGCGGTCCATGAGGCCGTGGCGCTCCACCTGTTCGCGCAGCTCCGCGTCGGTGAACTGCGAGCCGGCCGTGCGATAGAGCGGCGCGCCCACGACGTAGAAGCGCACGGGCAGGGCCGGCGCCTGACGCTTCAACAGGGCCGCGGCCTCCAGGAAGACGTCGTGCCCCTTCCAGCGCGCGTACGTGGCCACGAGCCCCACGCGCAGCGTGCCCGGAGGCGCGGGTGGCAGTCCGGCCAGCGCATCCAGGTGCGCGCCGTCACCGGCGGCAGGGGAGAACCGCTCCACGTCCACGCCATTGGGCACGACGTGCACGGGCACCTTCCCGAGCACCGTGCGCGCGTCATCGCCCACGGCCTGTGAGTTCGCGATGGCCGCCGAGGCCAGCGGATGCAGGCCGGAGAGCGCGCGACGCACGAGTGGCCGTTCGCCGAGGAAGTCGTGCACGTGCCACACGCGCGGAATTGGCAATCCGAGGGTGGCCGCGCTCAGCAGGTGGGTCTTGATGCCATTGGAGTGCAGCAGGTCCGGCGCCGCGTCACGCACCGCGCGCCGCAGGTCGAGGCCGTAGCGGGTCAGCAGCAGGGGCGTGGGGGCAAGCTCCCGCGCGAAGCGGAGGAGCCCCGCGCGGCCCTGCTCCCGCAGGCCGCTGTCCCCGAGCGCGGAGAGGCGGTCGGGCAGGGCGAGCACCCGGGCCTCCACTCCGAGACCTCGGGCCGTCTCCACGAGCGGCCCGTCCGTGCCCGCGATGAGGTGCAGCGACAGGCCGGGCTCCAGCGTGCGCAGGCACGCGAGGAGATCCACGAGTGCGCGCTCGGCACCGCCCAGGATTCCCACGGGGTTGAGGAACAGGATCCGCACGCGGACGCGACCGAATCAGACCCGCCCGGGGCGGTCAAGGCGATGCAGGTACGCGTCCAGCACGGTGCGCGCGTGGGCGCTCCACGTGAAGCGTGCGGCCCGTGCACGCCGCGTCTCCGCGGATGGCGCGGGCACGCGGCCCGTGAGCAGGGCATCCACCGTCTCCGCCCACGCGGCCACGTCGCCCACCGGGCAGTACGTGCAGGCGTCGGCGCCCACCTCGCGCAGCACCGGCAGGTCGCTGGCCACCACGGGGACACCACATGCCAAGGCTTCGATGACGGGCAGGCCGAAGCCCTCCGCGCCACTGGGCACCAGCACCGCGCGGGCGCGCCGGTACAGGCCCGCGAGCGTGGCCCGCTCCTGCCGGGGCGGTTGCAGCAGCGCGTCCTTCAAGCCGAGCCGCGCCACCTGTGCCTGCTGGGCCGTGTCCAGCTCGCCGCCCTGCTGCACCAGCATCAGGTCCGGATGCCGGGCTCGCAGCGCCGCGAAGGTGTCGAAGAGCACGTCCAGGCGCTTGCGGCGGATGGCGCTGCCCACGTGCAGCAGGTACGGCCGGCCCTTCAGCGGCGCGAGCACCGCGTCGCTGGCGTCTCCATGAACGGGTTCGAGCCGGTACTCCGGCGAGACTCCATAGGGCGCCCACACCAATCGCTCGGGAGGCACCACGCCGTGCGCGAGCAGTTCGTCACGGACCTGCTGCGTGCTGTGGAAGACGATGGCCGCGCGCTCCAGTCCCTTGAGCGTGGCCCGCGCCATCAGCCGGAACCACGTGGGGCGCGGTTCGCGGTGGGGTTCCAGGACGGAGCGGAACGCATCCAGGTCATGGCAGTAGACACCGGTGCGCTCCGCGGGCAGCGCGTGCACGAGCTGCGCGTAGGTGTGGTCCACGACGTGGAACGCATCGGGGCCCATGCGCTCACGCAGCAATCGCGCGGGATAGAGGCCGAAGCGGGTGAGCAGCCGATCCGCGTTGAAGGCGGCCTTGCGGCTTCCCACGCGGGGTAGGGCGCGCACGGCGTGGGGAATGGACGGCCGCACGCGGGTGACGGCGACCTCGGCGGGGAACGCCGCCAGTCCGTCCACGAGGGCCTCGCCCACCAGGTCCATGCTGGGCCAGCCCTCTTCGCGCGGATCCATCAAGACCTTCAACCGCAAGGTGCTCACCTGCTCATCGCCTCCGGTCAGGGGATGCCGCGCTTGATGCGCATCTCGTGCTCGCCCACGATCCACTCCAGCGCCCGCGAGGCTTCATCGCTCACGGTGCCCACCCAGCGATGTGTCACTCATGGGTGCTCCCGGTACGACGCAGCAGGTGCGCCACCGTGTGCTCCAGCGCGAAGTGCTCACGGTACACTCGCGCCGCGCGCTCACCCAGGGCCTGACGTTCATCGCTGTGCGCCCACAAGTGCTCCGCGAGCGCCAGCAGCGCGGCGGGGGACGCATCGTCCGCGAGCGCCACGGGCCGCAGTTCGCGCCACAGCGGTTCGCTCAGGTGCCCGAGGTTCGTGACGATGGGCAGGCCCAACCCCAGGCCACCCATGGCGCTGCTGCGCCGGGCGCTGACGCCGTCGGGGTAGGGCTGCACCAGCAGCTCCGCCGCGCGCAGGTGCGCGGCCACGGCCTCCGGTGCCAGTCCATCCCTCGCATGGAGCCTGCGAGCCAGCGCGGGATGCTTCCGTCCCAGCGACTCGCTCCAGGCCTGGCTGCCCCGGCCCAGCAGCAGCGCCTGCCGCCGCTCATCCCGCTGCAACAACGGCACGAGCACGGCCTCCAGCGGGCCCGCGATGGCTCCGCCATACGTCCCGAAGTGCGCCACTGTGGGGCCCTCTCCCAGCGCTTCACGCACCGCGCTCACGGCCTCCGCCGGCACGTCGAGCGGCAGGGGACTGGGAATGGGACACCAGCGGGCCTGGGACCGCAGGGGCTCCGGCAGGTGCTCCGCCCAGGTGGGGATGGAGACGTAGGCGCGCTCCGCTCCAAGCGCCAGCGTGCGCAGCATCACCCGCGTGACTCCCGCGAGCACCTGATGCTTCCACGGCGCGCCCGGACTCCACGGGTACACCGCCTCATGGAGGAACAGCTCGCGTTCGTCCCGCCGCCTCGCCGCGAACCAGGCGCAGAGCGGCACGTTCATCGCCTTCATGCCGAACGCGTGCGGCACGTACAGGAGCAACAGCCTTCGGGGCCCGGGCGTCGCATCCAGCTCGCGCGTCAGGCGCACCAGCCCCGGCGGCGTGAAGAGGCCGGGCCACCGGTGCACGGTCACGCCCTGATCATCCGTGACGCCGTCGGGCCCAGGCGTCCAGACATGCACCGTCTCCCCCGCCTTCAAGAGCGCGTGGGCGATGCTCCGGGTGTGGTCGGAGACGCCGCCAGGGGCCGGCGGATACTCCCCCGTCAACAGATGCCACGCGCGGCTCACGGCGGCGCCCGCCTCGCGCGCAGGTGCTGGACCAGGGCGCGCAGCTCTCCCAGCAACGACAGGCCTCGCCGCGTGGCCTCACGCGCGAGCACCAGCGCCGTCAAGAGCCCCGCCGCCACCAGCGCCTGCACGAGCAGCCCGTCCTCCCCCATCGCCAGCCGAGAACAGCCCACCGCGAGCGCCAGCAGCGCGCCCACCGTGAGGAAGGGCTCCATGACCTCGAACTCGAGCCGCGACAGGTGCGGGTTGCGGCGGGACACCAGCCGCGCCGTGAACCACAGCTCCGTCAGCGTCACCGCCGTCGCGCTCACCCCGACGCCCACGATGCCCCAGTGCATCACCGCCAGCACTCCCAGGCCGAAGCGCAGCAGGCTCCCGGTGATGGCCACGTACATCCGCTCCCTCGCGTGGCCGCTGGCGTTCTGCTGCGAGTTCAGCAGGCCCTGCACCGCCAGCATCGACGCCTCGATGGTGAACCACTGCACCAGCGTGGACGCGAGGCTCCAGCGCGCGCCGAACACCACCGGGATGAAGGGCGGCAGCGCGATGACGCCAAAGGGGATGGCCAGACACAGGACCGCGCTCACGCGCCGGATGGACGTGCGCAGGTAGTCCGCCAGCGCGGCCGAGTCCTCCTGCATGCGGCTGTACGCCGGATACGCGACGCGCGTGAGGACGCTGCTCACCGCCAGCGGCACGGAGGCCAGCGCCGTCGCCCAGTTCACCAGGCCCACCCCGTCCTTGCCCTCCATGCGCCCCACCACCAGCGGAATCCACCCCTGGAGCGCCGCGGGGATGATGCCCGTGAGCTGGAACCAGATGCCGAAGGACAACAGCCGCTTGACGATGTCCCACCGGAACGTGCCCCGGGGCCGCCAGCCCGCCGCCGCCCAGAACAGCACCATGCCCACCGCGCCCCGCACCAGCCCGCCGCCGATGAGCGACCACGCCCCGAAGTGCAGCGAGGCCAGCAGGATGCTGCCCGCCGTCTGCGCCACGCTCTCGATGAGCTCGATGCGCGCGAGCGTCGGGAAGCGCAGTTGGCGCTCCAGCATCATGATGGGGATGACGCGCAGCGAGTGGAAGAACAGGCCAATCGCCATCGTGCCCACCATGGCCGCGCCCGAAGGCCCCAGCTCGTAGGTGCTCGACAGCCACGGCGCGAGCAGCACGATGGCGCCCACGATGAAGACGGTGAACGCCTGGTGGCTCCAGAAGGCGGAGGTGATCTCATCCTGCGTGGGTTCGTGCTGCTGGCGCACCAGCGAGGCGCTGAGCCCCAGGTCCCCCAGGAACGCGCCCATCGCGGACGTGAAGGCGACGATGGCGAACACGCCATAGTCCCCGGGGAACAGCAGCCGCGACAGGGTGAGCGAGCTCACCACGCGCAAGCCCAGCGAGCCGACCGTCCGCAGGAGCAGGGCGATGATGGAGCGCTGCGCGCGGACCTTCACGTCCGCCATGCCCAGGGGCGGAGCGTCGGCGGCGTCCGGCGCGGGAGTGGAACGGCTGCTCATGGGGGAAACGGGGCGCTCCACGAAAAGAACTCCCGGCAGCCTATATGCGCCCGCGCATCCGGCGAACAGGGACGCGGAACCCGGGGGCGTCCCGCCCTTCGACGGGAAGGGCCCGCATGCAGCCCCGGGGGGCGGGCGGGCGGACACGGGCGTGCCTGCCATGGCGGTCCTGGCCGCGCCCCGCGCTGCGCAGATTGTGCGGCGAGCGGCCGCCGGGTGCCGCGAATCACAGGGGCACCACATGGCCGACGCGTCAGCGAAGAACGGGCACCGCGCGGGGAACGGGGCGCGCAACGACAGGGCCCGCATCTGGGGAGGCATCGACCTGGGCGGCACGAAGATCGAGGCCGTCATCGTGGACGCGCGCGGCGACGTGCTGGGCCGGGCCCGCCACACGACCCCCGCGACCGGCGGCCCCGGCGAGGTGGTGAAGGAGCTCTACGGCACGCTGGGGGAGGCCGCGCAGTCCGTGGGCATCGAGCCCGCGAAGCTCGCGGGCGTGGGCGTGGGCGTGCCCGGGGCGGTGGACGCGAACCGCGGCACGCTCTCCCACACGAGCAACGTGGCGGGCGGCTGGGACGCGCCGTATCCCCTGGCGGCGGACCTGGGCGACCTCATGGGCGGCGGCAAGGTGGTGCTGGGCAACGACGTCCAGGTGGCGGTCGCGGCCGAGTACAAGCTGGGCGCGGGCCGCGACCACCGCTCCGTGCTGGGCGTGTGGTGGGGCACGGGCGTGGGCGGGGGCCTGGTGCTCAACGGCGTGCCGTGGCGCGGGCAGGGCTCCGCCGGTGAGATTGGCCACATGGTGGTGAAGCCCAACGGCGCACGCTGTGGCTGCGGCCGGCGCGGCTGCCTGGAGGCCTACGCGGGGCGCGCGTCCATGGAGCGCAAGGCGCGCGCGGCGGTGAGGAAGGGGGAGAAGACCCTGCTCTTCGACATCATGCGCGACAAGAAGCGCACGCGCCTGTCCAGCAGCGTCTGGGAGAGCGCCCTGAAGCAGAAGGACCCACTGGCGACGCGGCTCATCGAGCGGGCCATCGACATGCTGGGCGCGGCCATCGCCTCCGTCATCAACCTGCTGGACCTGGAGGCCGTCGTCATCGGAGGCGGGCTGGGGTCCCGGCTGGGCCCCATCTACATGGGCCACCTCCAGGACGCCATGCACCCGCACCTGTTCATCACGGAGCGCAAGCCCGTGATGCGCATCGCGGAGCTGGGCGACCTGTCCGGCGCCATCGGCGCGGCGCTGCTCGCGGGCCCGCGCATGTGAGGCCTGGAGGGCGCACCTGGCCCGACATCGCCGCCCGTACCAGCGAGGAGGCAGGCGCATCGTGACGCACCTGCGACGCCAGGACGTTGACGCGCTGCTTCGGTGGCCGTCACGATGCGGGTGGACGCTCCTCTCGCATGGTCACCTTCTTCGTCGCCTTCCTCGTGTCGCTCCTCGTGGCGCTCGTGCTCACGTGGCGCGTGCGTGAGCGTGCGCTGGCGTGGGGCTGGTTGGACCAGGTGGGCTCCAGCCGCAAGGTGCACGTGCGGCCCGTCCCGCGGCTGGGCGGCATTGGCATCGTGGGGGGCTTCTTCGCGCCGCTGTGCGCGCTGTTCCTCGTGGACTCGGGCGTGGGGGACCAGTTCGTCTCGCAGACGTCGCTCATCATCGGCCTCTTCGTGGGCGGCGCCATCATCGCGGGGCTGGGCTTCTACGACGACCTCAGGGGCGCGGGCGCGAAGCTGAAGTTCTCCGTGCAGTTCGCGGTGGCGCTGGGCCTGTACGCGCTGGGCTTCCGGATTGAAGTGCTGGCCAACCCCTTCGGCGCGGAGCTGACGCTGGGGCTGTTGAGCCTGCCCCTGACGGTGCTGTGGGTGGTGGGCGTCATCAACGCGCTCAACCTCATCGACGGGTTGGACGGGCTGGCGGGCGGCGTGGCGTTCTTCGGCGTGGGCACCCACTTCCTGCTCGCGCTGATGCGCGGGGACGTGCTGCTGTGCCTGCTGATGGTGTCGCTCGCGGGCGCCATCCTCGGGTTCCTGGTGTTCAACTTCAACCCGGCCTCCATCTTCATGGGGGACACGGGCAGCATGTTCCTGGGCTTCGTGCTCGCGGCGGTGTCCATCAAGACGTCGTCGAAGAGCGGCACCGCGGTGGCGCTGCTCGTGCCGGTGATGGCGCTGGGGCTGCCCATCATGGACACGCTGCTGGCCATGGTGCGCCGCTCGCTTTTGGGCAGACCCATGTTCAGCGCGGACAAGGAGCACATCCACCACCGGCTGATGAGCCGCCTGCTGTTGTCCCACCGCACCACCGTGCTGGTGCTCTACGCGCTGTGCACGCTGTTCATGGTCACCGCGCTGGCGCTCCACTTCGCCAACAGCCTCCAGAGCGCGCTGCTGCTCAGCGGCGTCGGCGTGGTCATCATGGTGCTGATGCGCAAGCTGGGCTACCTGGACGTGCGCCACATGGGCGCCGTCCACCAGACGCGCCACCGCAACCTGGAGCTGCGCTCGCTGATTCGCTCCGTCACCGCCTCGGTGCGCGCGGCCGGCTCGTTCCAGGAGCTGTGGAGCGCGGTCCGTCCGCTGGCCCAGGGGCTGAACCTGTCCGCGCTGGAGCTGCGCCTGCGCCGCCCGCACGAGGACGTGAACGCGGGCGTCGTCTTCGAGTCGCAGCACCCGGACGCGGGCGCCGCGGCCGCGCTGGAGGTGCGCCTGGACGTGAAGGAGGAGGACGCCCTGCTGGGCGCGCTGCGCCTGGTGTGGCGCGACGGCCGGGCCGCCATCGACCGGGACGAGGAGCTGGCGCTGGAGGTGGTCGCGGACGCGGTGGCCGAGCGCGTGGGGCAGTTGGTGGCGCTGGAGGCCGCGGAGCCCGAGCGCATCATCGCGCTGCGGCGGTGAGCCCATGAGCGACTCCCCGGCCCTGCTGACGCTGCTCCAGGCCTGGCCCGAGGTGCCGGACGCCCCCGGGCCCTCGAACGAAGGTGACTGTGACGCGCTGGTGAAGGCCGCCGTGCGCCACGGCCTGGCGGGCTTCGTCGAGCACGCGCTCGTGAAGGCGGACTGGACGCTGACCCCGGACGCCGGGGCGCTACTCACCCGCGAGGCCCGGCTGAGCGCGGCGCGGGGCATGCGCGTGCGGTCGCTCCTGACGCGGAGCCTGACGGCGCTGGCGGCGCTGGGCCTGACGCCGGTGCTGCTCAAGGGCTACGGGCTGGCGCGCAGGCTCTACCCGGAGCCGCTCCAGCGCGCGACGAACGACGTGGACCTGCTGGTGCCGCGCGCCCGGGTGCTGTGCGCCGTGCACGCGCTGGAGGGCATGGGGCTCACCACCCAGGCCGGCGACGTGGACCGGGACGACGCGCACCACGTGGAGCTCACCGGACCGGACGGCCTGGTGGAGCTGCACTACCGCGCGCTCACGGGCTACGGCCTGGCGCTGGAGGGCGACGCCATGGTGGCGCGCGCGGTGGACGCGACGCTGGACGGCCACCCCGTGCGCTACCCGTGCCCGGAGGACGAGGCCGTGTACCTGTCCCTGCACGCGAGCAACCACCTGCTGCAGCGGCTGGCCTGGCTGTTCGACCTGAAGCTGCTGGCGCGGGCGCACCCCCGGCTCGACTGGGACCGGGTGGTGACGCGCGCGCGGCGCACGGAGCTGCCCCACCTGGTCTGGTACGCGTGGGACGCCGCGCACCGGCTGCTGGGCGCGCCCGTGCCCCCCTGGGTGCTCAAGGCGCTCGCACCGCCCCGGTGGCAGCGCGCGCTGGCGACGCGGCTGTTCTCCGGGCCCCGGCTGGTGGGCGCGGCGCTGGCGGGGAACAAGCCGGCGTGGGTCGCCGCGAAGCTGGCCCTGGCGCCCCGGGCCCGGCCCATGGTGCGGTACGCGCTGCGGCGGCTGCGCGGCGCCCGCCCCCCTCCCGCCACGGGCGCGGAGCCAGGGGCGCCACGGCCCGTCCGCTCGCCCGCTGGAAGACGGTGATTGCGGCGGGCGGGCCCGGCCCATTAAAGGTGCCGCACCATGGCGCCCAGCCTCCTCGACATGTTCCGGGTCCTGTCCTCCTTCGAGCCCCCGCGCGGCAAGCTGCGGGGCGCGCCGTGGGAGGCGTACGTCGACTGGGCCATCTCCCAGGGCCTGGCGCCGCTGGCGGCGTACAACCTGGAGTACCGGATGGGCGGGGGCGAGGCGCCCGAGTGGGCCCGCGACCGGATGATGTCCATCTACACCGGCTCCGTGAACGACAACGTCATGAAGCTGGTCCACTTCAAGCGCATCGTGGATCAACTGGAGGGCCGCAAGATTCTCCTCCTGGGCGGCGCGGCCTTCGCGGAGGCGCTCTACCCGCACGTGGGCTTCCGGCCCGTGCTGGACATCCAGGTGCTGGTGCGCCGCATGGACGTGGACGGCTTCGCCGGCTACCTGTCCAACCACGAGTTCGTCCCGGAGCCGGACACGGGGAACACCGGCGCCGCGCGCGTCGTGTCGGACGGCCGCACCCCCATCCACATCTACGCGGACGTGCTGGGCGCGAACCGACGTGAGCAGTTGGCCGGCATCTTCGAGCGCGCCCGACCCATGAAGGTCTACGGGCAGTCCGTCTTCCGCCCGGAGCTGGAGGACGCGCTGCTGCTCACCGCGCTGGACCAGGCCCACCACGGGTATGACGTGCCGTGGCTGTCGTTCGTGGACCTGCGCGAGCTCATCACCGGCGCCACCTGGATGGGCGGCGTGTACTCGCGCCCGCTGGAGGTGCCCGTGCTGCTCTCGCGCGCGGAGGCGTTCGGCCTGGAGCGCGCCCTCTACACGTCGCTGGCCATCGTGGCGCGGCTGTTCCCGGAGGCGGAAGCCCAGGCGACCGCCGCGTTCCCGCCGCTGCGCCGCGCGACCCGTGAGCTGCTGGACCGGGGCGTGGTGGGTCCGGTGAGCACCCCCGGACGTTCCTCCGCCCTGCGGGGTGTGGATCGACTGCGACGTCTCCTCACGGGGCGATAAGGCTGTCTGGTCGCTCGGCGGTCCTTCGTGCCCGGGCTTTCTTTCAGTGCTCCGGTCGGCGTATGAGTTCATGACGCCACCTGTCGAAACCAGGACACTCAAAGAATGCGCATTGCCATTATCGGATCGGGTTACGTCGGACTCGTCGCGGGCACCTGCTTCGCGGACTCGGGCAACGACGTCGCGTGCGTGGACATCGACGAGCGGAAGATCCGCATGCTCCAGGATGGACAGGTCCCCATCTACGAGCCGGGTCTGGAGGAGCTCATCAAGAAGAACGTGAAGGAGAAGCGCCTCACGTTCACCACGAACCTGGCCGAAGGCGTGCAGAACGCCCAGGCCGTGTTCATCGCCGTGGGCACCCCGGAAGGGGAGAGCGGCGAGGCGGATCTCCAGTACGTGCTCGCGGCGGCGCAGGCGGTGGGCCGCGCGATGAAGCAGTACACGGTGGTGGTGGACAAGAGCACCGTGCCGGTGGGCACCGCGGACAAGGTGCGCGAGGCCATCGCGAAGGTGACGGACGTGGAGTTCGACGTCGTCTCCAACCCGGAGTTCCTCAAGGAAGGCGCCGCGCTGGACGACTTCTTCAAGCCGGACCGCGTCGTCATTGGCGCGGACACGGAGCGCGCCCGGACCATCATGGGGGAGCTGTACGCGCCGTTCGTGCGCACGGAGAACCCCATCCTGTTCATGGACACGCGCTCCGCGGAGCTGACGAAGTACGCGGCCAACGCGATGCTCGCGACGCGCATCTCGTTCATGAACGACATCTCCGCGCTCTGCGAGAAGGTGGGCGCGGACGTGGACTTCGTGCGCAAGGGCCTGGGCGCGGACAAGCGCATCGGCTACCCGTTCCTCTTCCCCGGCGTGGGCTACGGCGGCTCCTGCTTCCCCAAGGACGTGAAGGCGCTGGTGACGACGGCGCGTGAGTACGGCCTGGAGCTGGACCTGCTGCGCGCGGTGGAGCGCACCAACGAGCGGCAGAAGAAGCTGCTCGTGAACAAGGCCGTGAAGCACTACGGGTCGCTGGAGGGCAAGAAGTTCGGCGTCTGGGGCCTGGCGTTCAAGCCGAAGACGGACGACATGCGCGAGGCGCCCTCCATCGAGGTCATCGAGGGGCTCATCGGCAAGGGCGCGTCGGTGATCGCGCACGACCCGGTGGCCTCGCACGCGGCGAAGCGCGTCTTCGGCGACCGCATCCGCTACGCGGAGCTGCCGTACGACGCGCTGGAGGGCGTGGACGGCCTGTTCGTGGTGACGGAGTGGAACGAGTTCCGCCACCCGGACTTCGCGCGCATGAAGTCCCTGATGAAGACGCCGGTCGTCTTCGACGGCCGCAACATCTTCCAGCCCGCGCGCATGCGTGAGCAGGGCTTCACCTACTTCGGCATCGGTCGCAAGTAGATGAAGCAGCAGTCCGGAGGCTCGCTGGACGCACTGACGGGGCTGCGCTTCCTGGCGGCCCTGCACGTCGTGTTGTTCCACTTCGGCACCCCGTGTCTCCAGGGTGTGGCGCCGGAGTGGATGGTGCAGGTGGTGGCCTCCGGCTATGCGTCCGTGGGGGTCTTCTTCCTCCTGTCCGGCTTCGTGCTCGCGTACAACTACGTGGACGCGGCCGGCGGGATGCAGACCCCGCCCCGGGCCTTCTGGAGCGCGCGGGTGGCGCGCGTCTACCCGGTGTTCCTCCTGATGTTCCTCTTGTCGGCGGTGCCCACGGCGCAGGGCTCGCTGGCGGCGAACACCGTGCCGGTGGCCGCGGCGAAGCTGACCACGGCGGGGCTCACCACGCTGCTGCTGCTCCAGTCGTGGGTGCCGAAGCTGGCGCTGTACTGGAACCCGCCGTCCTGGTCCGTGTCGGTGGAGGCGTTCTTCTACGCGGTGTTCCCCGCGCTCGCCCGGAGGCTGGAGCGCTTCCGGGGCGCGCGGATGACGGCGGCGCTGGTGGGTGTGTGGCTGTTGGGGCTGCTGCCGCCGGTGCTCTACCTGGTGTTGATGCCAGACGGGCCGGGCCCGCTGAACGCGGCGTCCGGCGGCATGTGGCTGGCGGTGGTGAAGTTGAACCCGCTGGCGCGCCTGCCGGAGTTCCTGCTGGGCGTGCTGCTGGGGCTCGTCTTCGTGCGGGAGCGGGCGGCGGCGGCGTCCCGGCGCTCCGGCGCGGTGATGGCGCTGGCGGGCGCGGCGCTGCTGGTGGCGGGCTTCTCGCAGGGCGCGTGGATTCCGTACCCGCTGATGCACAACGCGCTGCTGGCGCCCGCGTCGGCGCTGCTGGTGTACGGGCTGGCGCGAGGCGGCGGTCCGCTGGGGCAGGTGCTGGCGCGGCCGTGGCTGGTGCACCTGGGCGGGGCCAGCTACGCGCTGTACCTGCTGCAGTACCCCGTCAGCGAGCTGGTGCACTGGCTGGAGCGGTTCGTGGACCTGTCGTCGCCCACGCGCTTCCTGGCGGTGCTGCTGGTGTTGCTGGTGCCCGCGTCGGTGGCGGTGCACCGGTGGGTGGAGACGCCGTGGCGCACGCGGGTGCGGCGAGGGCTCCAGCCGTGGGTGGATGGCACGCCCGCGCGGCCGGCTCCGGCGCCCGTGGTGCCGGGCACCTGAGCCTCGCGGCAGCGTGGCTTCAGCGGGCGAGGCCGCAGGCCTTCTTGCCCTCTTCGGTCTCGATGGCGCGGCAGTCGCAGCCGTCGAGCCTCGCCTCGCAGACCATCTCGTCCTCGGCGGTGGGCTCCACGCGGCCTTCCTCGTCGGCGGCGCGCTGCTGGCAGGCCTGCTTCTCCACCGAGTTCAGGGCGCACTCGCAGAGCTTCTCGGACAACTCGCGGCAAGCGCTCTTGCACGCGGTGAGTCCGGAGAGGGAGGCGCAGAGGACGGCGGCGGTGAGCAGGAAGCGACGCATGGGGTCGGGGGAAGATGCCAGATGGTTCCCCGGATGCAAGCGGTGTCCCGGGCGGCCCGTTCATTCGCGGGCCCCCGCCCTGGAGGCAGGCCGCGCCAGGGGAGGAGGCGTCCAGGCGCCGCGTCCGCTGGCCGGGGGACACGCCCCGGAGGTCCGCGAGGAGCGTGACATACTCCCGCGCCGCGCATGGCTCCTGGCTCCCACCGCGTCTCCCGGTACACCGTCTACGCGGAGGCCGCGCTCGCGGCGCTCGTGGTGCTGGGCCCGGTGGCGCTCGGCGGCGCGGCGCGCTGGGTGTCCTGGCCGCTGGGCGTGCTGTCCGGGGCCGCGGCGGTGCTGGCCTTCGTGGGCGCCCGGCGGCAGGGTGAGACCCCTCGCGTGCCGCTCTTCGCCGCGCCGCTGGTGGGCGCGGTGCTGCTGTGCGCGTTGCAGCTCGTGCCGCTGCCCCCCGGGCTGCTCGCGGTCGTGAGCCCGGAGGCCGCGGCGCTGCGCGAGGACGTGCTCGTTCCGCTGGGGCTCACGGGCTGGCGGCCGGTGTCGCTGGAGCCTTCCGCCACCTGGCGGGAGCTGGCGAAGCACGCGGCCTACCTCCTCACGTTCGTCGCGGCGGTGCAGGTGTGCCGTGCTCGCGCGTCGCGGCAGCGGCTGCTCGCGGTGCTGGCGTTCACGGGCGCGGCGGTGGCGGCGGTGGGGCTGGGGCATGCGCTGTTCGGCGTGGAGGCGCTGTTCGGGCTGCGGGCGTACGTGCACGCGCGTCCGCCCCTGGTGACGCCGTTCGGAAACCCCAACCACCTGGCGGGCTTCCTGGGGCTGTGCGCGACGGTGGCGGTGGGGCTCGCGCTGTCGAAGCAGCCGCGGTCGCGCGCATGGCCTTTCGCGATGGCGGCGCTCGTCTCCGGCGCGGGCGTGCTGCTGTCGCTGTCTCGCGCGGGCATCGTGTTCTTCGTCTTCGGGCAGGTGCTGCTCGCCGCGTGGCTGGTGAAGCAGCGTCGCGAGGCGCGCACCCCCGCCCGGCCCGCGTGGGGCAAGGGCGCGGCGGTGCTGCTGGGGCTGCTGGCGACGCTGTCCGTGGGCGCGTACCTGGCGGCGGATCAACTGTGGGCGGAGGCGCGCACCGTGGACGGCGTGGAGTCCCTGCGCTGCGGCAAGATGGAGCCCTGGCCGATGATGGCCCGCGCGGCCCGCGCGTTCCCGGTGCTGGGCATGGGGCGCGGCGCGTTCGAGGCCGCCTTCCCGCGCTACCAGACCGAGCCCAACCCCAACACCTTCACGCACCCGGAGAACGCGGTGCTGCAGGTGGCGGCGGAGTGGGGCGTGCCGGGACTGCTGCTGCTCGGGCTGGCCCTCTGGGCCTTCGTGAAGCGCGTGCGGCGCGAGGACCACGGGCCCGTGGAGCTGGCGGCGCTGTCCGGCGTGGCGGCGCTGGCGTTGCACAACCTCTTCGACTTCAGCCTGGAGCTGCCCGCGTGCGCGGTGGCGGTGGTGGTGGTGCTGGGCGCGGTGGCCCGGCCCCGTGAGGCCGAGCGCATGGCCGCGCGCCGCACGAAGACGGGCACGCTGCCCGTCAGGCCCGCGCTGGCGCTGGCGGTGGGGCTCACGGTCGTGATGCTCGTCGCGCTCGTGCCGGGACGGCGGAGGATGGCGGACGCGGAGGCGCTGCTGGCGGAGCGCGTGGCGGCGCGGGCGCCGGGCGCGGAGGTGCGAGCGCTGGGACTTCAGCTCATCGACGCGCACCCGGCGGACTACCTGCTGTACCGGCTGATGGCGATGGCCTCCGTGTCGGATGGCGCGGAAGGCGCGAAGGACGCGCTGGGCTTCGTCAATCACACGCTGTACCTGCGCCCCCTGGACGCGCCCGCGCACCGCGTGGCCGCCAGGGCCCTGCTGCACCTGGGCCGGCGCGAGCAGGCCTTCCTGGAGTACCGGCTCGCGCACGAGGCCGGGGACACGCGCGTGCTCATCAGCGAGGCGATGCCCCGGGCCCGCACGGTCGAGGAGCTGAAGACCCTCACGCCCGAAGCGCCCGGGCAGGTGGTGGAGCTGGCGGAGGCGCTGCTCGCCGGGCCGTCGCGTCGCGCGCTGGGGCTCGAATGGCTCGTCTGGGCGCGTGAGCACTTCGAGGGCCGGCCCGAAGCCACCGCGCTGTGGATGCAGGAGGCGCGCGGACGGCTGGCCCAGGGAGAGCTCCCCGCGGCGGAGGCGGCCTGCGCGGAGGTGGAGCGGCGCGCCCCGGACGCACTGGCCACGCACCTGCTGCGCGCGGACGTGTGGCGTGCGCAGGGCCGGCGCGCGGAGGCGCTCCAGTCCCTGGAGGCGCTCGTGAAGCGCTTCCCCCACGACGTGGAGCTGGCCTTCACGCTGTCCACGCGGCAGCAGGAGGCCGGGCTCACGCGCCAATCGCGGGACACGCTGGCCGCCGTGGCGCCGTACCTGACCGACCTGCGCCAGCGCGCGCGCCTGCTGTCGCTGGAGGCGGACAGCTTCGAACAGGAAGGTCTGCTGGCCCGCGCGCTGGAGCAGCGCCGCTCGGTCGTGGGGCTGCTGCCCGGCCCGGAGAGCCACTTCGCGGTGGCCCGGTTGCAGGAGCTGCTGTCGCGCTACGACGCGGCGTCGCGCTCGGTGCACGAAGGCCTGCGCCTCATGCCGCTCGATGACGCACGGCGCGCGGAGGGGGAGGCCTGGGCGGCGCGGCTGGAAGAACGCGAGCGTGCGCTGCAGGACGCACACAAGGGGCGGGAGCTGGAGCCGCCGGGGGCACCGGCGGTCAGCGACGCCCCCCCTCCCTGAGGGCCTCAGGCCGGAGCGCCTGAGTCCTCCACGGATGCTCCGTACCGCCGCTCCTCTTCACGCGAGAGCGGCTGGATGAAGGACGCGACCAGTGGCCACTCCAGGCGCGCGAAGTCCTGGAAGCGCATCTCCAGGGCCTCCTCGTGCGAACCGGCGCGGAACAGCAGCCGCTCGTTGGCGCTCAGGGATTCGTCCATCGCGACGGGCAGGCCGTACAGCTCGCCGAAGGGAGGCTCGGCGCCCGTCTCGCAGTCGGGGAAGTGGTCGGCGAACTCGGACTCGGCGGCGAGCCGCGCGGTGCGCACGCCCAGCGTGTGGCGGACCTGCCGCAGGTCCACGGTCGCCAGCGCGGGCACGACGACAATCCAGGGCTGCCGGTCGGCCAGCACGATGACGGACTTGGCCACGCGAGCGCTAGGCACGTTGAGGGCGTCCACGAGCTCCGTCGCCGTCACCGCCCGGGCGTGGGCGTACCGTTCGAAGAGGACGCGATGGCGCCGCAGGTAACTCTGAATGGCACTCGGAATCATGGGGGACATCACCTCCTTCTCCTACAAGGTGTGTCCGGACGACGCAGGCGGCCATTCGCCACTCGAACGGAACGGCCGTGGCTGCCTGCCCTCGTCGGGTGCGCCGGAGGGCAGGCGGGCGGGCCCGCTCACGTCACTGCTGGAAGTCGTACACGCTGCCCAGCTTGAGCAGGCGCGTCAGCTCGTCGAGCGCGGTCATCGTCTCGCGCGCGAGCTGCGGGTCGCGCACGTCCTCCGGCTTGAGCACGTCGCGGTAGTGCTTGCGCACCCACGCCGCGAGCCCTTCGTGCAGGGCCGGCGAGTAGAAGACGTCCGCGGTGATGGCGGCGCGCTCCGCGTCCGTGAGCGAGATGCGCTGGCGCAGGCACGCCGGACCGCCGCCGTTGTTCATGGACTGCCGGACGTCCAGGTAGTGCACCGCCTTCACCGGGTTGTCCCCGGCCACGACGCGCTCCAGGAAGGCGCGGGCGGTGGGCGTCTCGCGGCTCTCGATGGGCGCGATGATGGCCATGGAGCCGTCCGGCAGCGACAGCACCTGCGAGTTGAACGGGTAGGCGCGCACGGCGTCCTTCACCGGGAGCTCCGCGTCCGTCGCGACCTCGAAGCGGAACGCGTCGCCCAGCTTCTCGCGCAGCGTCTGGAGGAGCTTGGGGTGGTCCACGAAGGCCAGCGCGTGCAGCATGAGGAAGCGCTCGTTGCCCACCGCGAGCACGTCCGTGTGGAACGCGCCCGCGTCGATGCCGTCCGGGTGCTGCTGCGGCAGCAGCACCTGCTCCGGGGCCAACTGGTGCAGCCGCGCCAGGGCCTGGCTGGACTCCAGCGTCTGGCGCGCGGGGAAGCGCCGCGGCCCCTTCACGTCCTGCCACGCGCTGCGCCCCCAGGCGAGCAGGTGCACGGCCTTGTGCCCCGGCGTGAAGAGGCGCGTGTGGTTGGCCGCGCCCTCGTCCGCGAAGTGCGAGGCGCCCGGCAGCGGCGCGTGCACCTGGAAGTGCTTCGCGTCCGCGAAGATGGCGCGCAGCACCGCGTGCGTGGTGTCCGCCTCGATGGCGCGGTGGAACATCTGCGTGAGGTTCGCGGGCGTCAGGTGCACCCGGCCGTCCGCGGTGTCCGCCGACGGCGCCACGGTGGCCGCGTTCGCCGTCCACATGGCGGAGGCGCTGGAGGTGAGGCGCAAGAGGTGCTCCGCGTCGCGCGCGGCGCGGGTGATGACCTCCTCGTCGGAGCCCGTGAAGCCCAGGGCCCGCAGGGTGCGCAGCGAGGGGCGCGGCTGGGGCGGCAGCACCGCCTGTCCCACGCCCAGCTCCGACACGAAGCGCATCTTCTCCAGCCCCTGGAGCGCCGCCTCCCGGGGATGGCTGGGCTGGCCGCCGTGGTGCTGTGACGCCAGGTTGCCCGGCGAGAGGCCGGCGTAATTGTGGGTCGGACCAATGAGGCCGTCGAAGTTGTATTCGCGCATGGGATATGGAGACGCGTCGTGGAGCGTCCCCCTTTAACAAAGCGCCTCAAGCGTTACCTGCGCTACCTGCTCATCGCCGGGATGTTGCGCCTGCTCCAGTTCCTGCCCCTGGACACGGCGCGCGCCCTGGGCATGACGCTGGGCGGCTGGGCCTACACGCTCGCGGGCGGGGAGCGCAGGAAGGCCCTCCAGTCGCTGGCCCGCGCCTTCCCGGAGAGGACCCAGGCGGAGCGTGACGCGCTCGCCCGTGACGCCTTCCGCCACCTGGCCGCCGCGGCCCTGGAGGTCGCCTCCGCGCGGGCGCTGGACTCCGGGCTGGAGGCCCTGGTGTCCTGGCCGGACGAGGACCGCCGGGTGCTGGAGGCCGCGCTGGCCAGGGGGAAGGGCGTCGTCTTCGTGTCCGGCCACGTGGGCAACTGGGAGCTGCTCGCCCGGCGCGTGGCGAAGGCGGGCTACCCCAGCCAGAGCATCGCGAAGGAGACCAGCGACCCGCGCCTCACCGCGCTGGTGGAGGACTTCCGGGCGAAGGGCGGCGTGCGCAGCATCTGGCGCGGCCAGGAGGGCGCGGCCCGGGCCATGCTCCGCGCGCTCCGGAGCGGTGAAATCCTGGGCATCCTCATCGACCAGGACACCAAGGTGCAGTCCGTCTTCGTGCCCTTCTTCGGGGAGCTGGCGGCCACCCCGCGCGCCGCGGCGGACCTGGCGCTGCGCACCGGCGCGGCCGTGGTGGTGGGCTTCTGCCAGCGGGACGGCCAGGGCTACCGGCTCACCATGGAGGAGCTGCCGCACCCGGACGCGACGGAGCGTGAAGCGGCCGTGCAGGCGCTCACCGCCGCGCTGTCGCAGCGCATCGAGGCGGCCATCCGCCGCGCCCCCGAACAGTGGGTGTGGATGCACCAGCGCTGGAAGACGCGTCCTCCCGAGGACGTTCCCCCGGCCCTCGCCGGCGCACCGTCCGCCCCGGCGCGGTGATAAGGAGGGCCTCGTGCCGCGCCTGCTTGCCCTGAGCTTCCTGGGACTCCTCGCCACCGGCTGTTCGCCGCGCCGCCCGGCCCCGGGCGCCGCGAACGAGCCGCGCCCGGACGTGGTGCTGGAGGGCGCGCACCTGCGCTCCTACGAGGGCGACACGCTCCAGGTCTCCGGCACCGCCTCGCGCGTCCTCTACCGGCGCGCGGGCGGAGAGGTGCAGGCCACCGAGGTCGTCGTGCGCCTGCCGCCCGCCAAGGGCTCGGCCGCCGGCTCGACCGCCGGCTCAAGCGGCGCCTCGCGCGCCGACACCGTCATCACCGCGCCGAATATGGATGGCAGCCTCGCGTCCAAGAGGTGGGTGGGGTCGGGCGGGGTCGTCGTCCAGACGGCGGAGGGCCTGGTGGCCAACACCCCCCGGCTGACCTACGACTCGGACGCGCGGCGGGCCCACGGCGACGAGGGCGTGACGATGAGGGGCCCGGACTACCAGATGCGGGCGGACCGCTTCACGCTGTCCGCTGCGGACCAGACGTTCACCTTCGAGGGCACGGTCCACGCCGTGCTGGGTGGAGCGACGGAGTGATTGAGTTCCTCGTGATGGCGCTGTTCCTGGCCCAGCCCGCGTCCTCCCAGGCCGCCGCTCCTGGCGCTCCGGTCGTCGCGCAGGCCACGCCGGCCGCGAAGCCGGGGGCCCCCGCCGCGAAGCCCGCGGCCCCCGACGCGGGCACTCCGGCCGCGCCTCCGCCCGCGCCGGGCACGTCGCTGGCGCCCACGGGCCTGCGCAACCCGGTGGACCTGTCCGCGGACCACGTCACCGGCGACCGCAACCAGGCGGTGCTCACCGGCAACGTGGTGGTGAAGCACCAGACCATGGACATCCGCTGCGACAAGATGACCGGCTACTACAACGCCACCCGCCAGGTGACGCGCGTGGTGTGCGCCGGCAACGTGCGCGCCGTGGACGGCGACCGGCAGGCCCGGGGCGAGCGCGCCGACTACGACGTGCCCTCGGGCGTGCTGGTGGTGACGGGCTCCCCGGAGGCCCGCCAGGGCAACACCTACCTGACCGGCACCAAGGTGCGCCTCATCCTGGGCAACGAGCGCCTGGAGGTGGAGAACGCCCGCATCCTCGTGGACTCCCCGTCCAGCACCGCCGTCCCCGGCACCCGCAGGAAGGCCCCCGCGCCCAAGCCCCCGGGCCCGACGCCATGAGCGGCGCGAAGCTCTTCGCCGAAGGGCTCCAGAAGACCTTCCGCCGCCGCCAGGTGGTGCGGGACGTGTCCTTCAACGTCGCCCCCGGCGAGGTCGTGGGCCTGCTGGGCCCCAACGGCGCCGGCAAGACGACCAGCTTCAACATGGTGGTGGGCCTGGTGACGCCGGACGCGGGCCGGGTGCGCGTGGGCGACGAGGACCTCACCCACCTGCCCATGCACCGCCGCGCCCGCCGGGGCGTGGGCTACCTGCCGCAGGAGGCCTCCGTCTTCCGCAAGCTCACGGTGCGCGAGAACTTCCTGGCCGTGCTGGAGCTCCAGAAGGGGCTCACCGCCCAGGACCGCAAGCAGCGCGCGGACACCCTCCTGGAGGAGTTCGGCCTCTCCCACGTCGCCGAGTCCTGGGGCGAGACGCTCTCCGGCGGCGAGCGGCGGCGCGCCGAGATCGCCCGCAGCCTCATCCCCGCCCCCCGCTTCATCCTCTTCGACGAGCCCTTCGCCGGCGTGGACCCCATCAACGTGGGCGACCTCCAGCGGCAGATCCACCTGCTGCGCGAGCGGGGCCTGGGCATCCTCATCACCGACCACAACGTCCAGGACACCCTGGGCATCTGCGACCGGGCCTACATCATCGCACAGGGGCAGATTCTCGAAGAGGGCACCCCCGCGCAGATCGCCGGCTCGGCCCGCGCGAGGGCCGTCTACCTGGGAGACCGGTTCCGTCTCCAGGCTCCGTGAAAAGCCGCCCTCCCCGTATGTCTCCAGATGCTCGGGGTGAAGTTGGCCCCACTTTTGCGTCGACGTTTGAACATCAGCCAGGCGAGCAGGGGTTGCGACAACCTGTCGGATTTCCAGCGGATTTTTAGACACTGCAAATCAGAAACCATGCGCTGGGCCACTGGACGTGGCCGGGGGTCCTTGTTAGGTTGGCACGGTCCTTGATTGGAACCTCCAATCAGGTGGCACGCAAGCCTTCCGGAGACGCCCCCACATGGCGATGGAACTCAAACAGAGCCTGAAGCTCGCGCAGCAACTGGTGATGACGCCCCAGTTGCAGCAGGCCATCAAGCTCCTCCAGCTCTCGCGAATGGAGCTCCTGGACCAGGTCCGCGAGGAGATGGAGCAGAACCCCCTGCTGGAGCAGCCCGAGGAGGGCATGCCCGGGGAGGTGAGTGAGAAGGAGCCTGGCGAGGCCTCGCTCGAAGCGGACAACACGGAAATCGCGCGCGACGTGGACCTGCCGTCGGCGACGCCGGAGACCGCCCAGGAGTTCAAGGCGGACGGCGAGGGCCCCCCGGAGATTGACTGGGAGTCCTACCTCAACAGCTACCAGTTCAACGAGCCCACCACCGCCTCCAACAAGGGCAACGTGGCCACGGACGACCTGCCGTCGTTCGAAGCCAACATGGTGAAGAAGGAGGACCTGGTCGACCACCTCCAGGAGCAACTGGGCACGCTGCGGCTCAACGAGGCCGAGCGCCGCGTGGGCGTGCTCATCCTGGGGAACCTGGACGACGACGGCTACCTCAAGCTGCCGGAAGTGGAGGGCGACCCGCTCATCCGCCTGGCCAACGAGGCGGACGTGCCCATGCACGTGGCCGAGCGCACCCTGCGCCGCATCCAGAACCTGGAGCCCCGGGGCTGCGGCGCGCGCGACCTGCAGGAGTGCCTGCTCATCCAGTTGCAGGCGATGAAGGACCCGAACGCGGCGCTGCTGGGCCTCATCATCAAGCGGCACATGAAGTACCTGGAGAGCAAGAACCTGCCGGCCATCGCCAAGGACCTCAAGGTCACCCTGGACGAGGTGGTCGCGGCGGCGAAGCTGCTCCCGAAGCTGGACCCGCGGCCGGGCCGCAACTTCAGCGGGGATGACGCGCAGTACATCACCCCGGACGTCTTCGTCTACAAGCTGGGGGACGACGACTACACCGTGGTCCTCAACGACGACGGCCTGTCCAAGCTGCGCATCTCCGGCATGTACCGGAACGCGCTCAAGACGGGCGCGGTGAGCCCCGGGCAGACCAAGGAGTTCATCCAGGACAAGCTGCGCAGCGCGATGTGGCTCATCCGCTCCATCCACCAGCGGCAGCGGACCATCTACAAGGTCACCGAGAGCATCGTGAAGTTCCAGCGGGACTTCCTGGACAAGGGCATCGCGCACCTGAAGCCGCTCATCCTGCGCGACGTGGCGGAGGACATCGGCATGCACGAGTCCACCGTCAGCCGCGTCACCACCAGCAAGTACGTGCACACGCCGCAGGGCATCTTCGAGCTGAAGTACTTCTTCAACTCGTCCATCGCGCGCGTGTCCGGCGAGGACACGGCCAGCGAGGCCGTGAAGCACCACATCAAGCAACTGGTGTCGCAGGAAGACCCTCGCAACCCGTACTCGGACCAGAAGATCGTCGAGCTGCTGCGCTCGCAGGGCACCGAAATCGCCCGCCGCACGGTGGCCAAGTACCGCGAGGTGCTGGGCATCCTCCCCAGCAGCAAGCGCAAGAAGTACTTCTGAGCCGTGCCTGTCTTCACCGGCCCTGCACGCCAGGGCCGGTTTGGGGCATGAAGCGGGTCCATGGACCCCGTGCTCCCCTCCGATGCCGACGTTCCCCGCCGTGACCCCGTGCCGCTCGTCGTCCCGCCCGTCACCCTGGAGGGGAGGGCGGTGCGGCTGGAGCCGCTGACGCTGGAGCACGTGCCCGCGCTCGCGGCGGTCTGCGAGCCGGAGGTCTTCGCCCACTTCTCGCGCGTGCTGCGCACGGAGGCGGACGTCGCGGACTATGTCGACAGCGCGCTCAAGGCGGCCGCCGCGGGCACCGAGCGGCCCTTCGCCATCCGCGAGCTGGCGGGCGGCGCCGTGGTGGGCTCCACGCGCTACCTGGACATCTCCCGCGAGCACCGCACGCTCGAAATCGGCTCCACGTGGCTGGCGCGGCGGGCGTGGCGCTCGCGGGTGAACACCGAGTGCAAGTACCTGCTCCTCACGCACGCCTTCGAGTCGCTGGGCGTGATGCGCGTGCAGCTCAAGACGGACAGCCGCAACGCGCGCTCCAGGGCGGCCATCGAGCGCCTGGGTGCCTCCTTCGAGGGCATCCTGCGCCACCACATGCTGGTGCGCGGCGGCGTGGTGCGGGACAGCGCGTACTACGGGTTCATCGACACGGAGTGGCCCGGCGTGAAGGCGCGGCTCGAAGGACTGCTGGCGCGGGAGTGATAGGGTGCCGGCCGCCATGACCTTCCTTGCTCCGAGCCCGCGTCGAACCGTCTCCCGCCTCACCGCCCTGGGGGCGCTCGTGGCGCTCACCGGCTGTAGCGGCGGCGAGACGAAGGTGATGACGCTGGCGGAGCTGTCGGACCGCTCGCTCACCTTCGCGCTGGCGGACGTGGATGACGCGGAGACGCCGGACGCGCAGGGCGCGCACCGGGTCACCGTCAGCTACTCGGTGGCGGCGGACGGCCCGTGCTCGCGCTTCGCGGACGACGTGACGGCCACCCTCAACGGCCAGCCCATGACGCTGGTGCCGGGCGGCGCGTCGGACGTGGGCGGGCGCGCGGAGGCGTGTGAGAACAGCCGCGTCTACTTCAACTTCGACCCGGCCGCGTGGGGCCGCGAGCCCGTGCAGGACCTCGTCGTGCAGTTGCAGGACGCCTCCAGCACCGTGCGCCTGGTGGTGAAGAACGCCAAGGCCAAGCGCAAGTTCACGTTCCAGGGCGAGGGCACCCCGGACAAGCTGCGCGTGGGGCAGTCCTACGCCTTCCGCTGGGAGCCCTCCACGGAGACGCCCGGTCCCGTGGAGGCGCTGCTCCTGCGCGAAGGGGGCCGCGCGCCCGGCGTGCTCTCCGTCACGCAGGACGGCAACACGTCCACCGTGGCCATCCCCGCGGGCACCCCGCAGGCGAACCACACCCTGACGCTGGGCGCGGACCTGGAGGGCGTCGTGAGCGAGTGCACGGGCGTGGCGTCGTGCTCGGGCGCCATCTTCCACTCGCAGGACTTCGTGCTCTCCGTGGTGCCCTGAGCCGGGCAGGTGAGCCGGAGGCATGTTGCTGGCCTGAGCGCCACGCACCGGGGGTGGGGGATGGCGGACCGGAAAATGGGGCCCGGGTCGGAATCCCCCCGCCGTGACAGGCAGCGGACACCAGACGTGTCCTATGGCGGTCGCTTTCGCGAGCGCGAGCCGTGGACGGGAAGTTCCAACCTGGGGGGCCGGGTTGCTTTCGGCGTGGGCTCCGTTTCTGATCTGTCACGGAGCTTACCTCTCTCCATAGGAGGCAGCCACGCATGCAGCTCAACATCACCTTCCGTCAGTTCGGAGCGTCGGATTCCCTGAAGGAGTACGCCCGTGAAAAGGTCGAGCGGGTGAACCGACTGCTGGACCGGGCTGGTGAGGCCCACGTGGTGCTGTCGTTGGAGCGGCACCTGCATCACGCGGACATCACCATCCACTCCGGCGCCTGGATCCTCCGGGGGCGTGAGAAGAGCGATGACATGTACGCGTCCATCGACCTGGCGATGGACAAGATCGAACGGCAGCTCCGCCGCTACCGCGACAAGCTCAAGTCGCACCACGGCAAGGAGAAGGTCCACCACCGCCAGGACCTGGTGAAGGTCCGCCACGACGTCTTCGAGGTCCACGAGCCGGAGGAGACCGCCGAGGCGTCCGCGCCCGCCGCCACCCAGGCCGCGCCCGCCGCCGCCGCCCAGGCGCCGGTGGCCGAGTCGGGCGTCGCCCGCCTGGTGCGCACCACGCACCTGGCCATCCAGTCGCTGTCCGTGGATGACGCGGTGATGCAGATGAACTTGATGAACAACGACTTCTACGTCTTCCAGAACCAGCAGTCCCAGGCGCTGTCCATCGTCTACCGACGCAAGGAGGGGGGGTTCGGCCTGATTGAGCCGCACCTGCCCGACGCGCCTGTGGCGGCCACCGGCACCTGACGGGCAACCGTCCGTGCCGGGGAACCGGGTCCGGGGCATTCCCGGGCCCGGGGCCCGGGCCTGGGGCCTGGGTGACGCGCAGTGAGCGAAGCGCCTGCCACCGCCCAGGCGACCCTTGCGCGAATCCAGTGTGAGGAGTAATTGCCGGCCGAGGAATCATTGCCGGCCCGGAGCGCCAGTGCGGGAGCGCCATTGAGAATCGCCGATTTCCTCAGCCCCCAGGCGGTCGTCGCGGACATGCAGGCCCGGACGAAACCGGAGGTGCTGCGCGAGCTGAGTGCCACGTTGGCCCGGGCGCATCCGAATCTGCGCGAGGACCGGCTGGTGGCGGTGCTCCAGGAACGCGAGAAGCTGGGCAGCACGGGCATTGGCGAGGGCGTGGCCATCCCCCACGGCAAGCTGGCGGGCATGGACAGCCTCCAGGCGGCCTTCTGCGTGTCGCGCGCGGGGGTGGACTTCGAGTCCATCGACGGCAAGCCCACGCACCTGTTCTTCGCGCTGGTGGCGCCGGAGAACAGCGCGGGGGTGCACCTGAAGGCGCTGGCGCGCATCTCGCGGCTGTTCAAGAACCCGCGCTTCCGGGCGGCCATCCTGGAGGCGCCCACGGCCGCGGACATCCACGCCCTCATCGTCCAGGAAGACGCCCGGCCCTGAGGGCCTGACAGGAGACGCCCCGCATGGACGTCGTCCTGCGTCCCATCAACGACCGCTTCTTCCACGAGCAGGTGCTGCCGTTCTTCACGCGCGCCATGGGAGATGCCTCCGGCGCGCTGGAGGCCCTGTCCAACCACCTGGGTGACGCGCAGGCGTTCACGCTCTGCCAGCGGCTGGCCTCGTCGGCGTTGCCGGGGGGCGTGGGGTCGGTGGACTCGGACGGGTGGATGGACCTGGTGGACCGGCTGGTGTTCCAGCCCTGGCGCGAGGCGCCCGGCGGCTGGGAGGTGGGCGGGTCCCCCGGCGGCTACGCGGACGAGTGGGACGAGGCGCTGAACCTGGCGCTGATGGTGGAGGACCCGGCCTATCCCTACTGGGACGCGAAGGCGGCGCGCGTGGTGCGGGACAACTTCCGCCGGCGCCCCCCGGGGGATCAGGGGCTGGCGTCGCTCCTGGCCGGGCAGTGGGACCCCTTCCCGGAGTTCCCGCCGGACCGCGTCTTCGTGACGCAGGGCCGGGGGGAGTACGCGGTCCGCGAGCGGTTCGCCTTCGCGGACTGGGCCTGGCGGCCGGCGAAGACGGTGGTGCACTGGCAGGTGAACCTGCCGCGCAAGCTGGAGCGGCTGCTGACGCGGGAGCAGGAGCGCCTGAAGCTGCCGGTGTTGCCGGAGCGCGACGAGGTGCTGGGCTACTGGACGGGGAAGCTGCCCCAGCCGCCGCCGCTGTCCGTGCTCTTCTCCGGCCTGGGCCCGAACGCGGCCACGTGGATCCGCGAGCTGGGCGCGCTCACGCTGCACCTGCGCACCGCCGCGCAGACGAAGCAGGGACTGGCCGCGCTGGTGACGCGCGGGACCACCGTGCGGCTGTGAGCCGGTCGCGCGCTGTCGCAATGGTGCGCCCCTCCTCGCCGTAGGACTCACCGGAGGCCCACCGGGGGCCTGGAGGAAATCGTCCCATGTCCCGCTTCTCGCGCTGTCCCTCCCTCGCGCTGCTGATCTCCACGGCGCTGCTGACGGGCGGCTGTGCCTCCTCGCACGGCACTGGACAGGCCGCCGCATCCACCGCCGTGTCGCCCTCCAGCGCGGACGCGGCCTACGCAGTGGGGCTCTCGTCGTTGACGGTGGAGGATGCCGCTCGCCACCGCTCATTGAAGACAGTGGTCTGGTACCCGGCGGCGCCCGGCACGCGGATGGAGCCGCGGACAACGTCGCCCATCTTCGCGCCCTTCCTCGCCGCGAAGGACGCGCCGGTGTCGGACGCACGGACGCGCTGGCCGGTGGTGCTGCTGTCACATGGCAGCGGAGGTACGGCCATCAACATGTCCTGGCTCGGCGCGCACCTGGCGGCGCACGGCTTCCTCGTCGTGTCGGTGAACCACCCGGGCAACACCTACGGGGATGACAGCCCGGAGGGCTACGCGCGCGGCTATGAGCGGCCCCGGGACTTCACGGCCGTGCTCGACCACCTGTTGAAGGATTCGAGGTGGGGACCGCGCATGGACCCGGAGCGCATCGGCGCGGCGGGGCACTCCATGGGCGGCTACACGGCGCTGGCGCTGGTGGGAGCGCGCATGAACCTGGAGTGGGTTGCCCGCGTCTGCACCGCGCCGGAGACCCGCGACCACGTGGGGTGCGAGGGCCTGCGGGATGTGGACTACCGCCGCATCGACATGACGGTCGCGCGAGCGTCGTACCGGGATCCGCGCGTGAAGGCGGCCCTGGCGATGGCGCCGGGGATGGCGGGCTCCTACGAGCCCCGGGACCTGGCGGACATCCATGCGGAGGTGGGGCTGGTGCTCGCGAAGGGCGACGAGCTGATGCCGCACGAAGGGCACGGCATGAAGCTGGCGGGGCAACTGCCGGCCGCGTCCACGAGGTCGGTGGTGTTGGACGACGCGGCGCACTTCAGCTTCCTCCCCGAGTGCACGCCGCTGGGCTTCCAGGTCGCGCCCGCGCTGTGCCGCGACGCGGTCCCCGGGACGCGCGCGGCCACGCATGCGCGCACGCGCATGGAGGCCGTGGAGTTCTTCCGTCGCACGCTGTCCGTCCGCTGAGCAGGCCCCCGCGATGCTGGTGAGGGGGGGGCCTTCAGGGTTCCCTTGTCTCGCTGTTCCCGGCCATGCTCCCGGCCATGCGCCGCCACTTCGTCTCGCTGGGTCCCGTGCTGCTCGTCTCCGCCGCGCTGCTGGCGGGCGGCTGTTCCTCCTCGAAGAAGGCGGAGGCTCCGCGCACGGACCACACGTCGCTCTACGGCGCGGACGCGGCCTACGCGGTGGGCGTCACGCAGTCGCTGACGTACGAGGACACGGCCCGCCGCCGCACGCTGAAGCCGCTGGTCTGGTACCCGGTGGCCCCCGGCACGCCGATGGACAACCGCGCGCCGTCAGACCTGTTCAAGCCCTTCTACGGCGCGAAGGACGCCCCGCTGTCGGACGCGCGGGAGCGCTGGCCGGTGGTGCTGCTGTCGCACGGGAGCGGCGGCTCCGTGATGGACCTGTCCTGGTTCGGTTCCCACCTGGCGGCGCACGGCTTCGTCGTGGTGGGGCTGAACCATCCGGGCAACACCTTCGGGGACACGAGCCCGGAGGGCTTCGCGCGCGCCTACGAGCGTCCACAGGACTTCACGGTCATCCTGAATCACCTGCTGAAGGATCCGAAGTGGGGCCCGCGAGTGGATCCGGAGCGCATCGGCGCGGCGGGGCACTCCATGGGCGGCTACACGGCGCTGGCGCTGGTGGGGCTGAACCTGAACCTGGAGTGGATTGAAAAGCGCTGCAAGACGCCGGGAACCCGGGAGGAGATCGGCTGCGAGGGCCTGCGCGACGTGGACTACCGCCGCATCGACATGAAGCACGCGCGAGCGTCGTACCTGGAGCCGCGAGTGAAGGCCGCGTTCGCGATGGCGCCCGGCATGGCCGCGTCGTTCGAAGCCCGAGACACCGCCGACGTCCAGAAGCCGGTGGCGCTGGTGCTCGCGAAGGGCGACGAGCTGATGCCGCACGAAGGGCACGGCATGCACCTGGCGGGGCTGCTGCCGCCCGCGACCACGACGACGGTGGTCCTGGACGACGCGGGCCACTTCACCTTCCTGCCCGAGTGCTACCCGAAGGGCTTCGACGTCATCGCCATGTTGTGCCGCGACCCGGTGAAGGGGACGCGCCCGGCCTCGCACGCGCGCACGAACGCGGAGGGCGTGGCCTTCTTCCGCCGCACGCTGGACGTGCGCTAGGCCGGAGGCGCGGCCTTCGGCGGGCTCTCCAGGAGGATGGTGACGGGCCCGTCGTTGACGAGCGCGACCTTCATGTCCGCGGCGAAGATGCCGGTGCCCACGGTGAGGCCGCGCTGGCGCAGCGCCTCGCAGGTCCGCTCGTAGAGGGCCTTGGCCGCGACAGGCTCCATCGCTTCGATGAAGCTGGGCCGGCGGCCCTTGCGCGCGTCGCCGTAGAGGGTGAACTGGCTGACGACGATGAGCTGCCTGGACGTGTCCTCCAGCGACAGGTTCATCTTCTCGTTGGCGTCCTCGAAGATGCGCAGCGTGGCCAGCTTCTCCACCATCCACGTCATGTCCGCGTCGGTGTCGCCCTTGCCCACGCCCAGCAGCACGAGCAGGCCCGGGCCCATCTCGCTGACACGCTGCCCGTCCACCGTCACCGACGCTTCCAGGACCCGCTGCACCACGGCCTTCATGGGTTGACTCCCTTTCGTCCCTGCTTCCTGCCAGGGACGCCCGGGGCCTTCAAGTCACCGGCCTTCATGACGCGGATCCATCGCGTCGCGCAGCGCATCCCCCAGCAGGTTGAAGCCCAGCACCGTGACGGCCAGCGCGATGCCGGGGAAGAGGGCCACGTGCGGCGCCACCAGCAGGTACTGGGTCCCCTGGTCCACCAGCGCGCCCCACGACGGCGTGCCCGGGGGGACGCCCAGCCCCAGGAAGCTCAGGGACGCCTCCGCGACGATGGCGCCCGGCAGCGCGAACGTCGCCTGCACGAGCAACGGCCCCGCCGCGTTGGGCAGCAGGTGCCGCGCGAGGATGCGGCCCGGCCCGCTCCCCAGCGCCCGGGCGGCCTGCACGTAGTCGCGCTCGCGAAGGGTGAGCACCTGCCCGCGAGTCAGCCGCGCGTAGCCCGTCCACCCGGTGAAGGACAGGGCGAACACCACGTTGGCGAGGCTGGGGCCCAGCACCGCGGTGATGAACAGCGCCAGCAGGATGCCCGGGAACGCGAGCAGCACGTCCACCCCCCGCATCAGCGCCTCGTCCACGAGCCCGCCCGCGTAGCCCGCGATGCCGCCCAGCGTGATGCCCACCGCCGCGGACAGCACCACGGCGAAGAAGGACACCTCCAGCGACACCCGCGCGCCGTACAGCACGTGCGTGAGCACGTCGATGCCGTTCTCCCCCGTGCCCAGCGGATGCCCTGACGTCGGAGGCGACAACTCGCGCGTGAGGTCGATGGCGTCCGGCGCGTGGGGGCTGAGCCACGGCGCGAACAGCGCGGTGAACACCCAGGCGCACGCCACGGCCAGCCCGAACCGGGCGCCCCACGATTGCAGCCGGAAGCGCTGGGCCGCGCTCATGAGCGCCTCCGCACGCGCGGGTCCACCCACGCATACGTCAGGTCGGTGAGCGTGTTGACCACGACGTAGCAGAAGGTGAAGAGGAGCACCGTGGCGCGCACGGTGTTGTAGTCGCGCTTCTCGATGGCGGTGAGCAGCAGCGTGCCCATGCCCGGCCACGCGAACACCTTCTCCGTCACGATGGCGCCGCCCAGCAATGCGCCGAACTCCAGGCCCAGCACGGTCACCAGCGGCAGCAGCGCGTTGCGGAACGCGTGCTTCCACAGCACCACGCCGGGGGACAGGCCCTTGGCCCGGGCCACCGTGACGTAGTCCTCGCGCAGGGCTTCCAGCATCGTCGCGCGCGTCATCCGGGCGAGGAACGCGGCCAGCGCGGTGCCCAGCGTGAACGCGGGCAGCACCAGGTGCCGCCACGACTCCGCGCCCGACACGGGCAGCCAGTCCAGCTTCAGCGCGAAGAGGATGATGAGCACCGGGCCCAGCCAGAAGCGGGGCAGGGCGACACCCGCCACGGACACGCCCATCGCCGCCGCGTCCACGGGCGTCCCCCGCCGCGCCGCCGCCATCACGCCCAGGGGCAGCGCCAGCACCAGGGACACGGCCATGGCCGACACCGTGATCAGCAGCGTGTACGGCAGCGCCGCGCCCAGGGCCGGGAGCACCTTGCGCTGGAACGGGGGCAGCGACGTGCGCAGCTCCCCGGTAGCCAGGTCGCGCGCGAACGTCCAGAGCTGCGCGTACCACGGCAGGTCCAACCCCACCGCCTGCCGCAGCGCCGCGCGGTCCACCTGCGTCGCCTGCTCCCCCAGCATCACGTCCACCGGGTCTCCAGGCACCAGGTGCAGGAACAGCGACACCAGCAGCAGCGCCCCCACCATCGCGATGACCGCGGACACGAGCCGCCGGGTCACGGCGTGCCCCCAGGCCCGGGCGTCACTTCCCGCGCCTTCGCCAGCGGCAGCAGCAGGCCGTGCGCGCTGGGCTCGAAGTCCGCGAGCCGCGAGGACACCACCGCCACGCTGGCCTCGTGCCACAGCGGGATGACAGGCATGTCCGCGTCCAGCTCCCGCTGCGCCTGCGCGTACAGCGTCTTGCGCTCCTCCCGGGACGCCTGAGTCGCCGCGTCCAGCACGCGGTCCAGCTTCGGGTCCTTCAGGGCTCCCCGGTTGAAGCCGCCCCAGTGGTTCTCCGGGCCGGGGATGTTCGCGGAGTGGAACGCGCCCCGCAGCAGGTCCGGCTCCATCACGGCGGCCCACTTCAACGTGAACAGCTCGAAGCGCCCCCGGCGCACGTCCTCGAAGAACGTCCCGAACTCCAGCGCCCGCACCTCCACCGCGATGCCCCCCTTCGCCAACTGCTCCTTGAGCACCAGCGCCACCGCGCGCCGGAAGCGGTCCGTGCTCGTCTTGAAGGTGAAGGACAGGCGCGGCTGTCCCCCGGGCCCGTCCGGATCCGGATACCCCGCCGCGTCCAGCAGCCGGGCCGCCTCCTCCGGCGCGTAGCCGCAGCCCGGCGTCTGGGTGAAGGCCCAGTGCTCGCGAGGCAGCATGCTGGACGCGGGCTCCGCCAGCCCGTGCAGCTTGTGCTCCACCAGCGGGCGCACGTCGATGAGGTGACACAGCGCCTGGCGCACGCGCACGTCCGCGAGCGGCCCCTCGCGCAGGTTGAGGCCCAGGTACGTGAAGCCCGTGCCTGGCTTCGTCACCACGCGCAGGTGGGGCGCCTTGCGCAGCGCGGGCAGCACCGCCGGGGACACGTTGTTCACCACCAGGTCCGCGCGGCCCTTGAGCAGCTCCAGCACCCGCGTCGTCTCGTCCCGCACCACCCGGAACGTCAGCCTCGACACGGCGGGCCTGCCCGCATGCCAGCCCTCGAAGGGGACCAGCGTCAGGTGCTCCTCGTCCGGCCACGACTCGAACCGGAACGGGCCCGCGCCCACCGGGTGCGCCCCCTGCGCCTCCACGCCTCCGGGCCCCACGCGCTCCGCGGGCAGGATGGCCGCGGACAGCTCCGCGAGCAGCGGCGCATAGGGCCGCTTCAGGTGGAAGCGCACCGTGCGGGCGTCCACCACCTCCACCCGCTCCACCGGCTCGTACCGCTCGCGCTTGGGGCTGCGCAGCGCCGGATTCATCAGGGCGTCGAAGGTGGCCTTCACGTCCTCCGAGGTGAGGGCGCTCCCGTCGTGGAAGGTCAGGCCCGGACGCAGGACGAACTCCACCACCGTGGGCGAGACCTCCCGGAAGGACTCCGCCAGTTGGGGCACGGGCCGGCTCGAGTCGTCGAAGGTGAGCAGCCCCGGGCTGACGAGCTGCGCCAGCCGCTGTCCATGGGCCGTGAGGGCGAAGCGATCGTCCAGGCTGTCCGGTGGGGCCTCCAACAACACCGTGATGCCCGCCGGAGGCGCCGGGTCGCGGCAGCCGGAGTCAAGCACCAGCGCCAGCGCGATGAAGGACACCCGGGCGGCGCGGGAGGGCAGGGGAGGCATGGCGTCTGTCACGAGGTGGATGTCAGGCGGGGCGTCCATGCTGCGACAGCCTTCTTCCTGTTTCCAGGAAGCAGGCAGGCGTGCAGGGTAACGGTGGACGTGGAGCCTCCCCCCGCCCTTGCCGCCCCTTTCGTCCCTTCTTCATAATGGAACGCGACTTCCCCGGAGCGTGCGTGCAGGTTTTTCGAACCAGACCCTTCTGGGCAGCGACCGCCATTGCCTTGTGGCTGCCTTCCGCCACCCTGGCCGCGTCGCCGTCCGCCGAGAAAAAGGCTGAGCGCGAGGCGCTGAAGAACGCGCTCGTCCAGGTGATGCAGCGCACCGCGCTCAAGAGCAGCCGCGTCGGCGTGCACATGCAGAGCCTGGACGACGGCACCGTGGTGTTCAGCCACAACGCGGACGAGCTGCTCAACCCCGCCTCCAACGTGAAGCTCGTCACGTCCTCCGCGGCGCTCGTCGCCCTGGGGCCGGAGTTCCGCTACGAGACGGAGTTCCTCGTCGAGCAGGAGCTGCCCGCCGACGGCAAGGTCAAGACGCTCTACGTGCGCGGCAAGGGTGACCCCACCATCACCACCGAGCGCCTCTACGGCATGACCTCCGAGCTGCTCCACGCGGGCCTCAAGGAGGTGCAGGACATCGTCGTGGACGACTCCTGGTTCGACGCCGAGCGCACCCCGCCCGGCTACGACCAGGAGGACTCCGACCGCGCGTACATGGCGCCCACCGGCGCGCTGAGCCTCAACTGGAACGCGGTCGCCGTCTACGTGCGCTCCGCTCCCGGCGGCAAGGCCGTGGTGGACATGGAGCCGCCCAGCGACTTCTTCGTCGTGGACAGCTCCGTCACCAGCGGCCCCGGCCGCGCCCGGCGCCTGTCCGTGAAGTCGGGCGCGTTCGGTGACAAGCAGAAGATCGTCGTGAAGGGCCAGGTCCCCGACGAGCGCGGCGCCGTCAGCGTCTGGAAGAAGATCGACAACCCGCCCATGTACTTCGGCTACACGCTGAAGCAGTTGCTCGCCTCGCGCGGCGTGAAGGTGAAGGGCAAGGTGAAGCCAGGCCTGGCGCCTTCGCGCGCGAAGGTCGTGCACGTGGCCCAGTCGGACACGTTCGACATCGTCCTCAAGCGCCTCAACAAGCTGTCCAGCAACTTCGTCGCGGAGACGCTCCTCAAGACGATGGGCGCGGAGCTGCGCGGACAGCCGGGCTCGTTCACCAAGGGCGTGGACGTGGTGGAGGAGTTCCTGGACCGCGACGTGGGCATCCCGCGCGGCACCTACGTGATGAAGAACGGCAGCGGGCTCAACGACGCCAACCGCTTCTCCACCGCGCAGGTGGACCGGCTGCTGCGCCACATGTACGAGCGCTTCCCGCTGGCTCCGGAGTACCTGTCCTCGCTGGGCATCGCCGGCAAGGACGGCACGCTCAAGTACCGCTTCGACGGCACGGACGCCGTGGGCCGGCTGCGCGCCAAGACGGGCACCCTGGAGGGCGTCTCCGCGCTCAGCGGCTACGTGCAGTCCGCGGGCGGGGAGAAGTTCTCCTTCTCCATCATGGTCAACGACTACGCGGGCCGCGCGGGCCCCGTCGTCGCGGGCATGGACGCGCTGGGCGCCGCCGTGGCCGCCACCGGCTCCACGCTGGGGCCGGGCACCGCGCTGGCCTCCCTCAACGAGGGCCAGAAGCCCCAGGGCGGCCTGCCGGACATCGCCAACCGCGTGAAGACCTACCTGGAGCTGGGCAGGCAGCGCGATCAACGCAACATCGGCTTCCTGCGCACCGCGTGGCGCAGCGAGCGCGACCCCGCCGTGCGCGCCGTGCTGGCGGAGAGCCTCTACCAGTCCAACCCGCACGACTACCTGGGCACCCGCACGCTGCTGGACAGCTACGCCGCCACGGACGACGTCTACGGCCGCCTGCGCCAGGTGGCCCGCGCCCTGTCCGTGGGCGTGCCCGGCGTGAGCAGCATGGTGGAGCTGGCCTCCGGCGGAAACACGGAGGCCCTGGCCCGCGTGCTGGAGCTGTGCCGCGCGGCCGGCGCCGCCCGTGACCTGGAGGCGCAGGACGAGCTGGCGGACGGCCTGGGCGAGGTGGCCCGCACGGCCCCCGAGGAGCTCGTCACCGCCCTGCGCGCCGCCAGCGCCGTGGAGCGCGACGCGACCGTGCCGCTCTTGGCCCAGGGGCTGGTGAAGGCCGGGGACACCACCCACCCGTTCTGGAAGTCCCTGCGCAAGCTGGGCTCCGGCGGGACGGACCCGCAGCTCGTCGCCTTCGCCAAGGGGCTGGACTCCACCCTCACCACCCAGACGGCCGAGGCCCGGACCGCCCAGCGCGCCCAGCCCGTCCAGGTCGTCGCCCCGGCTTCCGCCACGCCCAACGTGGTCCCTGCCTCCGGGGTCCTCCGCCCGGGCGGGTAGGCCCCTCCCGCCGCGCTTCGCCGTCCGGACCCCAGGCGTCCGGGCGGCGCTCCCTCCCAGCCCCCGTCAACGCCCCGGAATCCTTGAGACTTCCTGCCCGGGGAGCAGGCGGACGTGCGTCCCGGGCGCCCCTGGCCGTTTAGTGGCCCGGGGAATGTCAGTGGTGGATGCTATGGGCTGAAGGACCTGTCGGGGCGTGTGGCCTCGCAGGTTTGTTCCTGGCCCTAGAGGGGTCAGGTATCGGGAGGAAACATGGCTGGAGGCGTGAACAAGGTCATTCTCATCGGCAACCTCGGGGCGGACCCCGAAGTGCGCTTCACCCCGGGCGGTCAGGCCGTGGCGAACTTCCGCATCGCGACGAGCGAGAGCTGGAACGACAAGAACGGCCAGAAGCAGGAGCGCACCGAGTGGCACCGCATCGTCGTCTGGGGAAAGCTCGCGGAGCTGTGCGGCGAGTACCTCAAGAAGGGACGGCAGTGCTTCGTCGAAGGCCGTCTGCAGACGCGCGAGTGGATGGATAAGGAGAACAAGAAGAACTACACCACCGAGGTCGTCGCCACCTCCGTCACCTTCCTCGGCGGCCGTGACGCCGGTGAGGGCTACAGCGGCGGCAATGGCGGTGGGCGCCGGCAGCAGCAGGGCAACGGCGGCTACGGGCAGGGTCGTGACGACTACGGCCAGCCGCCGCCTCCCATGGGCATGGACGACGGTGGGGGCATGGGCGGCAACCCCGGCGGCACGGACGACGACATCCCGTTCTAACGCCTGGGGCCTTCCCCCTTGAAAAGCGAACCGGCCGCTCCTGGATGTCAGGGGCGGCCGGTCGTGTTTCCAGGCTCCAGCGCACCGGGGCTTCAAGGCCCCGGCGCTGCTTCAGGCCTGCCTCAGCCGACGTCCATGCCCGCCGGGCCGTACGCCGCGCCCGCCGTGTAGAGGGCGTAGATGGCGCCCCAGGACATGGCCAGCAGGATGAGGAAGATGAGGATGGAGATGGGCTCGAAGCGGCGCATGGAGCGGTCGCTCGCGAGGATGCCCCAGCCCATGCCGAAGGTCTGAAGGCCGTTGGCCAGGTGGTACGAGGTGCCCAGCGTGCCCAGCAGGTAAACCATCAGCGTGGGGCCGTGGTAGTGCATCTCCCGCGCGATATCCATGAAGGGCTCCGCGTGGCCCTCCACCAGGCGCGGGTGCAGGAACGCCAGCCAGATGTGCGCGCCCAGGAACGCGAGCACGCCCAGGCCGGCCACGCGCTGGATGATGTACTTGAGGTTGCCGTAGTTGTTGTAGGCGAGGTTGTTGGGCTTCATCGTGAAGATGCGCAACAGCCCCCACGCCGTGTGGATGAGCAGCGGCAGCATGACGATGATGAACGTGAACGCCTGGGCGAACGGGTTCGCGTACTCCGTCACCGACTTTTCCCAGGCCGTCGCGCCGTAGAAGGCGGACAGGTTGTCCCACAGATGGTTGATGACCCAGATGCTCAGGGGCACCACGGCGAGGAACGACCCCAGCCGCGACTTCAAGAGGGGCGTCCGGTCGGTGATGGCTTCGGCGGTGGCTTGGGTGCTCATCGAGTCTCCAGCGGGGCGCGCGGTCGGGTGGGGTGAGGACCCCCGCGAGCCCAAGTCAGGGCCTGGGTGATACGGCCTTCCGGCGGTTTATAGCCGTTCCGTCACGCGGGCTGGATTTCTTCCGCACCGGTCCGTGCCAGCCGGGGAACACCGACTCATAAGCCCTGGCGATGCCAGCTCCCCGCCCTGACTGCTGGCCGCCAGGCGGGCGTCCCGTCCCAGCCCCTCTTCCGTTGGCGGGCGCGAACGGGTGGGGCACGCTAACCAGCCCTATGACTGATGAGCTTGTCAGTGGATTGTTGAAGGCGACGGACCTGCGCCTGGTGCTGGCCACCACCGGGGCCCTGTCCCGCCAGGCCCGCGCCACCCACCAGAGCATGCCGGCCTCCGCCGCGCTCCTGTCCCAGGGCCTCACCGCCGCCGCCCTCATGGGGTCGCTGCGCAAGGGCACGGACTCCCGCATCAACCTGCAACTGGAGTGTGACGGCCCCCTGCGCGGCCTCTTCGTGGACGGCGACGCGAACGGCGTCGTGCGCGGCTACGTGAAGAACACCCTGGTGGAGTACGTGGGGACGGAGGGGAGCTATCACTGGCGCCCGGTGCTGGGGAACCAGGGCTTCCTGTCCGTGCTGCGCGACCAGGGCGGCGGCGAGTACTACCGCTCGTCCGTGGAGCTGGAGCACTTCGACCTGGTGGCGGACCTGGAGCGCTACTTCCACCAGTCGGATCAGGTGCCCTCGCACCTGATGGTGGCCCAGGTGCCCGGCCTGGTGGACGGCCAGGAGGATCCGCTGGCCACGGTGGTGGGCCTGCTCGTGCAGCCCCTGCCGGACGGGGACCGGGACGCCTTCAAGGCGCTGGGCACCCGGCTCAAGGCGCAGTTCCAGACGGCCGTGCAGGCCCACGCCCGGGACGGGGCGGCGGTGCTCCTGCGCTCGCTCGTGCCGGAGGCGGACCTGGAGATCATGTCCCGCTATCCCCTGCGCTTCACCTGCTCGTGCAGCCGCGACCGCGTGAAGCTCGCGCTGCTCGCCATGGGCCGCGAGGAGCTGAAGGACCTGCTGGAGAAGGAAGGCCAGGCGGAGGCCACCTGCCAGTTCTGCACGACGCGCTATGTCATCCCCGGCGCGGAGATCCAGCAGATGCTCACCGAGGGCAGCGCCTGACGTGAAGACAGACATCCGCTTCTACAGCGGATGATTCAGCGCTTCACACCATCCGGGGAGGCAGGCGCGGCGGTTGTGGCGGGGGCCCGGTGCTCGGGATATGACAGGGCGGCACCTCACCCGGAGCTTTCGCCGTGGCCATCAAGCGGGCAGCGCCGCCGAAGTCCCAGGACCAGCGCAACCCTTCCCCGAAGTCTTCCGCGCCCTCCGCCGCCCAGAAGGACGGGGCGGAGAAGCTCGTCTCCATTCCCAATGACATGGTGCTGGCGCCCCAGGTGGAGGCCCCGCGCCAACCCACCGGCCGCGACCAGTCCCGGCACAAGTCCACCGGCGTGGTGGAGCTGTCGTGGGCGGAGTTCGACCGGAAGGTGCAGCAGTTGGCGCGCACCATCCGTCAGGCCTGGGAGCCACAGGCGGTGGTGGGCGTGGCCCACGGCGGCGTGTACGTGGGCGGGGCGCTCGCGGGCGCGCTCGGCTGCAAGTTCTACCCCGTGCGCATCAGCCGCCGCAGCCGCGACAAGGCCGAGCGCACCCCGGAGCGCGGCCAGCCGCAGGTGAGCGAGGAGATGTCCCCGGAGCTCAAGGGCTGCCGCGTGCTCATCGTGGACGACATCGCCTCCAGCGGGGACACGCTGGGGCTGGCCACGGCGCTCGCGAAGAAGGTGGGCGCGAAGGAGATCCGCACCGCGTGCCTCATCGCGCGGCCGGAGGGCTTCACGCCGGACCACGTGGGGCTGTCCACGGACGCGCTCTTCGTCTTCCCGTGGGACTACCAGCCGGTGACGGGCGACGCCCACCCGGACGACGACCCGGACAAGGCCGGAGCCTGAGTCCCGCGGCGGGGCGCTGACGCGGCGATGATCATCGGGACGGCGGGGCACATCGACCACGGCAAGACGTCCCTCGTGAAGGCGCTGACGGGCACCGACACCGACCGGCTCCCGGAGGAGAAGCGGCGGGGCATCACCCTGGAGTTGGGCTTCGCGCACCTGCCGCTGCCGGACGGACAGGTGGCGGGCGTGGTGGACGTGCCCGGCCACGAGCGCTTCGTGAAGGCCATGGCCGCGGGCGCGGGCGGCGTGGACCTGGCCGTGCTGGTGGTCGCGGCGGACGAGGGCGTCATGCCCCAGACGCGCGAGCACCTGGACATCTGCCGGCTGCTCGGCGTGAAGGCGGGCGTCGTCGCGCTCACCAAGGCGGACCTGCTGGAGGGCCTGGGCGACGACTGGCGCGCGCTGGTGGAGGCGGACCTCGCCGCGCTCACCGCCGGCACCTTCCTGGAGACCGCGCCCGTGGTGCCGGTGTCCTCGCGCACGGGGCAGGGCCTGCCGGAGCTGAAGGCGGCGCTCGCCCACGCCGGCGCGTCGCTGCCACGGCGCCCCGCGGAGGGGCCCGTGTTCCTCCCGGTGGACCGGGCCTTCACCATCAAGGGCTTCGGCACGGTGGTGACGGGCACGCTGTTGTCCGGCGCGCTGGCGGTGGACGACGCGGTGTCGCTGCTCCCCCCGGTGGCCGGCGCGCGCCCGGGCCCCTTCCGCGTCCGGGGCGTGCAGGTGCACGGCCAGCCGGTGGCGCGCGTGGAGGCGGGGCAGCGCGCGGCGGTGAACGTGGCGGACGTGCAGCCGGAGGACGTGCACCGGGGCATGGTGCTCACGCGCGCGGGCGAGCTGCCGGAGACGTCCATGCTGGACGTGGAGCTGACGCTGCTGCCCGCCGCGGAAGCGCCCCTGCCCAAGCGCCGCAAGCTGCTGCTGCACCTGGGCACCGCGCAGGTGGAGGCCACGGTGGCGCTGCTGGACCTGGACTCGCTCGCGCCGGGGGAGACGGGGCTCGCGCAGCTCCGGCTGGAGTCGCCGGTGGGCGCGCTCGTGGGCCAGCGCTTCATCCTGCGCGGCTCGCGCGCGCTGCCGGGACGGGGCGCCACGGTGGCCGGGGGGCGGGTGCTCTCCATCACGCCGCCGCGCCGGCGCAAGGGCGCGTCGTCCGTGGTGCGGCCGCTTTTGGAGGCGGACGCGGCCGGGCAGGTGGGGTGGCTCCTCCGGCAGGCGGGCTACGCGGGGCTCACGCAGACGGAGCTGTTCGGCCGCTCGGGGCTTTCGCCCAAGGTGCTCACGCGCACGCTGGAGCTGCTGGGCGCGAAGGGGCAGGTGCTGCTGGTGGACCGCGACCGGCGGCTCTACGTGGCGCAGGACGTCTTCGAGGGCCTGCGCCAGCGCTCGCTCGCGCTGCTGGCCGCGTTCCACGAGCGCGAGCCCATGCGGGACGGCCTGTCGCGCGAGGAGCTCCGTCAGCGGCTCTCCGCCCAACTGGACGCCCGCCTGTTCCAGCGCGTGGTGCAGGCGCTGGTGGACTCCGGCGGCGTGGAGGCGGAGAAGGACCTGGTGCGCCTCAAGGGCCGGGGCCGTACGCTCACGCTGGGCGACGAGGCCGCGCGCACGCGCCTGTCCGCGGAGCTGTCCGCGGCGGGGCTCGCGCCGCCCACCGTCACGGAGCTGTCCCAGAAGCTGGGGCTCGCGCCCGCGAAGCTGCAGGAGCTGTTGAAGGTGCTGGTGTCGTCGGGCACCGGCGTGCGGGTGAGCGAGGAGCTGTGCTTCGACGCGGGCGCTCTGGAGGACCTGCGCGCCCGGCTGGTGGCGTACCTGAAGGAGCAGAAGGAGATTTCCACGCAGGCCTTCAAGGAGCTGGTGGGCCAGAGCCGCAAGTTCACCATCCCGCTGTCGGAGTACTTCGACCGGGAGAAGGTGACGCTGCGGGTGGGGGACAAACGGGTGCTGCGTCGCGGATGAGTTCCAAGGCCTACAACGAGCAGGAGGTGCGCGCCCTGGTGGAGCCCTTCGCCCAGCCCATGCTGGTGCTGGCGGGGGAGGGGCGCGTCTGGGTGGCCAACGCCGCCTACGCGCGGCTCCTGGGCCTGCCCGTGGAGCAGGTGGAGGGCCGCTCCATCCTGGACTTCATCCAGCCGGAGGACCGCAGCCGGATGGGGGACCGCTTCCAGCGGCTGGCCAGCGGCGCGCCGCTGGACGGACGTCCGCAACTCTACAAGGTGCTCAGCGTCCACGGCGTGTCGGGCGAGGTCTTCGCGCAGGCCAGCCCCCTGCGGCTGGAGGGTGGGGGCTTCGCGCTGCTGCTCAGTTGCATGGTGACGGCGGAGCGCCCCCGGGAGCTGGCGGTGGCGGAGCGGCTGGTGGACACGACCGCGGGGCTGGTGTCCGCGCGCTCGGAGGAGGGCGTGCGGCGCGTGGCGCTGACGGGCCTGGAGGCCGCCGGCTTCCGGGCGCGGCTCTTGCGCTGGGACGGCACGCGGTGGGTGGTGCGTGACGGCGTGTCCCTGCCGGCGGACGCGCACCTGGCGCTGGAGGCGCTGTCGGACGGGCGGCCGGTGTTCGGCGGCGCGGACCAGGCGCAGCCCACGCACGCGTACCTGCCGGTGGGCGGGCCCCAGTCGGAGGTGCTCTGGGTGGCGGGCCCGTGGGTGGCGCCCCGGCACGGCTCGGTGCTGACGCTGTTCGCGAAGGTGGTGGGCGCGGCGCTCGCGGACGCGCACCTCCAGGCGGACGGCGCGCGCAGCCGCTGGGAGGTGGAGTCGGTGGCGGAGATGGCGCGCTTCGTGGCGCAGCCCGTGCCCCCGCCGCCGGAGACGTTCCTCGCGCGCGTGGCGGAGCTGCTCCAGGCCCGCGCGGTGGCGCTGCACGTCGTCCCCGGGCCGGGGCAGGCCCCCCGGCTCTCCGCCCAGGTGGGGCTGGAGGAGGGGAGTGACGCGGACGCCGTGCGCGCCACCGGCGTGCTGCTGGCCGCGGCGCTGCGGGAGGACAGAGGCGTGCTGTCCTCGGAGGCGCAGGGGCGCGCGCTGGAGGCGCTGTCCCAGGGCCGCCTCGGCAGCGGGGCGGCGGCGCGGCTCACCCGCGGCGGTGAGAGCGTGGGCGTGGTGCAGGCGCTGCGCGCGAGGGAGCGGCCCTTCGACGAGCGCGACGCGCGGCTGCTGGCCACGCTCGCGGAGCTGCTGGTGATGCTCCTGGAGCAGCGCCGCCTGCGCGCCGAGTCCGCCCGCCAGCTCACGGAGACGCGCCTGCTGCTGGACCTGGCGCGCACCACGTCCGGCGTGCTGGAGACCGCGAGCATCCTGGACGTCGCGTCCGACTTCCTGGTGCACCTCCTGGACGTGTCCAACTGCTTCATCCTGCTCTACGACGAGCAGGCCAAGGTGCTGCGCGGCGCGGCGGCGTCCGCGACCCACCGCGACCTGTTCCGCACGGTGGTGGTGCCGCTCGACAGCGGCGACCTGGCCGCGCGCGTGGCGCTGGAGCGCAAGCCCATCGCGGTGGAGGACCTGACGTCCGCGAGCGCCTCCGTCAGCGCGGTGCTCATCGACCGGGTGGGGGAGAAGGCCCTGCTGGGCCTGCCGCTGACCTCGCGCGAGGAGCTCATCGGCGTGGTGCTGGTGGACGACGTGCGCGGCCCGCGCCCCTTCGGCCCGGAATTGATTGAGCTGGCGGAGGCCACCTGCGGCCAGCTCGCGCTGTCCATCGCCAACGCGCGCCTCTACGAATCGCTGTGGGCCAGCTACGCGGAGCTGGCCGCCACCCGCGCGGAGATGGTGAAGCGCGAGCGCTTCGCCGCGCTGGGCGAGCTGTCCGCCATCGTCGCCCACGAGGTGAGAAACCCCCTGGGCGTCATCTTCAACGCGGTGGCCACGCTCCGGCGCATCATGAACCCCGGGGGGGACACGGCCATGCTGCTGGACATCGTCGCGGAGGAGAGCGACCGCCTCAACCGCATGGTGGCGGACCTCTTGGACTTCACCCGGCCGCGCAACCCGGTGCTCCAGCCGGAGGACCTGCTGCGCGTGCTCCAGGACGCCTTCGAAGCCGCGCGGGCGCAGGCCCCCACGGAGCGCCCGGTGTCCACCTCCGTGGAGGTGGAGCCCGGCCTCTCCGCGGTGCCCATGGACCGGCGGCAGATCCGCCAGGCCCTGTTCAACGTGGCCGTCAACGCCATCCAGTCCATGCCCCAGGGCGGCGAGGTCCGGGTGCGCGCGCGCCGGGACACGCACGCGGGCCGGGAGCAGCTCCGCATCGACGTGATGGACCAGGGCCCGGGCATCCCGGCGGAGCTGCTCCACCGCGTCTTCGAACCCTTCTTCACCACCAAGGCCCAGGGCACCGGCCTGGGGCTGGCGGTGGTGAAGCGCATCCTGGAGGAGCACCGCGGGGAGATCGCCGTGGAGAGCGCCGCCGGACGCGGAACCACCTTCACCTTCTGGCTGCCGCTCACGCAGCCCCAGTCCCTCTCATGACCGACGCGACCACTCCGGTTCCCCGAGGCCGCATCCTCGTGGTGGACGACCAGCGCAACATGCGCGCCACCACCGCCCTGCTCCTGCGCGCGGAGGGCTACACCGTCAACGAAGCCGCCACCGGCGAGGAGGCCCTGGCCAAGCTCGCGCAGGAGCGCGTGGACCTGCTCCTCACGGACCTGAAGATGGAGCCCATGGATGGGCTCACGCTGCTCCGGCGCGCGCTGGAGGTGGCCCCGCGCCTCCAGGTCATCATGATGACGGCCTTCGGCTCCATCGACAGCGCGGTGGAGGCCATGCGCCTGGGGGCGTACGACTACGTCACCAAGCCCTTCAAGGAAGGCGAGCTGCGCTACCGCGTGGAGCGCGCCCTGGAGCGCTCCCGGCTCCAGGCGGCGGTGGACAACCTGGCCACGGAGTTCAACGAGCGCCACGGCCTGTCCGCGCTGGTGGGCCGCAGCCAGGCCATGCGCGAGCTCACCACGCGCCTGCTGCGCGTGGCCCAGAGCGACGCCACCGTCCTCATCCAGGGCGAGAGCGGCACGGGCAAGGAGCTGGTGGCCCGCGCCCTCCACGCGCACAGCCGCCGCAGCAAGCAGCCCTTCGTGCCCGTCAACTGCGCGGCCATCAGCGAGACGCTGCTGGAGAGCGAGCTCTTCGGCCACGCCAAGGGCGCCTTCACCGGCGCGGTGAAGACGCGCCGCGGCCTCTTCGAGGAGGCGGACAACGGCACCCTCTTCATCGACGAGGTGACGGAGACGAGCCCCACCTTCCAGTCCAAGCTCCTGCGCACGCTCCAGGACGGCGAGGTGCGCCGCGTGGGCGAGTCCACCGCGCTGCGCGTGGACGTGCGGATCGCCGCGGCCACCAACCGCGACATCGAGCTGGAGGTGAAGGAGAAGCGCTTCCGCCAGGACCTCTACTACCGCCTCAACGTGGTGCTCCTGCGCGTGCCCCCGCTGCGCGAGCGCCTGGAGGACGTGCCCGCGCTCGCGCAGCACTTCCTGGACCGCGCCAACGCCCGCAGCCCCCGGCCCCGGCGCCTGTCCGCCGCCGCCGTGGAGCACCTGATGACGTACGGCTTCCCCGGCAACGTGCGCGAGCTGGAGAACCTGGTGGAGCAGGCCGCCGCGCTCGCGGAAGGGGACGAGCTGCTCCCCGAGGACTTCCCGCTGCGCCTCCAGGGCCGCGTGCTCGCCGCCGCCGCGCCTCCGCCCGAGGCCACGGGCCTGCCCCCCACCGACCTCGCGCGGCCCGGCGGCGCGGAGGCCGCGGGCCCCACGCTGGCGGAGGTGGTGGAGGACGCGGAGCGCCGCGCCATCGTCCAGGCCCTGGAGCGCCACGGCGTGGACCTGGCCCGCGTCGCGGACGAGCTGGGCGTCTCCTCCACCACGCTGTGGCGGAAGATGAAGCGGCTCAACCTGCGGCCCCCCGCCGGCGCCCGCGAATAGCCTGCCAGCGAACTCGCACCCGCCTCCCGGTGCGAGTTCAGATCCGAAATCACCCCCGTTCAGGGATGAAAAAACCAACCTCCTGAATTCGTTGACTGTTTTCATCCCTGAAACGCGATTTCAGGGCTGCAATGGGCGGGAAATGTTGCCCCGTCGTCCAAGTGCCTGAGAACTCTAGAGTTTCGTTCCAAACGGGCACTGGCATGGCGCCTGCTAAAGGCTAGCTCGGGACGCATCGAAGCGAGGCTGAAAGTGGTTCCCCCCCACCCTTTCAGCACTTCCGGTGCGTTACCTTGAGAAGACCCGCGGCCCGACACCCTCACGGGTGCCGGGCCGCCTTCTTTTTGCGCTCCCCGCACCGTCCGCAGCGTCGCCGCCGCCCGCATGACGCGGTGCGGATCCATTTCACTTCTGCAATGCACGGCGGCCATGACGCCGTGAGCCATGCCCGCAACGACAACGCCCGCCAGGGCCGGGGGCCGAGGCGGGCGTCGGGTGCCGCGAGCCGAAGCGGCTACTGGCCGAACAGCGTGCCGGCCTGGGCCAGCCAGTCGGTGACGTGGCCGGGGAGGATGCCCAGCAGCACCACGGCGACGGTGGCGATGACGAGCGCGGCCTCCGTGCCCCAGTTGCGCTCCAGCGGCTGCGCGCCCTCGGGGACGGGGTGCATGAACATGTAGACCACGACGCGCAGGTAGTAATACGCGCCCGCCGCGCTGCTGAGCACCGCCACCACGGTGAGGCCCACCAGGCCCACGTCGATGGCGGCCTGGAAGATGAGCAGCTTGCTCATGAAGCCCACGGTGGGGGGGATGCCGCCCAGGGACAGCATGAAGGCCGCCATGGCGAACGCCCAGCCCGGACGGCGCTGCGCGAGGCCCGCGAAGCGCTCCAGGTCCCACGCGGTCCCCTTCTCTTCATCCTCGCGGCGCTCCAGCGCGGAGACCATGGCGAAGGCGCCCGCCGCGCTGAAGGTGTACGCCAGCAGGTAGTAGAGGATGCCGCGCAGCGCGTCCGAGCGCGCCACGTCCAGCGGCGTGCCACCGGACAGCGACGACGCGGACAGCAGGCGGAAGTGCTCGCCCGGGGCCGCGACGAACAGCGCCGCCACGCCCAGGAGCAGGTAGCCCGCGTGCGCGATGGAGGAGTACGCCAGCATGCGCTTCACGTTGCGCTGCGGAATGGCCATCAGGTTGCCGGCGACCATCGTGAGCAGCGCCAGCGTGGCGAAGAGCATCAGCGGCAGCTTGGGGTCCATGCCCTTGCCCACCGTGACGAACACGCGCACCAGCGACGCGAACGCCGCCGCCTTCACGCCCGCGCTCATCAGCGCCGTCACCGGGGTGGGGGCGCCCTCGTACACGTCCGGCGTCCACATGTGGAACGGCACGGCCGCCACCTTGAACGCGAAGCCCGCGGCGATGAGCACCGCGCCCACGTAGACGAGCGCCGGGGACGTGGTCAGCGCCTGCTGCAGCGGCCCCGCGATGTCGTTGAGCTTCGTGGTGCCCGTGGCGCCGTACAGCAGCGCCGTGCCGTACAGCAGGACGGCGGAGGAGAAGGCGCCCAGGATGAAGTACTTGAAGCCCGCCTCGCTGGGGCGCGTGCCGCGGCGCAGGTACGCCGTCAGCGCGTACGTCGCGATGGAGAGGACCTCGATGTTGACGAAGATGGTGATGAACTCGGACGACATCGCCAGCAGGCTCATGCCCGCGGAGGCGAAGAGCATCAGCGCGTAGAACTCACCGCGCTCCGCTCCGCGCTTGCGCAGGAAGCCCACCGCGCTCAGCGCCGCCAGCCCCAGGCCCACGCTCACCACCAGGGTGAGGAAGCTGGAGAAGGGGTCCAGCACGCCGAAGCCGAGGAACACCTCCTGCGGCGGCTCGAACATCAGGCCCACGGCCACGGCGCCGCTGGCCACCGCCGCCACGACGGTGAGCACCGCCTGGTAGCCGCGGGACGCCGTCGCGGAGAGGAACACCTCCGACAACAGCAGGACGGAGGCCGCCACCACCATGATGATGGCGGGCAGCATGGGGAGGAAATCCGCCAGGGTGAGATTTGGCAGGTTCATGGAGTCTTTCGGGGCCTACTCGCGGACGGCGAGCGGCGCGGCGGGAACGGAGGGGCGGGCCGCGGCGGCGGTGGAGGGCAGCGACATCACCTCCACGCGCAGTTGGTCGTCCTTCGCCTGGGTGGCGCCCGGAGCGCCCACGCTGGCGCGCGCCACGTAGCGGTCCGTGGACGGAGCGATGCGGTCCAGGAAGGGCTGCGGCATCAGGCCCATCACCGCCACCAGCACGATGAAGGGGGCCGTGGTGAGCATCTCGCGCACGTTCATGTCGCGCAGGTGCTGGTTCTCCCGGTGCGTGATGCTGCCGAAGAACACCTTCTGCACCATCCACAGCATGTACGCCGCGCCCAGGATGACGCCCAGCGTGGCGAACGCGCCGAAGCCCAGGGGCAGGGTGCTCTTGAACGTGCCCATCAGCACCAGGAACTCGCCGATGAAGCCGTTGGTGCCCGGCACCGCCACCGACGAGAAGGTGATGATGACGAACGCCGCGGTGAACACCGGCATCACCTTGGCGATGCCGCCGTAGTCCGACATCAGGCGCGTGTGGCGGCGCTCGTAGAGGAAGCCGAACAGGAGGAACAGCGCGCCCGTGGAGATGCCGTGGTTGAGCATCTGGTACGCGCTGCCCGTGGCGCCCTCACCGGTGACGGCGAGCAGGCCCAGCATGCAGTAGCCCAGGTGGCTGACGGACGAGTACGCGATGAGCTTCTTGATGTCCCGCTGCGCCAGGCACATCAGCGCGCCGTACACGATGCCAATCACCGCCAGCACCGCGAGGAACGGCCGGGCCGCGTGCGCCGCCACCGGGAAGAGCGGAATGGCGAAGCGCCAGAAGCCGTAGGTGCCCATCTTCAGCATCACGCCGGCAAGAATCATGGAGCCCGCCACCGGCGCCTGCACGTGCGCGTCCGGCAACCAGGTGTGCACCGGCCACATGGGGACCTTGATGGCGAACGCCAGCGCGAACGCGGCGAACATCCACGGCCCGTAGGTGTGCAGCGTGGCGGCCAGGCCCGTCAGGCCCGCGCACGCGCCCTCCGGCCCGTTGCTGCACGCGGCGAGCTGCTGATTGGCGGCGAGCAGGTTGTTGTAGAGCGTGCCGTAGTCGAACGAGCGCACGCCCGGGCCACCGCTGATGAAGTACACGGCCACGATGGCCACCAGCATCAGCAGCGAGCCGACCAGCGTGTAGAGGAAGAACTTCACCGCCGCCATGCGGCGGTCCTCGGCGCCCCACACACCCACCATCAGGTACATGGGGATGAGCATGGCCTCGAAGAAGATGTAGAAGAGCAGGACGTCCATGGACGCCAGCGCGCCCAGCATCGTCGTCTGGAGCACCAGCAGCGCCAGGTGGAACTCCTTGATGCGGTGCTGGATGTACGTGGTGGAGGCGAGCACCACCAGCGGGCCCAGGAACACCGTCAGGAGCAGCAGGCTCACGGCCAGGCCGTCCACGCCCAGGTGGTAGCTCATCCCGAACTGCTGGAACCACGGGACGCGGTACTCCATCTGGAACTCGGCGCCGGACGGGTCGAAGCGGAAGTACGCCCAGACGCCGAACACCAGGTCCAGCAGCATGCCCACGAAGGTGATGGTGCGGACCTGCCCGTGCTCACTGGCGGGCAGCGCGAGCACCAGCGCCGCGAACACGAGCGGCAGGTAGATGACGACGTTCAACAGGTGGGTGTCGAAGAAGCTCATGAAAGCACCTGCACGAGGGCGTAGACCGCGCCGCCCAGGATGGCGAGCGCCATGATGGCGGCGTAGGCCTGCGCGTCACCCGTCTGGAGCCGGCGCAGCCCGAGGCCCACCTTCTCCGTGACGTACGCGGTGCCGCGCACCAGCACCGTGTCGATGACGAGCGCGTCCACCACGCGGAAGAGGATGAAGGCCACGAACTTCACCGGCCGGATGATGATGAACTCGTAGAGCTCATCCACGTAGAACTTGTTCTGCGCCGTGCGGCGCACCGCGCGCGCGAAGGCCGGCACGGGCTGGCCCGCCCGCGAGGGGAAGAACTTCAGGTAGGCGAACGCCGCGGCCGCGCCGCCCGCGAGCGCCCACATCCACGCGAAGGCGTAGTCCCCGACGGTGGGCGAGCTGGTGTCCAACTGCACCGTCTTGGCCACGCGGGCCACCGTCTCCGCCGGGCGCAGCACGGGGGACAGGAAGTTCTCGAACACCGGCTGCGTCCCGCCGCCCGTGCGGGGCATCAGGGGCAGGGCGTAGACGAACGTGATGAAGGCCAAGAAGGCCAGGATGACCAGCGGCAGCGTCATGTGCCACGCGCTCTCATGGGCGTGCGCCAGCTTCGCCTCCGGGGACCGCTTGCCCGTGAAGGTGAGCAGGTAGACGCGCGACATGTAGAACGCCGTGGACGCGGTGATGAGCAGGCCCAGCACGTAGACGAAGCCGGACACCCACTCCAGGCCGTGCAGGTGGTTGTGGTGCACGCCGTGGAAGATGGCGTCCTTGGAGAAGAAGCCGGACATGATGGGGAAGATGCCCGTGATGGCCAGCGTGGAGATGAGGAACGTGGCGTGCGTCCACTTCATCTCCTTCCACAGGCCGCCCAGCTTCTTGATGTCCGTCTCGTCCCCGTTGCCGTGCATCACGCTGCCGGCGCCCAGGAAGAGGCAGGCCTTGAAGAACGCGTGCGTCATCAGGTGCATGGCGGCGGCCCAGAAGACGCCCATGCCCACGCCCATGAACATGATGCCCAACTGGGACACCGTGGAGTAGGCGAGCACCTTCTTGATGTCGTCCTGCGCGAACGCGATGAGCGCCGCCAGCAGCGACGTGAGCGCGCCCACGATGGCGATGGTCGCCATGGCGGTGGGGGACAGCACGAGCAGCGCGCTCATGCGGCAGAACAGGTACACGCCCGCGGTCACCATCGTGGCGGCGTGGATGAGCGCGGAGACCGGCGTCGGGCCGGCCATCGCGTCCGGCAGCCAGACGTAGAGCGGCAACTGGGCGCTCTTGCCTGCGGCGCCCAGGAGGAAGAGCAGCAGCGCGGCGGTCATCACGCCGCCGAAGGTGTAGCCCGCCAGCGGCCCGGACTCGATGGGCGTGGCCAGGGACACCGCGCCGCCCGTGCCCTCCGGCAGGGCCAGGGCCATCTTCTCCAGGCCCTTGAAGGTGACGGGGCCCTTCTGGGAGATGCCCTGCTCGTAGCGGGCGCGCGACGTGGACGCCGCGTTGTAGTCCCGCGGGTCCGCCTGGCGGTTGAAGGCGCCCACCGTGAGGATGAGCAGGAACGTGGCGATGAGGAACGCGAAGTCACCGATGCGGTTGGTGACGAACGCCTTGCGGCCCGCCCACGCCTTCGCGCTGTCCGTGTACCAGAAGCCGATGAGCAGGTAGCTGGCCATGCCGACGCCCTCCCAGCCCACGAAGAGCAGGACCAGGTTGTCGGCCATCACCAGCGTGAGCATCGCGGCGACGAAGAGGTTCAGGTACGCGAAGAAGCGCCAGTACCCATCGTCGTGCTCCATGTAGCTGGTGGAGTACAGGTGGATGAGGAAGCCCACGCCCGTGATGATGAGCAGCAGGATGCCCGACAGGTGGTCCACCAGCAGGCCGAAGTTCACCCGGAAGTCACCGGCGGCGAACCACGTCCCGTAGTCGTGCGCGATGGCGTAGCGGATGGTGTCCCGCTCCAGGCCGAACGGGTTGGCCATGCTCACCACGCGCCCGCCGGCCGCGTCGCTGGTGGCCCAGAAGGCCAGCAGGCTCAGCACGAAGGCGCCGGCGATGGCGGAGCACGCCACCAGGTGCACGTTGGCGCGGCCCAGCCACTTGCCGAACACGCCGCACACGAACGCGCCCAGCAGCGGCAGCAGGATGATCAACCCCAGCGACGGGCTGAGCACGTCGGGGGGGATGGGTGCGGTTCTGAAGAACTCGACGAGGGATCCGTCCATGGATGTGCTCAGGGGTGACGGGGCGTTAGTGCTTCATCGTCCGGATGTCGTCGACGTTCACGGACCCGCGACTGCGGAAGACCGCGATGACGATGGCCAGACCGATGGCCGCTTCCGCGGCCGCCACGGCGATGACGAAGAAGGCGGACACGTGCCCGGTGCCTTCACCGTGCATGCGCGCGAAGGCCAGGAACGTGAGGTTGACCGCGTTGAGCATCAGCTCCACGCACATGAAGACGACCAGCGCGTTGGTGCGCACCAGCACGCCGAACATGCCCATGCAGAAGAGGGCCGCGGCCAGCAGGAGGTAGTAGGTGATGGGGACCATTGGGTTGTCCGGAAGGTCGCGAGGGTCAGATGCGGGACTTGGCCACCACCACCGCGCCCACCATGGCCACCAGCAGGAGCAGGCTGACCGCTTCGAACGGCAACAGCCAGGTGGTGAAGATGGTCTCGCCGATGGACGCCATGGTGCCGAACGCCGCCTGGGCCTTCGCGTCCAACTGCGCGGGCTGCGCGTTCACCCGGCCCAGCGTCACGCCCAGCACGGCCAGCAGGCCCAGCGCGGAGGCGCCGCCCAGCAGCCGCGTCGCCGAGGGCTTGCCGCGGTGGGGCGCGTCACCCAGGTTGAGCAGCATGATGACGAACAGGAAGAGCACCATGATGGCGCCCGCGTACACGAGCACCTGCACGGCGGCGACCGTGTGCGCCCAGAGCAGCACGTAGATGCCGGCCAGGAAGAAGAACGTCGACACCAGGGCCATGGCGGAGTTGATGGGGCTCCGCGCGGTGATGACCAGCCCCGCTGACAGCAGCGTCATGACGGCGAAGACGCCGAAGAGGACCAATTCGATGTTCAAGACCAGTCTCCGAAGGAACCCCAGGGGTGGTCACCGAACGGGCAGCGGTGCTCCCGTACGTGAGCCTCGAACTCGTCCCGGAACCGCATGAGGAAGGAGTGCGTGGGCAGCGCCGCCGCGTCACCCAGCGCGCAGATGGTGTTGCCCAGGCCGATGGGGGGGTAGGGCGCGATGGAGGAGGCGACGTTCGACAGCATGTCGATGTCGCTCAGCTCCGCGCGGCCTTCCTCGATCTTGCGCAGCAGGCGGGTCTGCCACGGCGTGCCCTCGCGGCACGGGGTGCACTGGCCGCAGGACTCCTCCGCGTAGAAGCGGGCCACGCGCCAGAGGCTGCGCACCATGCAGGTGGCGTCGTCCATCACGATGACGCCGCCGGAGCCGGCCATGGTCTGCTTCATCTTCAGCGCCTCGAACTCCAGCGCCACGTCCAGCTCGTCCGCGCCCAGCACCGGCGCCGAGGAGCCGCCCGGGATGACCGCCTTGACCTTGCGGCCCTTGGGCATGCCCTGGCCGTACTTGTCGTCGTGGATCAGCTCCAGGATGGTGGTGTGCATCCCCACCTCGTAGACGCCGGGGCGGTTCACGGAGCCGGACAGGCACACCAGGTGCGTGCCGCCGGACTTGTCCGTGCCCAGCTTCGCGTACCAGTCCGCGCCCTTGGCGAGGATGGGCGGCACGCTGGCGAGCGTCTCCACGTTGTTCACCACCGTGGGGCAGCCGAAGAGGCCCACCACCGCGGGGAACGGGGGCTTGAGGCGGGGCCAGCCCTTCTTGCCCTCCAGCGACTCCAGCAGCGCCGTCTCTTCACCGCAGATGTACGCGCCCGCGCCGCGGACCAGGAAGCAGTCGAGCGCGAAGCCCTCCTTGCCCATCAGCGACTTGCCGAAGATGCCGGCCTTGTAGGCCTCGTCGATGGCCGCCTGGGTGCGCTCCGCCTGGAACTTGAACTCGCCGCGCAGGTACACGTAGCAGGTGTGCACGCCCAGCGCGTACGACGCGATGGCGATGCCCTCCAGCATCATGTGCGGGTCGTTCTCCAGGATGTAGCGGTCCTTGAAGGTGCCCGGCTCGGACTCGTCGCCGTTGACGGCCAGGTACTTGGGCTTGGGGCTGTCCTTGGGGACGAAGCTCCACTTCATGCCCGTGGGGAAGCCCGCGCCGCCACGGCCGCGCAGGTTGGACTTCTTCACCTCGTCGATGATGGCGGCGGGCTCCATGGAGAGCGCGCGCTTGAGGCCGTCATAGCCACCGCGCGAGCGGTAGCTGTCGAGGGTCCAGGACTGGGGCTTGCCCCAGGCCGCCGAGATGACGGGTTCGACCGCCTTTGCCGTAGAGGCCATGGATGAACGTCCTAGGAAAGCGAAGGAGAGGAGGGGCGACTCACGACAGCTTGGCCAGGATGGCGTCCAGCTTCGCCTGGGTCAGCCGCTCGTGGTGATCCTCGTTGATCTGCAGGCAGGGCGCCGTCCCGCAGGAGGCCAGGCACTCCGTCTCGCGCAGGGTGAACTTGTCGTTCGTCTCCCCGGCGGTCAGGCCCAGCTTCTGCTCCAGGTACGCGAGCATCTTCTCCGCGCCCCAGAGGGAGCAGGAGAGGTTCGTGCAGACGTCGATGACGTACTTGCCCGGCTTCTTGAGGTGGTACATCACGTAGAAGCTGGCGACCTCGTAGGCGCGCTCCGGCGTGACCTCCAGGTTCTTCGCCACCAGCCGCAGACCTTCAGGAGGCAACCACCCCTTGAGGTCCTGCAGCAGGCGCAGCGCGGGAAGCATGCCGGCGCTTTTGCGATCAGGGGGGTAGTGCGAGAGGATTTCCGCGATCCCCGCGTCGAACTTCTTCTGCTCTTCAGGAGTGAACAGGGGCTCCGCCATGGCGGGCCGTACGTATTGCCGCAATGGCTTCGTTGTCAACATAAACCCTCGGCGGTAGACTGGGCCGCCCTCAGCAAATTACCGAGCGATTTCAACCCCTTGTTATGAGCCTGGACCCTGCGGACCAGCGGCAGCACCCTCGTGTCCCCACCATCCTCCGGGTGGACTACGCCCATGGCCGGCCGCTCCGGGACGTGACGGAGAACCTTTCCGCCGGAGGGTTCTTCGTGCAGACCGAGCAGCTCTTCGCGGTGGGGGACGAGCTGCGGCTTGCTCTTTCTTTCCCGGGACTGCTGGATCCGGTAGAAGTCGGGGGGACGGTGGCGTGGGTGCGCATCGCCGCGCCCGATCAGCCGGGCGGCGTGGGCATCCGTGTGGAGAGCGAGCAGGACCGGCGGCGACTGGGTGACATCTTGAGTGCGGCGGGACCCAACGACAGCGCGACGACCCCCTCCGAGCAGGACGGGTACCGTGTGCTCATCGTCGAGGACAACCCGCACATCATCGAGATGTACAGCTACGTGCTGAAGAAGCTCGCGAGCAATGACCTGCACGGGAAGGTCCCGCTGGAGGTCCACTTCGCCCCGGACGGGCACCACGCCCTGCTGCGGCTGCGCGAGGACCGCTTCAGCCTGGTGATGCTGGACCTCTACATGCCGGTGATGGACGGCTTCGCCCTGGTGGAGCGCATCCGGGAGGAGGAGGAGCTCAAGGGCATCCCGGTCATCGCGATCTCCGCGGGTGGCAAGGAGGCCCAGGAGCGGGCGATGCAGCTCGGGGTGGACATCTACCTGCGCAAGCCCGTGCGGTTCGTGGAAGTGCTGGAGACGGTGAAGCAGCTCCTGCGCATCCGGTAGGGCCGGCCGCTTCTTAAGAAGCGCCAGACGTTGAAGCGCCGGGCGGGTGCCGCGTAGAGTCCGCGCACCCATGACGAAGCCCGCCATCCATCGTGACACCGTCAGTGGCGAGGCGCTGCTCATCCTGCAGAATCTGCGGGAGAACGGCCGCCTGGGACGCTCGAACAAGCTGGCCGACGTGAAGGCCGCCCTCGAGCCGTCCGTCTCGCTGGAGTTCGACAGCTACTTCTTCTTCCTGCGCAAGTTCCACTACATCGCCATGGACCGCGAGGCCCAGTTGAAGCTCACCGAAACGGGTGAGCGGGTGGTGGAGGGGGACCTGCAGGAGCGGTTCGCGTCGGAGGTCGACGACTTCTTCGCGGATCAGCTCCTGCCGGCGGAGGACGCCACGCACATCGGCCGCCCGCTGGACGAGGACGAACCGATGAGCGTCCCGCCGCCGCCGCCGGAGCTGCTCCTGGACGAGGCGGAGGTGGATGCCTCCTCCGCGGCCGGGGCCGCCGCCCAGTCCCAGGGCGGGCCGCCGCCGGTGCCGCCGTCGCGCACGCACCGCGTGGCCATGCCGGCGCTGGATCTGGGGCAGGTCGCGACCCAGATGCAGCCCGCCGCGCCGCCGCCCATCGCGACGCCGCAGCCGCAGCCGGCGTTCCGTCAGGACGGCCCGGCGGAAGGACGCCGGGAGACCTTCATCGGGCTGCCGCCGGCGCCCGCGCCCCAGCCCGTCGTGGTGACCGCGCCTGTCCCCAGCGCGTCCCAGCCGCTCATCATCACCCCTCCGCTCGCCGCCGCGCCCGCTCCGATGCCCCCTCCCGCCTCGACCCCCGCTCCCGCAGCCCCGGTTCCCCAGGCTGCCGCCGCTGCCGCCGCCGCGAAGGGAACCAGCGACCTGGACCTGCGCTACCAGAAGTTCGACCCCATTGGCACGGGGCCGCTGGGGACCGTCTTCAAGGGCCGCTACAACGCCCTGGGGCTGGACATCTGCATCAAGGAGCTGAAGGACATCTTCGGCTACTTCTCCTTCCTGCAGCGCGGTGAGGTCCTCAAGCGCCTGAAGAAGGAGCTGTGCGCGCAGGCGCAGGTGCGCCACCCGGGCGTGGTGCAGATCCTCGACCAGAACGTGGACTCGGCGCGGCCCTACTTCGTGGTGGAGCTGATGCGCGGCAGCCTGAAGGAGCGGCTGGAGGCGTCCGGCGGCAAGGGCATTGACGTGCCGCACGCGCTGCGCACCTTCCTGCAGCTTGCGTACGGCCTGAGGGCCGCGCACGCCGCGGGGCTCACCCACCACAACATCAAGCCGGAGAACATCCTCTTCGACGCGTACGGCAACGCGAAGCTGTCGGACTTCGGCATGAGCCGCGTGGTGGAGGTGGACGCGACGAAGGGCATGCCCCAGGTGTTCGTGGGCACGGGCGGCATGGTCTACATGGCGCCGGAGCTGATGAACAAGGGCGTCCAGGAGGCGGGCCCCGCCGCGGACGTGTACGCCCTGGGCATCCTGCTCTACGAGATGTTCACCGGTCAGATTCCGGGCCGCCGCTCGCCGCTGCCGTCGGAGGTGAACCCGGAGGCGCCCAGCGGGTTGGATCAGCTCTTCGACAAGGCCACGCAGGACCGGCGCGAGCAGCGCTACCCGGACGTGGACGCGATGCTGGCGGACTTCTACAAGGCGTTCCCGGAGCGCGAGTACCTGGACCGCGGCGCGCTCATCCTGTCGTCGGATCCGCAGGAGTAGCCGCTGCCTGGCGGGCAGGCGGGCCTCCCAAGCGAGGCTCGCCCGTCCTCGTGGAGACCTGTCAGACTGCGGCGCGCCCATGCTCACGCGCCCCTCTGACAGCGTCCTCCTCACCGTCACCGGCAGGGACGGCCCCGACACCACCGCCCGCCTCACCGGCCTGCTCGCGCAAGCGGGCGCGGAGCTGCTCGACGTGGAGCAGGTGGTGGTGCAGGGCCTGCTCACCCTGGCCCTCTGGGTGCGGCTGCCCGGCGGCGAGTCCCTCCAGGCGCTCCCCGCGCTGGCCCGGGAGCTGGGCGTCACGGTGGACGTGCGCGCGGTGCCTCCGGCCTTCACGTCTCCCGCGCCGGGGCCGGAGCCGCTGCGCTACGTCGTCACCGCCGTGGGCAAGGCGCTGGGCGTGCGGGACGTGCACGCGCTGACGCGGCAACTGGCTGCGGGGAACGCGCGCGTGGAGCGCATCACCCGGCTGAGCGAGACGCCGCTCGCGGCGGTGGAGCTGCACGTCACGCTGCCGCCGGACGCGGACACGGCGGCGCTCAAGGGCGCGCTGCTGGCGCTGTCCATGGCGAGCCCCACGTTCGATGTCGCCCTCCAGCGCGAGAGCCTCTACCGGCGCGGCAAGCGGATGGTGGTGATGGACATGGACTCCACGCTCATCCGCATCGAGGTCATCGACGAGCTGGCGCGCGCGTACGGCGTCCACGCGAAGGTGGCCGCCATCACCGAGCGCGCGATGCACGGGGAGATGGACTACGACGAGTCCCTGCGCCAGCGCGTGGCGCTGCTCGCCGGGCTGGACGCGCGCGTGCTGCACGAGCTGGCCGCGAACCTGCCGCTCACCGAGGGCGCGGAGACGCTCATCCGCGTGCTGCGGCGCCTGGGCTACCGCACCGCCGTCATCAGCGGGGGCTTCTCCGTGGCGGCGGAGGCGCTGCAGAAGCGGCTGGGCATCGACTTCGCGTACTCCAACGCGCTGGAGGTCCAGGACGGGAGGCTCACCGGCCGCACCGTGGGCACCATCGTCAACGCGCGCCGCAAGGCGGAGCTCCTGGAGACGCTGGCGAAGCAGGAGGGCATCCTGCTGGAGCAGGTCATCGCCGTGGGGGACGGGGCCAACGACCTGCTGATGCTGGAGAAGGCGGGGCTGGGCATTGCCTTCCGCGCCAAGCCGAAGCTGCGCGAGGCCGCCGACACGTCCATCTCCGCCGGCGGGCTGGACACCATCCTCACGCTGCTGGGCCTCACCGCGCGCGAGCTGCGCGAGGTCGGCTCGGAGGTGGGCTCGGAGGCGGGCGCGTAGGGCTTCAGAGGCGCATGCGCGCGGCCAGCTCGCGCTGCTGCACCTGGCCCTTCTCGAAGACGAGCTCCAGCAGGGCGCGCAGAATCTTGGAGCTCTTCTCCTGGTTCTGCTGCACCGTCTGCAGGCGGGCCAGGTCCTCCTCCGTCCACTCGGAGGTGGGCGCGCCGCCCGCGAGGATTTCATCCAGGATGTCCGAGGCGCTGGAGCCCGCCGGGGCGGCCGCGGGGGCCGCTCGCGCGGCGGGGGCCGGGGCGGCGGGGGGCGGCGGCGCGGCGTTCGGGTCGACGATGTCGCTGATGCGCTTCACGACCGTCTTGCCGCTCATGTCCACGACCTTGAACTCCTCCTCCTCCGGGAGCTCGCCCGGGTCCCGCGACTTGTTCGTGTCGGGCTTGAAGCGCTTCTTCTCCACCGGCTCCTGGCCGCGGTAGTGGCGCAGGATGGCGTGCTCGATTTCACGGTCGCCCGCCACCATGGGGACCACGCGGGCGCGGCTGCGCGCCGCGACCTGGTCCAGCGTGGCCAGGTCCGTGGGGTCGGACATCGCCAGCACCAGCGTCTTCCCGTTGTCCTTGAGCTGCACGGGGAAGATGCCCTTCTGCTCGGCGAGCCCCACGTCCACGCGCGCGAGCGCCGCGGCGTCCTTCGTCAGGTTGCCCAACTGCACGCGCGGCATTCCCAGGCCCTGGCAGATGGCCTGGGTGATGGTCTCCTCGGAGGCCAGGCCCAGGTCCGCGACGACGCGCGACACGCGTCCGCCCCACTGGTCCAGCGAGGCGAGCGCGCTGCGTAGCTGCAACTCGTCGATGACGCGCGCCTTGACGAGGATGTCCGCGATGCGATTCCGGGAAGGGGGAGCCATGGGATGGGGATTCTAGCGTCTGATGGCGCGGACGCTCAGTCCACGTCACCGAACATGCAAGGAGGCTGGACCATGCAGCCATTCGCGGACGCCGCCACCCAGATGTGCCCGTACTGCGGTGAAGAGGTCGAAGTCGACGTGGACTCGCTGGGCGCGTCCTCCGAGTCCTACGTGGAGGACTGCCCCGTCTGCTGCCGCCCCTGGCAGGTGCGCGTCACCCGCGACGAGGACAGCGCCTTCGTCACGCTCGGCCGCGACGACGACTGAGCGCGGACTCCCGGCAGGAGGGCAGGCGGGCAGGCGGGCAGGCCCTTCGCGGGGGCGCCGGGACGGCGGGGGCCGTTGCTTGACACGTCCCGAAGCATGGTTCTCTTGAGTCTTGTGAGGCGCTGCCGGGCACCCCCGAAGAACGGGGCCCCGGACGCCGATTCAACAACGACCGTGAACCCGCACATCGTGCGTCCGCAGGGACGTCACGAACAGGAGACGACCATGCTGAACGTCCGCTATCCCTTCAACAACGCCGCCGTCACCCACCCGCTGCTGCGCGACTTCGACTTCCTCTTCCGCGAGCTGGCCTCGCCGGGCGCCCGCAACGACGCCGAGCGCACCGTCACGCCCGCGGCGGACATCCTGGAGGCCGAGTCCGGCATCACGCTGCGCGTGGACCTGCCGGGCCATGACGCCAAGGCCATCCAGGTGAAGGTGGAGGACGGCGTGCTGACCGTGCGCTCCGAGCGCAAGGCCGAGACCGTGCCGGAGGGCAGCACCCTGCGGCGCCAGGAGCGCGCCTCGGGCGTGTACGCGCGCCAGTTCCGCCTGCCGGAGACGGTGGACGCGACCCGCGTGGAGGCCCGCTACGACAATGGCGTGCTCACCCTCACCCTGCCGCGCCGCGAGGAGACCAAGCCCCGCGTCGTCGAGGTGAAGGTCCAGGGTTGATGCCCGTGCATCAACACCCCATCAGGGAGGCCGCTGCCCTCGCTGCGACGAGGCGCGGCGACTCCCGCAAGCATCCTTGCGACCCGAGGGCTTCCGCGGTGGCCGGCGGAAGCCCCCGTCCCATCACTTGCGAGCAGCGCTGGTGTTGAGCGCCAGCGGCACCCGGAACAGCTCCATCACCTGCGTGACGTCCAGCGGCTTGGCCAGGCACGCCACCGCGCCGGCCTGCTTGGACTGCTCCACCACGTCAGGCGTGTGATTGCTCGTCATGGTGATGAGGCGCACGCCCTCCATCTGCTTGCGCGCGCGGATGCGCTTGCAGACCTCGATGCCGTCGATGTCCGGCATGTTGAGGTCGATGATCATCCCGTGCGGCTTCTGCTCGGACACCAGCAGCAGGGCCTCCACGCCGCTCGTGGTGGTCTGGAGCTCCACCTGGTTCGCGTGCGGCTTGAACGCGCGCTTGATGGCGTCCAGCACCGGGCGCTCGTCGTCCACGACCAGCAGGCGCACCGTGCTGCTGCCCAGCTCCTCGGGCACGGGCATCTGGTGGGTGACCAGGAAGGTGCGCAGGTCCGTCGAACGCACCCGGCGGTGGCCGCCCGGGGTCCGGAAGGCCATCAGGATGCCGCGGTCAATCCACTTGCTCACCGTCGACGGGTCCACCTGAAGCAACCGACTGATGTCGTGCGTCGTGTAGAGCTGGTCCGTCATCGCCGTACTCCCCTCGGACTGCATCGTTCCACTAGCCATGGAAATAAACACCTACCTTGAATGCGGGGTTTGATCAACCCACCCTACGACGTGCTGCGTTTATCTGTGCTTCTCATCAGACCCACGGCGTCTTCCCAACGGCCACTGGCACGGAGGCACAGCTCCACAAGCTCGCGGGCGGCTCCGTGACCGCCCACGTTCGTCGTAACGAAGTCCGCTTCCTGGCGCACCTCTGGAACGGCATCCGCCGGACAGGCGGAAAGCCCCGCAAGCGACATGGGGTCCAGGTCGTTGAGGTCGTCTCCCATGTACGCGCACTGATTCGCGGGGATTTGGAGTTGGGCGAGCAATTCAAGAAGGGCGGGACCCTTCTGCTTGCGGCCCTGGAAGATGGCGGCGAGGCCGAGTTCCCGGCCTCGCGCCTCGACGATGCGGGACGAGCGCGCGGTGAGGATGGCGGCGGGCAGGCCCACCAGCCGGGCCATGACGAGCGCATGGCCGTCCTTCACGTTGAAGCGCTTCATCACCTCGCCGTCGTCGCCGTAGTACAGCGCGCCGTCGGTGAGGACGCCATCCACGTCGAACACGAGCAACCGCACGCGCGACGCGCGGGACGTCAGCTCTTCCTTGCCCGGTTTGGAAGGCGCTTCCGTCGGCATGGCCTCCTCACCTTTCGCGTCCATCAACTGGCTTCGTGACCCAGCGCGCGGCGGATGCTGAGCACATCTCGTACCACGTCCTCGAACATCTGTGGATTGAGCGAGCACGGACCGTCACACAGGGCACGGTCGGGGTCTTCGTGGACTTCTGTGAATAAAGCGTCAATCCCGGCGGCGGCGGCGCTGCGGGCGAGCAGTGAGACGAACTTGCGGTCGCCGCCTGTCTTTCCGTCGCTGGAGCTGGGGAGCTGGACCGCGTGGGTCGCGTCCATGCAGACCACGAGGCCGGCCTCGCGCATCTGGGCGAAGCCGCGCATGTCCACGACGAGGTTGTTGTAGCCGAAGGAGGAGCCGCGCTCGGTGACGAGCACGTTGGGGTTGCCCGCCTCCACGGCCTTGCGCGCGGAGTGGACGATGTCCTTGGGGGCCACGAACTGTCCCTTCTTCAAGTTCACCCCCTTGCCCGAGCGGGCCACCGCCTCCACCAGGTCCGTCTGCCGGCAGAGGAACGCCGGTATCTGGATGATATCCACGACTTCAGCGGCAGGCGCGACGTGGCTGGTTTCATGGACGTCCGTGAGAACGGGCACCCCCACCTCCCGCCGGATGCGGTCCAGGATTCTCAGACCTTCCTTCAAACCCGGCCCGCGGAAGGACTTGCCGCTGGTCCGGTTGGCCTTGTCATAGGAACATTTGAAGGCATACGGGACGCCCAGCCGCTGGGTGATGCCCTTGAGCAGGTGGGCGTGGCGCAGGGCCATCTCCTCGGACTCGATGCTGTCCGGGCCGGCGATGACGAAGAGGCGCTGGCCGGGGCCGACCTTGTGGCCGCACAGCTCGATGGAGGGGGTGTTGCTCATGAGCGCACCGGGGCGGCGGCGGGGGCCTGCGTCCGGGTGGCGTCCCGCTGGGCGAGCGCCGCGCCGATGAAGCCGGAGAACAGGGGGTGGGGGGCGAAGGGCTTGCTCTTGAACTCGGGGTGGAACTGGCAGCCCACGAAGTACGGGTGGTCCGCGAGTTCAATCATCTCCACCAGGTTCAGCTCCGGGTTGTGGCCGGAGATGACGAGCCCGGCCTCCTGGAGCCGGCCGCGGTAGGCGTTGTTGACCTCGTAGCGGTGGCGGTGGCGCTCCTGGATGGACTCCTGGCCGTAGAGCTTGTGCGCGACGCTGCCGGGCTTGAGCGCGCACGCGTAGCTGCCCAGGCGCATGGTGCCGCCCTTGTCCTGCACCTTCACCTGGCTCTCCATGAGCGTCACCACGGGGTGCGCGGTGTGCTCGTCGAACTCCAGGCTGTTGGCGCCCTTGAGGCCCAGCACGGTGCGGCTGAACTCCACCACGGCCATCTGGAGGCCCAGGCAGATGCCGAAGAAGGGGAGCTTGTTCTCACGCGCGTAGCGGACCGCGGCGATCTTCCCTTCCGTGCCGCGCACGCCGAAGCCGCCGGGCACGAGCACCGCGTCCACGCCCGCGAGCGTCTTCTCCGGGCCCTGCGCCTCCACGTCCTGACTGTCCACGAAGCGCAGCTTGACGCGCACGTCGTTGGCGATGCCGCCGTGGAGCAGGGACTCGTTGAGGCTCTTGTAGCTCTCCGTGAGGTTCACGTACTTGCCCACGATGGCGACGGTCACCTCACCGCGCGCGGGCTCGTAGATCTTCCGGACGATGGTCTCCCACTTCTCCAGGTGGGGGGCGCGGCTCCAGATGTTGAGCACCTCCGCCAGCCGCTCATCCAGGCCCTGGCGGTGCAGCTCCAGGGGCAGCTCGTAGATGCTGCGCACGTCCGGGGACGTGAACACGTTGCCGTTGTCCACGTTGCAGAACATGGCGATCTTGTCCTTCAGCTCGCGCGAGATCTCCCGGTCCGTGCGGCACAGGAGGAAGTCCGGCTGGATGCCGATCTCGCGCAGCTTCATCACCGAGTGCTGCGTGGGCTTGGTCTTCACCTCGCCGGCGGCGCCGATGTACGGCAGCAGCGTCAGGTGGATGTAGACGGCGTTCTGGCTGCCCACGTCGTAGCGCATCTGGCGGATGGCCTCGAGGAAGGGCAGGGACTCGATGTCACCCACCGTGCCGCCGACCTCCACGATGACGACGTCCACGTCCTGGGCGGCCTGGCGGATGCTGGCCTTGATCTCATCCGTGATGTGCGGAATCACCTGGACGGTCTTGCCCAGGTACTCCCCCCGGCGTTCCTTGGTGATGACCGCGTTGTAGATGCGGCCGGAGGTGAAGTTGTTGAGGCGGCTCATCCGGGCGTGGGTGAACCGCTCGTAGTGGCCCAGGTCCATGTCGGTCTCGCCACCGTCCTCGGTGACGAACACCTCGCCGTGCTGGAAGGGGCTCATCGTGCCCGGATCCACGTTGATGTAGGGATCCAGCTTGATGAGGGTGATGTCCAGCCCGCGATTCTCGAGGAGGGCGCCAATGGATGCGGAGGCCAGTCCCTTCCCCAGCGAGCTGACCACGCCGCCCGTCACGAAGATGAACTTGGTTTTCTTGGAGCGCATGTCCCTTCCTGCCAAGAGGGCCAGGGGGCGTCAAATATTCTCTGACGCACGGACGGCTGGCTGGCCCCGACCCGCGAGGTCAGCCCTTCACTGCCCGTCCCAACCGCCCGGGCGGGCCACGGCGAACTGCTGGGCGGTGGGCTGGCCGACGCGGAAGTGGCGCAGGTCGCACCCCCGGCAACTCCAGCCTTCCCAGCCTTTCTTCACGACCTGGTGCAGGCAGGCGTCGTAGTTGGGGCAAAAAAGGTTGCGCTGGTCGTCCACCGTCTCTTCGTCACGGAGGGCGGAGGGCAGAGGGATGGGGCACGGCGTGATGGACACGGCAGTTCTCCTGCGAGCGACCCCGACGGTCGTGGATGGTGCTTCCCCCCGGCGGCCACGAACCGGTGGGTGGACAGGACATTCCCGGTAGGGAGGGGGGACGAAAAAAGTCGCCCCCGCCGGCAAAGGCGGGGGCGACTCTGTACCGCGGGCGTCACTTCCGCCGGGGACAACCTGCGCTAGCAGGCCACCGCGACGGAGGTGGACGCCTTGATCTTGCTGTCGTTCAAGGCATCACCTCCTTTCTTGCGGCAGCAGAGATAATGCGTGCCTCCATTTCCCGCCATGGAGACGGCGGTGGGGGCGTGGCCCGTCCGGGGAACGAGCGTTCAGGCGGCGACGACCTGGCGCTCCACGAGGCGGCGGTACAGGCCGTCCTGCGTCATGAGGGTGGAGTGGGTGCCGCTCTGCACCACGCGGCCGTGCTCCATCACCAGCACGCGCTGGGCGTTGGCCACGGTGGACAGGCGGTGGGCGATGATGAGCGTGGTGCGGCCCTGCATCAGCCGGTCCAGGGCGTCCTTCACCAGGTGCTCGCTCTCCGAGTCCAGGGCGGAGGTGGCCTCGTCCAGGATGAGGATGCGCGGGTCCTTGAGCACGGCCCGCGCGATGGCCACGCGCTGCTTCTGGCCGCCGGACAACTGCACGCCGCGCTCGCCCACCTCCGTGCGGTAGCCGTCCGGGAAGCGCTGGATGAAGTCGTGCGCGTTGGCGGCGCGGGCGGCGGCCTCCACCTCCGCGTCGGTGGCGTCCGGGCGGCCGTAGCGGATGTTGTCCGCGATGGAGCAGGAGAAGAGCAGGGGCTCCTGGGCGACCATGCCCACGTTGCGCCTGAGCCAACCGGGGTCCAGGGACTTCAGGGGGCGGCCGTCCAGCAGCAACTGGCCCTGGAGCGGATCATAGAAGCGGGACAGGAGGGCGGCGAGCGTGGACTTGCCGGCGCCGGAGGAGCCCACCACGGCGACGACCTCGCCCGCGTTGACGGTGAGGTCGATGCCCTGGAGCACCGGCACGTCCGGGCGCGTGGGGTAGGCGAAGTGCACGCCGCGCAGCTCCACGAGCCCCTCGACGGTGGCGGGGCGCTCGCCCTCGTGGGCGGGGATGGCGGGCTCGCGGTCCATCAATTCGAAGACGCGCTCGGCGGCGCCCGAGGCGCGCATGAAGTCCGCCCAGAGGTCCGCCAGGGAGCCCAGGGAGACGGCCACGAGCATCGTGTAGATGAGGAACGAGGTGAGGGCGCCCACGGAGAGCTCGCCGTCCACCACCAGCCGGCCGCCGTACCAGAACACCACCACCGCGGCGATGTAGCCCGCGCTGGAGGCGCCGCCCATGAAGGCGGCGGACTGGCGCGCGCGGTCGCGGGCGACCTCGTAGGCGTGGCGCACGGTGTTGCCGTAGCGCGCGACCTCGGAGGGCTCCGCCGCGAAGGAGCGCACGGTGCGCATGCCGGACAGGCTCTCCTCGGCGACCTCGCTGGCCTTGGCGAGCGCGTCCTGCACGTTGCGTGACAGCCCGCGCACGCGGCGGCCGTAGACCATGCCGCCCACGGCGACGAGGGGCACGATGGCGAGCATCAGGAACGTGAGCGAGGGCGAGGTGTAGAAGAGCAGCACGATGCCGCCCAGGGCCTGCACGGCGTTGCGCAGCCCCTGGGAGATGTTCACGCTCACCGTGTTCTGGAGCACGGTGGTGTCGGACGCGAGCCGGCTGGTGAGCTCTCCGGTGCGGTGCGTGTCGAAGAAGGCCACCTCCTGGTCCATGAGGCGCCGGAAGAAGTCCTGGCGCAGGCGCATGACGACGCGCTCGCCGGCGGTGGAGAACAGGTAGAAGCGCAGGGCGGTGGCGACGCCCTGGACCAGGAAGACGGCCAGCATGACGAGCGCGGACTTGTCGATGAGGTCGCGGTTCTTGGCGTTGAGGGCCTCGTCGATGAGGACGCGGACGCCCTGGGGGTAGACCAGGCTGGCGCCGCTGCTGATGAGCAGGAAGAGGGTGGCGACCAGCAGCGTGCCCAGTTCAGGACGGGCCAGGGCGAGCAGGCGGCGCACGGTGACCCCGGAGGACTGGCGGGATGTCGGAGCGGAGACGGAGGGAGGCACCGGCGGAGCCTACCGGACTGTCGGGGGACGTGCAGCCCGGACAGCGTCCGCAGGGCCGGGATGCAGGCGGGTGGCCTGGGTGGTATTCCAGGGGCCGTTCCACGCGAGGAGGGGCCATGGAGAAGCGCGTCTTTGGCAACACCGGGGTGGCGGTGCCCGTCATCGGACAGGGCACCTGGCAGATGGAGGGCGACGACGCGGAGGCCGCCGTCCGGGCCCTGCGCGCCGGGCTGGACCTGGGGCTCACGCACCTGGACACCGCGGAGCTCTACGGGCAGGGGCGGGTGGAGGAGGCGCTGGTGGCGAAGGCCATCGAGGGCCGGCGCGAGGAGGTGTACCTCGTCTCCAAGGTGATGCCGTCCAACGCGACGCGCAGGGGCACGGTGGCCGCCTGCGAGCGCAGCCTGAAGCGCCTCGGCACGGACCACCTGGACTGCTACCTCTTGCACTGGCCCGGTTCCCACCCGCTGGAGGGCACGGTGGAGGCCTTCGAGGAGCTGGTGGCGGCCGGGAAGATCCGCGCCTGGGGGGTGAGCAACTTCGGGGTGGAGGACCTGGAGGAGGTGCTGGCCCTGGCGGGCAAGGGGCGCATCGCGTGCAACCAGGTGCTGTACCACCTGGAGGAGCGCGCCATCGAGCACGCGGTCCTCCCGTGGTGCGAGGCGCAGGGCGTGGCGGTGGTGGCCTACAGCCCCTTCGGCAACGGGCGGTTCCCGTCCCCCACCAGCGCGGGCGGCAAGGTGCTGGCGTCCATCGCGAAGGCGCACGGCGTGACGCCCTTCCAGGTGGCGCTCCAGTTCCTGGTGCGCCGGCCGTCGGTGTTCGCCATCCCCAAGGCGAGCAACGCGGCGCACGTGCGCGACAACGCGAGCGCGGCCTCGCTGAAGCTCACGAAGGAGGAGCTCCAGCGCATCGACGCGGCCTTCCCGAAGGGCGACGAGCCGGACGAGCTGCCGGTCATCTGACGCCGGCGCGCTCGCGCAGCACGGCCTCCACGCGGGCCACGTCCTCCGGCACGTCCACCGCCACGGTGCGCCAGGACACGCTGGCGCAGCGGATGCGCAGGCCGTTCTCCAGGGCGCGGAGCTGCTCCAGCTTCTCTGTCTCCTCCAGCGGGGTGGGGCTGAAGGATGCGAGCTGGAGCAGGGTGTCCCGCCGGTAGCCGTAGAGGCCCAGGTGGGCGTGGCGGCGCACGGGGGTGCCGGGCTCGCGGGCGTGGGGCACCGGGGCGCGGCTGAAGTAGAGCGCGTCGCCGTTGAGGGCGAGCACGGCCTTCACCACGTTGGGGTTGTCCACCTCCTCCGGCTCCAGGGGCCGCACCAGGGTGCCCATGTGGACGGACGCGTCCTGGAAGAGGTCCGCGAGCACCTTGAGGGCGCCGGGGTCCACGAGCGGCTCATCCCCCTGCACGTTCACCCACACCTCCACGTCCGGGCGGGCGCGGGCCACCTCCGCGATGCGGTCCGTGCCGGTGGGGCAGGCGGGGCTGGTCATCACCGCCTGGCCGCCGAAGCCCTCCACGACGTCGCGGATCCGCGTGTCGTCCGTGGCCACCCACACCTCGTCGAAGGCGCGGGCCTCCTGGCAGCGGCGCCAGACGTGTTCCACCATCGGACGGCCGGCGATGAGGGCGAGCGGCTTGCCAGGGAAGCGGGTGCTGGCATGGCGGGCGGGGATGACGGCCACGGTGCGGGGGGCGGGCATGGGGCGGCATCTATCAGATTCAGGACGTCTCGCCGCGCCCGGGGAGGGGCTGTCTGGCGCCCACCACTGGCCAGAACTGGCGCCATGCCTAGCTTCCGGGGCGACATGAAGAAGGTCATCCACATCGTTGGCGCGCGTCCGAATTTCATGAAGGTGGCACCCATCCACCGGGCCATCTCCGCGCGTACGTCCCTGCGGCAGCTCGTCATCCACACCGGCCAGCACTACGACGCGAAGATGAGCGACGTCTTCTTCGCGGACCTGGGGCTGCCTCCGCCCGAAATCCACCTGGGCATCGGCTCCGGCAGCCATGCCGAGCAGACGGCGAAGATGATGGTGGAGATGGAGAAGGTGTTCCTCCAGGAGAAGCCGGACCTGGTCTCCGTGGTGGGCGACGTGAACAGCACCATCGCCGCGGCGCTCGTCACGTCCAAGCTGGCGATCCCGCTGTCCCACGTGGAGGCGGGCCTGCGCAGCTTCGAGCGGCACCAGCCGGAGGAGATCAACCGCGTCGTCACCGACCGGCTCTCCGACCTGCTGCTCACGCCGTCGCGCGACGCGGACGCGAACCTCTTGAAGGAGGGCATCGACCCGAAGCACATCCACCTGGTGGGCAACGTGATGATCGACTCGCTCCTGTCGTCCAAGGAGAAGGCCGACCAGCTCCCCACGCTGAAGACCCTGGGGCTGACGCCCAGGGGCTACGTGGTGGCGACGCTGCACCGCCCGTCCAACGTGGACAACCCGAAGCTGCTGTCGGGCCTCCTGGGCGTGCTGATGGACGTGGCGAAGGAGCTGCCCGTCGTGTTCCCGGTGCACCCGCGCACGCGGAAGATGATTTCGGAGCAGGGGCTGGGGTCCAGGCTGGAGCAGACGCCGGGGCTCAAGCTGGTGGACCCCATGGGCTACCTGGAGTTCCTGTCCGTCACGTCGCAGGCGAAGCTGGTGATGACGGACTCGGGCGGCCTGCAGGAGGAGACCACGGCGTTGAACGTGCCGTGCCTCACCATGCGCGAGCAGACCGAGCGCCCCATCACCGTGGAGGTCGGCTCCAACGAGGTGGTGGGCACCGACCCGGCGCGCATCCGCGAGGCCGCGAACCGCGTGCTGGCCGGCGACTTCAAGAAGGGCCGCGTGCCGGAGCTGTGGGACGGCCGCACGGGCGAGCGCATCGCGGACCTGTACGCGCGCTTCCTGGGCGTGGAGACGAAGCGCGCCTTCGGGTGAGCGGACGCGTTTCCGTGAAGCAATCAGGCCGCCGGGTGCTCGCGTCTTCGTCACGCGGGGGCCGGGCGGCCTTCGTGTTCCGAAGCGTGGTAGAGCGTCGGGTCCCGCCATGCGTGAAGACCCCGAGAGCGCTCCGGCCGTGCCCGACGGCTACGTGGACATCCCGTTCGTCGTGGAGCCGAACTACGCGGGGTGGCGGCTGGACCGCTACCTCTGCGAGAAGATCCGCCGCATGGACCTGGAGCGCGTGCGCGGCATCATCCTGCGCGGCGTCCTGTGTGACGAGTACCGGCTCAAGCCCTCCACGCCCGTGTACCCGGGGCTGACCTTCCGCATCCGCCGCCCCGCGAGCCAGGAGCCCGTGACGCCCACGGCGCTGCCCGTCGTCTTCTCCGATGACTGGCTGCTGGTGTTGGACAAGCCGGCGGGGCTGCCCATCCACCCCACCGCGCGCTACCACAAGGGCACGCTGGTGACGCTGTTGCGCGAGCGCTTCGGTGAGCGCTTCGCGGAGCCCGCGCACCGGCTGGACCGCGAGACGAGCGGGCTGGTGGTGTGTGGCCGCACCACCGAGTCCTGCCGCGTGCTGGGCGGGCTGTTCCTGTCGCGCGACGTGCACAAGGAGTACCTGGCGCTGTGCGAGGGCCAGCCCGCCGGGGACACCTTCGCCGTGGACGCGCCCATCGCGGAGGGCACGGACCTGATCCGCATCGCCGTGCGCATCGACCCGGTGGTGGGCAAGCCCAGCCGCACGCGCTTCCAGGTGCTCCAGCGCTTCACGCATGGCGGCGCGCCGTTCGCGCTGCTGCGCTGCTTTCCGGAGACGGGGCGTCAGCACCAGATTCGCGTCCACCTGCGCGAGGCGGGGTTCCCGCTCGTGGGCGACAAGATGTACGGGCCGGATCCGGGTTACTTCGACCGCTTCAGCAAGCACTCGCTGGAGCCGGAGGCGTGGGCCCGGCTGCGGCTGCCCCGGCACGCGCTCCACGCGGAGCGCATCACGTTCCCGCACCCGGGCACCGGGGAGACGGTCACCTTCGCGTCGCCGCTTCCCGATGACCTGAAGGACTTCATCGAAGGGAAGGCCCCGGCGCCCGCGAACGGAGCGCCGGAGCCGTGAGGCCCTAGCCGGCCTTGCGGAGGTTCTTCGCGCCGGGCACCACGCGCAGCAACTGCGCGGGCATCCGGTCCACGACCTGCTCCGTGAAGCGGGCGAAGATGCGGAAGAGCACCGGCAGGAGCACCAGTGTCAGCGCGCACGCGGAGATGGTTCCGGACACGATGACGATGGCCAGGGGCTTCTGCATCTCCGAGCCGATGCCGTTGCTCAAGCAGGCCGGCACCAGGCCCAGCGCCGCCAGCGCGGCGGTCATCAGCACCGGGCGCAGGCGTTCTCGGCTGCCGTGGAGGATGGCGTCGTCCAGTGACTCTCCGGCTTCCCTTCGCTCCGCGATGGCGCTCATCACCAGCACGCCGTTGAGCGCCGCCTGTCCGATGAGCGCGATGAAGCCCACCGCCGCCGCCACGCTCAGCGGCATGCCCGCCCAGTACAGGCCGAACACGCCTCCCATCAGCGCGAAGGGCACGTTGAGCAGCGTCACCACCGCGCGGCCGAAGGAGTTGAACGCCTTGAAGAGCAAGAGCAGCGTGAGCACCAGCGCCACCGGCAGCACGGTGAGGAGCCGGTCCATCGCGCGCTCCTTGCTCTCGAACTCGCCGCCCCATTCGACGCTCGTCCCGGCGGGGGGCGGGGCCTCCTTCTCCACCAGCGCCTGCGCGTCCTTCACGAAGGAGCCCAGGTCCCGGCCCCGCACGTTCATGCGCACGCCGATGTAGCGCCGGCCGTTCTCGCGGTTGATGGAGGCCCGGCCGAAGCCCGTCTTCACCTGGGCCAGCTCGCTGAGCGGCACCAGCACGCCGCCCTCCACGGGCACGCGCAGGCGGGAGATCTTCTCCACGTCGTCCCGGCTGGACATGGGCAGGCGCATCACCACGTCGAAGCGGCGCTCGCCCTCCCAGAACTCGCTGAGCGGCCGGCCGCCCACGGCCGTCTGGAAGACGTGCTGGAAGTCGCCCAGCGACATGCCGTGGCGGGCCAGCGCCACGCGGTCCGGGGTCACCTGGATGCTGGGGACCTCGCCGCTCTTCACGATGCCCAGGTCCGCGACGCCGTCCACCTTGGACAGCGTGCGCTTCACCTTCTGCGAATACTCCTGGAGCACCTGGAGGTCGTCACCGAAGAGCTTCACCGCGAGCTGGCCCTGCTGGCCGCTGATGCTCTCGTTCACGTTGTCCCCGATGGGCTGGCTGAAGCTCACCTCCATGCCCGGGACCTCCGACACGGAGCGCTGGAGGACCTCCAGCACGTCGTCCAGCTTCGGCGTGCTCCTGGGCCACTCGGCGGGTGGCTTGAGCTTCACGAAGAACTCCAGGTTGTTGGTGAGCTTCGCGTCGGTGCCGTCCTCCGGGCGGCCCAGTTGGCTGAGCACCCCGTCCACCTGCGGCGCCTGGCGCAGCAGGCCTTCGATGCGCGGCACCAGCTTGCGGCCCTCCGACAGGGAGATGTTCGAGGGCATGGTGAAGGTCAGGTAGAGGCTGCCTTCGTTGAGCGCCGGGAGGAACTCGCTGCCCATGCGCGGGACGAGCGCTCCCGCGAAGAGCAGGCCCGCCGTGCACACCGCGACCACGGTGCCCGGGTGCTTGAGGCTCCACGTCAGCACGGGGCCGTAGGCCTTGTCCGCGGCGCGCAGCACCGGGGACTCCTTGTGCTTCACCGGCTTGCGGTAGACGAACGACGCCAGCACCGGGATGAGCGTGACGGAGAAGACGAGCGCGCCCAGCAGCGCCGCCACCACCGTGTTCGCCATGGGCGCGAAGATGCGGCCCTCCACCCGCTGCAACATGAAGATGGGCAGGTACGCCGCGATGATGATGAGCAGCGAGAACACCGTGGGGCGCACCACCGCCTTCGTCGCGCGCTGGATGCGCTCGAGCGGGGTCTCTCCCTCGAACTGGTGGCCGGACATGCGCGCCAGGATGCTCTCGATGATGACCACGCCTCCGTCCACGATGACGCCGAAGTCCACCGCGCCCATGGACAGCAGGTTGGCCGACATGCCCCGCATCTTCAGGTAGATGAACGAGGCCAGCAGCGAGAGGGGAATCAGGACGCCCACGACGATGGCGGCCCGCAGGTCCAGGAGGAAGATGAAGAGGACCAGCGTGACGAGCAGCGCGCCCTCCAGCAGGTTGTGGCCCACCGTGCGCAACGTCGTGTTCACCAGGTCCGTGCGGTCGTAGAACGGGTCGATGCGCGCGTCCTCCCCCTGGAGGCGGCCGTTCACCGACTCCACCGCGTCACGCACGCGGGAGAGCACCACGGAGGGGTTCTCTCCGCGGCGCATCAGCACGATGCCCTGCACCACGTCACCGTCGCCGTCGCGGCTGACCACGCCCTGGCGGGGGGACCAGCCCTCGTTCACGTCCGCCACGTCCTTGAGGAACACGGGCGTGCCTTCGTGCGTGGCCACCCGCACGTCGCGGATGTCGTCCAGCGAGCGGAAGAGGCCCTCGCTGCGGATGACGAACTGCTCGGAGCCTCGCTCCAGCACGCCGCCGCTCGCGTTCTCCGAGCCGTCCTTCAGCGCGTCCTCCACGTCGTCCAGCGTGAGGCCGAACGCCGCGAGCCGGGCGGGGTCCGGCTGGATGTGGATCTCCTTGAGGAGGCCTCCGTAGCTGACGACGTCCGCGACGCCGTCCACGCGCAGCAGGCCCGGCCGCACCACCCAGTCCTGGAGGGTGCGCAGCTTCATGGGGTCGCCCTTCGCGCCCTTCAGCGTGTAGCGGTAGATCTCCCCGATGGGCGTGGCCAGCGGGCCCAGGGAGGGCGTGAGGCCGTCGGGCAGCTCCGCGTCGCGCAGGCGCTCCAGCACCTGGGCCCGGGCGAAGAGCACGTCGGTGTTGTCGTTGAAGCTCAGCGTCACGAAGGACAGGCCGAACATGGAGAGGTTGCGCAGGCGCGTCAGGCCCGGGATGCCGTTGAGGGCGCGCTCCAGCGGGAGGCCAATCTGGCGCTCCACCTCTTCGGACGGCTGGCCCGGGTAGAGGGTGATGACGTTGACCTGCGTGTCGGTGGGGTCCGGGAAGGCCTCCACGGTGAGGTCGCGGAAGCAGAACCAGCCCCAGATGGCGGTCAGCAGCGTGAGGAACACCACCGCCGCGCGGTTCTTCAGACTGAAGTCGACGAGCTTTTCGAACATGGGCGTCTTTCGATCCGGCGTGGGGGCTTCAGTCCGCCAGTTCGATCTGGTTCTCCAGGAGCAGCGCGCCCCGGGCGACGAACCGGTCTCCGGAGGCGAGGCCTGCGCGCAGCTCCACCTCGCCGTCGCGGCGGCGGCCCGGCGTCACGGCGACGCGCTCCAGGCGGTTCGCGTCACGGGCGACGAAGACCACGGAGCGCGCTCCGTCCGTCACCACCGCGCTGTCGGGGACGCGCACGCGCTTGACGCCCTCCGGCGCCGTGGGCGTCACCTCCACGAAGGCGTTGGGGCGGAAGCGGCGGTCCTGGTTGGGGACGCGCACGCGCACCTCCACGGTGCGGCGCAGCGGATCCACCACCTCGGAGACGCGGTCTACCTTGCCGGCGCGGACGATGCCGTCCCGCGTGGTGACCGTGACGTCCTGGCCGGGGGACATGTCCAGCGCGTCCGCCTCCTGGAGGTCCGCGACGACCATGACCTGATCCAGGTCGGAGAGGCGCACCAGCGGCCTGTCCCGGTCCGGCGTCACCTCCTGGCTGGCCACCACGTCCAGGTCCACCACCGTGCCGGAGCGCGGCGCGGTCACCCAGAAGAGGTTCTCGCCCCGGGAGGACACGCGGAGGCTGCCCTGCTTCGCCCTGGCGGCCTCCAGGGAGAGCTCCGCCTGGCGCAGCTCCGTCCGCGCGGCGAGCAGCTCCTTCTCCGGCGCGGCTTGCAGGGCCACCAGCGCCTGGAGGCGGTCCGCGTTGCGGCGCTTCTCCGCGAGCTCGGCCTCCGCGCCGCGCTGTTCGCGCACGAGCTCCGCGAACGCACCGGAGCGCACGCTGAAGAGGTCGTCCCCCTGCTTCACGCGGTCGCCGGGGCGCACGCGGACCTCCTCCACCCGGCCCGCGAGCGGGGCGCCCACGGACGCGGTGCGCGCCTCGTCGAACTGCACGCGCGCGGGGGAGGGGAGCGGGGTGAGGGCGTTGCCCTCGGTGGCCACGGCGAGCTGCACGTAGTGCCACTGGGGGGCTTCGTCCGGCAGGTGCACCGTCTCGCCCTTCACGGTGGGGCCCTGGATGGCGCTCTCGCTCTCCGCGATGGAGTCGGTGGGGGCCAGCACGTAGAGCAGCGCGCCGGTGCCCAGCAGGCCCGCTCCCGCGAAGGCCATCCAGACCGGGGCGCGGCGCGAGGAGGTGTTGGTGGAGGTGGGGGCGGCGGAGGTGTCAGGGGTGTTCATGGGAGGGCTTCCAGGGGAGGGAGGAGGTTCAGGAGCGGGGGTTGAGCAGCGTGTCCGGCGCGCGCGGTCCGGCGGCGCTGGCGCGGGCGATGGCGAGGGTGAGGCGGTAGGCGGTCTGGTCCAGGTCGGCCGCGTGCAGCACCAGCTCTCCGTAGGTCCGGCGCGCGAGGAGCAGGTCCTGCAGCGCCGCGCCTCCGGCCTTCACCGCCGCGTCCAGGCGCTTCACCACGCCCTCGGCCAGCGGCAGCGTCTGGGTGTGGAGCTTCTGGCGGCGCTCCTGCACCGCGCGCAGTTGCTGGTTCAGCGTGTCCGTCTCTCGCGAGGCCTGGGCCGTGAGCAGCTCCCGGGCGGTCCTCGCGGAGTGGGCGCTCGCGCTGGCGGCGTGCGCGTCCGCCTGGCCGTGGTCGAAGAGGGGGAGCGGAATCGACAGGCCCACGAAGAGGGAGTTCTGCTGGTTGCCGGAGATCATGAACTGGTCTCGCGTGTAGCCGGCGCGCACCGTCGGATCCGGGATCCAGCGGCGCCGCGCCAGCGTCAGCGAGGACCGCGCGGAGTCCTCCTGCGCGCTCAGGGCCCGCAGGTCCGGCCGCGACTCGATGGCGGCGGGCGCGGGCGCCTTGTCGAGCCGCGCGTGGAGGAAGGCCATGGCCCGCTCGTGGCTCCCGAAGGGCTCACACGGGATGCCCGCGAGCCGCGCGCAGGCGAGCAGCGCGTCCGTGAGCTTCACGCGCTCCTCTCCCAGCGACGCCTCCAGCGACTGCGCCTCCAGCGTGGAGCGGTCCACGTCCAGCCCCGCGGCGTCGCCGTGCTGCTGCCGGGCGCGTTGCAGGTCGGTGAGCTTCAGCGCGTCGTCGGTGAGCTTCGTCAGCTCCGCGACGCGCACCTCCGTGGCGGCCACCTCCGCCGCCTGCTCCAGCACGTCGTACGTGCGGGCCCTCAGCGCGGCGTGCACGTCCAGCGTGGTGGCGGACAGCGCCGCCTTCGCCGCGTCCTGACGCGGGCCCCGCTTGCCCAGCTCCACCAGCTCCGACACGCCCACGACGTAGTTGGGCACGTCGTCCAGGCGGCGCAGGCCCGGAGGGTTGGTGGCGCCAATGGGGATGGTGTTCATCGACACGTCCAGCTCCGGGTTCGGCAGCAGGTGCGTGCGCTGGTGGTCCGCTCGCGACGCCGCGAGGCGGGCGCGGTCGTCCGCGAAGTCCGCGGAGCTCTCCCAGAGGAGCTCCGCCAGACCGTCGTCGTCCGGCAGGGTGGAGAGCAGCAGCGTGGCGGAGGACGTGGGGTGCTGCTCGGCACCGGCGGTGAGGCCGAGCAGGGTGCCCAGGGCGAGGAGTGCGGGGAGGGAACGGCGCAAGCGGCAGGCTCCGGTGAGAATCCGGAAGGCCCCCATCGCAAGCCGTGTGCCCGGCCCGACCCCAGCAAATCCGCGCGGATGCGCCGCCGCGCGACTTCAAAATCCTTTCAGTGCCCGCGACTTCAAAATCCTTTCATCGCGGGCGCTGCAAATCCCTTCACTCGTCGCCCAGGCGCTTGAGGAAGGTCGGGTAGGACAGCCCGAGCGCCTTCGCCGCCTCCATGCGCCGGCCGCCCAGCCGCTCCAGGGCCCAGCGCACGTACGCGCGCTCCAGGTCCTCCATGGGGACGGGCTCCGTGACGCTGAAGGCCCCCGGCGCCACCGCGGCCGGCGGCTCCCCCTTCACCGCGCCGCTCACGGAGGGCGTGCCGCCCAGCACCTCCAGCTCCAGCTCCGGTCCGGGCTCCAGCACCAGCGCCCGCTCCAGGATGTTGCGCAGCTCTCGCACGTTGCCCGGGAACGCATAGGCCCCGAGCCTCGCGCGGGCCTTCGCTCCCAGGGTGACGTCGCGCCGGCCCAGCTCGCGGCCCAGGTCCGCGAGCATCCCTTCCGCCAGCGGGAGGATGTCCTCGCGCCGCTTGCGCAGCGGGGGGATGTCGATGCGGAACACGCCCAGGCGGAACCAGAGGTCCTCGCGGAAGTTGCCGCCCGACATCTGCTTGGGCAGGTCCCGGTTGGTGGCGGCCACGATGCGCGCGGTGCTCGTCTGCTCCGTGGTGCCGCCCAGCCGGCGGAACCGCCCCGAGTCCAGGAACGTCAGCAGCTTCGCCTGGAGCGGCAGCGGCAGCTCGCCCACCTCGTCCAGGAAGAGCACGCCGCCGTGGGCCACCTCCACCAGCCCGCGCCGCGCGGCGCGCGCGTCCGTGAAGGCGCCCTTCTCGTGGCCGAACAGCTCGCTCTCCACGGTCTGCTCGGGCAGGGCCGCGCAGTTGATGTGCACGAAGGGCGCGCCCCCGTCCTTCGACGCGAGCGCGTGCAGGTGCCGCGCGAGCTGCTCCTTGCCCACGCCCGTCTCGCCCAGCAGCAGCACGGGGCTTCGCGGCGACGCGGCGATGCGCTCCAGCATCGCGAACACCCGCTGCATGGCGGCGGACGTGGGGGGCACCAGCCGGCGGCGGCCGGACAGCTCCGCCTCCGCCGTCTCCAGGCGGTCCCTCAGGCGGCTCGCGTCCACGGCCCGGCGCGCGCGCAGCACCAGGTCCGCCAGCTCCACGGGCTTGGCCAGGTAGTCCGCCGCGCCCGCCCGCACCGCGTCCACCGCGCTGGCGATGTCCCCGTGCGCCGTCACCATCACCACCGCCACGCCGGGCGCGTGCGTCCTCAGCTCCGGCAGGAACGCGAGCCCGTCTCCGTCCGGCAGGCGGCGGTCCAGCACCACCAGCGCGGGCGTGGCCTTGGCCAGCGACGCGCGGGCCTCGTGCAGCGAGTGCGCCACCGTGAGGCTGAAGCCCTCGCGTTGCAGCGCCACCGCCGCGATGGAGGAGAAGGCGCGGTCGTCATCCACCAGGAGGACGGGGAGGCTCATGGCCGGGGGGCTCGGGGAAGGTGGAGGAGGAAGAGGCAGCCGTCGGGGAGGCGCTCGAAGGTGAGCTGTCCGCCCTGATGCTCCAGCGCCTGGCGCGTCATGGCCAGCCCCAGGCCGATGCCCTTGGGCTTGGAGGTGCGGAAGGGCTCGAAGAGGTGGCCTTCCACCTCCGGCGGAGGCCCGCCCCCGTTGTCCTCCACCGTCACCACCGCGGCGTCCGCGTCCAGGCGGGCGCGCACGCGCACCCGGGGCTCCGCCACCCTGCCCAGGTCCTTGGCCGCCACGGTGGCCTCCATCGCGTTGCGCACCAGGTTGTCCAGCGCGGTGGTGAGCAGCAGCGGGTCGCACGACAGGGGCGCGACATCCGGGGGGACGTCCACGTCCACGCGCACCTCCGCCGCCTCCGGCAGCGAGCGCAGGCCCTCCACCACGTCACGCACCAGTTGCGACAGGTCCACGTCCACGCGGCGCACCACGGGCGGCTTGCCGAAGTGGAGCAGCGACGTGGCCAGGTGCGCCAGCCGGTCGATTTGCCCGTGCAGCGTGCGCACCACGAGCCCGCCCTCGCCCTCCGGGGAGACGAGGCCGGTGGCGGCCTTGAGGCCGTTGAGGGAGTTCTTCACCTCGTGCGCGATGAGGCTGGCGGCGCTGCCCAGCGCGGCCATCTTCTCCTGCCGGGCGGAGCGCGATTCGACCTCGCGGAACAGGCCGTAGACGCGGCGCCAGTGGATGGTGAAGAGCACCAGCGTGCCCACCTGGAGCAGCGCCAGCACCAGGAGCTGCACGAGGAAGCGGTCGCGCAGCCCGGACAGCAGCGCGGTCTCGTCCGCGGCGAGCACCAGGTGCAGCCCCGTGCCGGGCACGGGCGTGGCGGTGAGGAAGGTCTCCCGCGCCGCGTCCAGGGATGGCGGGCGGACGCCCTCGCGGATGAAGTCGCGCAGCTCCCCGGACGCGCGCGACACGTTGGCCCAGGAGGGCGGCGCGCTCGGCAGGAAGAGGTCTCCGGAGGCGTTGAGGACGAGCAGCTCCAAATCGTCGCTCAGGGGCCGGCCGCCCGGCAGCGCCGTCCCCGTGTCCAGCAGGCCCGCGAGCACCGCGGTCGTCTGGCCCGCGCGCACCACCGGCACCGCGACGACGAAGAGGGACGCGCCCGGCGCGATGGCGTCCACCACGGACGTCTGGCGCGCGAGCACCTGCTGGAACCAGGGGCGCGTGGCGAAGCCGCCCCGGGCCTGCGCCTCGTCGAGCGGCGGGTCGCTCCAGCGCAGCTTGCCCTGCGCGTCCAGCACCATCACGCCCGCGTGGAAGAGGCCGGCGCGGGGCGTGGTGAGGTCCTGGAGGTCCTCGGTGGGCAGCTCGCGCTTCACGTCCGGGCCCACGCCCTCCGACACGCGCAGCAGCTCCGTCTGGAGCAGCTTCAGGTGCAGGCCCAGCGCCTCCGCGTAGACGCGGGCCTCGCGCGTCATGCGGGACTGGAACTCCGCGCGGGCCACGGCCACGTCGCCGCGGTAGGAGAGCAGCGGCCCCGCGACGGCGACCGCGCCCAACAACACCAGGCCCGCGACGACGGAGCGGACGAACTGCCGCTCCGCCTGGGCGAGCCCGGGCCGGCCCGAAGGCGCGGCTGGCGTCTCAGGCGCTGAGCTTGGTGGCACCCGCGCTCTGGGACAGCTTGTCGGTGAGGTACTGCCCGGAGAAGCACGCGGTGCAGTAGGTGCTCCGCTTCGGGTCGTCCACCGCGGTGCCCAGGCCCTCCAGCGACAGGTAGCCCAGGGAGTCCGCCGTCACGTACTTCGCGATCTCCTCCGTGGTGTGGCTGGCCGCGATGAGCTCCGTGCGGCTGGGCGTGTCGATGCCGTAGTAGCAGGGCCACTGCGTGGGCGGCGACGAGATGCGCAGGTGCACCTCCACGGCGCCCGCGGCCTTGAGCATCTTCACGATCTTGCGGCTGGTGGTGCCGCGCACGATGGAGTCGTCCACCACCACCACGCGCTTGCCCTTGAGCACCTGGCGCACGGCGGACAGCTTCAGCTTCACGCCGAAGTGGCGGATGGACTGCTGCGGTTCGATGAAGGTGCGGCCCACGTAGTGGCTGCGGATGAGGCCCACGTCGTAGGGGATGCCGCTCACCTGCGAGAAGCCGATGGCCGCGGGCACGCCGGAGTCCGGCACCGCGATGACCAGGTCCGCCTCCGCGGGCTGCTCGCGCGCGAGCTGCATGCCCAGGCGCTTGCGCACTTCATAGACGCTGCTGCCGAAGAGGACGGAGTCCGGCTTGGCGAAGTAGACGTGCTCGAAGATGCAGCGGCCCAGCCGGGGCGCGGGCTTGAAGGGCATGCTGGAGCGCAGCACGCCGTTCTCGATGACGACCAGCTCCCCGGGCTCCAGCTCGCGCACCAGCTCCGCCTCGATGAGGTCCAGCGCCGTCGTCTCGCTGGCGAGCACGTACGCGCCTTCCTTCATCTTGCCCAGCACCAGCGGCCGGAAGCCGTTGGGGTCGCGCACCGCGATGAGCTTGTCCTCGGTGAGCAGCAGGATGCTGTACGCGCCCTCCACGCGGCGCAGCGCCTCCACGAGGCGCGCCTCGAAGCCAGGCTGCTTGGAGCGGGCGAGCAGGTGCATCACCACCTCCGTGTCCGCGTCCGACTGGAACAGCGCGCCCTCCGCCTCCAGCTCCGCCTTGAGCTCCGTCGCGTTCACCAGGTTGCCGTTGTGCGCGATGGAGAACTGGCCGCCCGCGTAGTTCACGAACAGCGGCTGGGCGTTCTTGATGCCACTGCCGCCCGCCGTGCTGTAGCGCACGTGGCCGATGGCCGCCTTGCCGGGGAGTCCTTCAATCACCGGCACGGTGAAGATGTCGGCGACCAGGCCCATCTGCCGGTGCGCGCGCAGGGTGTGCCCGTCGGACGCGACGATGCCGGCGGACTCCTGTCCGCGGTGCTGCAGGGCGTGCAACCCCAGGTACGTCAGGTTGGACGCCTCTCCGTGACCCACGATTCCGAAGATGCCGCACATGGCGCGCTGCCTTACCCCTTTCGACCGCGAAGCGGAACAGGAACGCACGCCTTGAAGGTGGGTATTCCACCATCAGCCGACGTCGGCCCTTGTAGGCCAGGCAAGGTGCCGTCGCCCGAAAGGTGGGAGCCGCCTGGAAGCGCCGAGGGGTTACGCTGCCCTCCGGCATGTCCTCCTCCTGGCGCTCCCTCCTCCGTCCCTTGCTGCCCTTCGCCTTGCTAACGGCCGGGGCCGCCTACGCGCTCGCCTCCTGGAACTGGTGCGGGACGTGGGAGGAACGCACGCCCGAGGTGCTGTCACAGGTGCGTGGCGAAGGCCCCCTCAAGGCGGGCGCGGCGAAGGTGGCCCTCTCCCCCCCGTTCCCGGTGGTGGTGGCGGGCTACGTCCCCCCCCGGCCCGAGGCGAGCCAGGCCGAGCTCCCCCTCCAGGCGAGGGCCCTGGTGCTGGAGGCTGGCGGCGCGCGCGTGGGCGTGGTGTCGCTGGAGCTGCTCCTGGTGACCCCGGAAATCACGGCGCGGGTGCGCGAGCGGGCCGCGAAGGCCGGGGTGGGGGAGGTGCTGGTGGTGGCCACGCACACGCACTCCTCGTTTGGAGGCTACGACGCGCGGTGGGCGGCCCAGCTCTCCGGCACGGGGCGCTACCGGGAGGCGTCCGTGAGCGCGGCGGTGCAGGGCGCGAGCGAGGCGCTGGAGAAGGCCGCCGCCTCCCTGAAGGACGTGACGCTGGAGGTGGGCGGCGCGGCGGAGGCGGGGCTCGTCCATTCCCGCTCCGGTGGGGACGCCCCGGACGGCCAGCTCACGCGGGCAGTGCTGCGCGGGGCGGAGGGGCCGGTGGCGGAGGTGCTGGTGTTCGCCGGGCACGCCACGCTCATCCCCCGGCAGCGGGCGCTGTTGGATCCGGACTTCCCGGGCCGGCTGAGCGCGCTGCGCGAGGAGGCGGGGAGCGGCGTCACGCTGTTCGTGCAGGGCAGCGAGGGCAACGCGTCCGTGTCCTTCAACGAAGGGCAGGGCCCCGAGCGCGCCCTGGGCTTCGCGCGCAAGCTGGCGGCGCTGGCGGACGGGGCGGCCCCGGCGTCCGTGGAGGCGCCGGTGCGGCTGGCGTTCGCGCGCGTCCAGACGGCGCTGCCCCGGCCGGACGCGTCGCGGCTGGTGCCCGCCTTCACCCGCGCGGCGGGGGACAACTTCCTGTGCGGTTCGTCCCCGCGCGACGCGGAGGTGGACGCGCTGGCGCTGGGGCCCCTGGAGCTGCTGTCCATCCCGGGAGAGCCCACCGTGGGCGCGGGGAGGGCGCTGGCGGACCTCACCGGGGCCACGCACGTGCTGGGGCTCGCCAACGGCTACGTGGGCTACCTGGACACGCCGGAGCAGGTGCGCGCGGGGCAGGGGGAGTCCCGGCGCCAGTACTTCGGTCCCGCACTGTTGGAGCGCCTGGGCGCCGCCGCGCGGGTGGCCTCCGGCGCGGTGGGCTTCTCTCCCGCCAGGTAGGCGCGGCGAAGGCCCGGCCGCCCGCCTGCCTTGCGGACCTCCTGACGTCCGGACGCCCCGGGGTGGCACTGTCGCGGGCGGAGGGCCCGCTGCCTACCTTGGTCCTCGGATCGTCTTCTTCGCGAGACAGGGGGCACGGGATGAGGTGGGAAGGCGGACGTCGCAGCTCGAACGTCGAGGACCGGCGAGGCGGTGGCTTCGGGCGCCCGCTCGCGGTGGGCGGTGGCGCCGCGTCACTGGTGGTGGCCTTACTGGTGATGCTGCTGGGCGGCGACCCGTCCGACGTGCAGATCGGCACGCGCACCTCCCCGTATTCGCAGCCGGGCACGGGCGGCTCCGGGAGCGTGGACCCGCGGCAGGAGCAGTTGAAGGACTTCGCCTCCGTCGTGCTGGCGGACACGGAGGACACCTGGCCCGGGCTGCTGGAGCCCCAGGGCGTGCGCTACGTGCAGCCGCACCTGGTGCTCTTCTCGGACGCGGTGCAGTCCGCGTGCGGCATGCAGGAGAGCGCGGTGGGGCCCTTCTATTGTCCGGGCGACCAGAAGGTGTACCTGGACCTGCGCTTCTTCGACGAGCTGGAGAGCCGCTTCGGCGCGCCGGGTGACTTCGGCCGCGCGTACGTCATCGCGCATGAGGTGGGGCACCACGTGCAGAACCTGCTGGGCGTCTCCCGCAAGGTGCAGTCCCTGCGCAACCGCACGAGCGAGGAGCAGGCCAACCAGCTCTCCGTGCTGACGGAGCTCCAGGCGGACTGCTTCGCCGGCATCTGGGCCCACCACGCGCAGAAGGAGCGCGACATCCTGGAGCAGGGCGACGTGGAGGAGGGCCTGGGCGCCGCCAGCGCCGTGGGCGACGACACCCTCCAGAAGCGCGCCCGGGGCTACGTCGTCCCGGAGTCCTTCACCCACGGCTCCGCCGCGCAGCGCATGACCTGGTTCAAGCGCGGCCTGGAGCAGGGGACCCTGGAGGCGTGCGACACCTTCAACGCCCGGCGGTAGGCGGCGCGCTCAACGGCGCGGCAGCGGCTGCTGCCGCGTCCCCACGAGCGGCTGCTGGAGCTGGTACGTCCCGTTCATCGGCTGCTGGAGCTGGTAGCTGCCGATGAGCGGCTGCTGCAGTTCGTACGTGCCGATGAGCGGCTGCTGGAGCTGGTACGTGCCGATGAGCGGCTGCTGGAGCTGGTACGTGCCGGCCATGGGCTGTTGGAGCTGATACGCGCCGGCCATCGGCTGTTCGAGCTGGTACGCGCCGGCGAGGGGCTGCTGGGGCGGCTGATACCAGTAATTGTCCCAGAAGGCGCCGTCGCCGGAATTGCTTGTCACTGATTGCCGGTCATCCAGGTTCTGCGAGTCATTGCCCTCCGGGGCCGTCATCGCTTCGTCCTGCTGCGCCAGGGCCGTCATGGCCGGACCTGACGCGAGCGCCACCACCAGGGTCACCAAAGGTCCGGTGCGCATGGGCGTCCTCGTTCCTTCCGTCGCGGGAGAGGGAAACCGCGCCGCGACCTCCTTCTCAAGATGACCGCGCGGGTCGGCTCCGGGGAGCGCGGCGCCCGCGCCCGGGGGCCTGCCCGGGGGCCGGTCATGGGGCCGTGCGTCATTCGCATTCCGGACACATTGCGAACGATAGGCTTACCGCGTGCGCGTGCTTTTTTGAGCGTGACTGAAGGGGCGCTGCGTCAAAACACAAACGTGAAACTTGTGCTTGTCGTCAGTGTGTCTTTGCTCCGAGCATGCCGCCTTCCCGCTGCTTCGCGGGCCGCGGGCGCTTCCCCGTGGCCCACGCGGAGCGGCCTCGCGGAGGAACGACATGCCCCGTTTGCAGTGGACCCGCGCTTCGTGCGCGACCGTTCTGGCCCTGGTGGGGGCCCTCTCGCTGACCGCCTGCTCGGATGATGAAGACACCACGCCGGACTCGGGCGTGAAAGTGGACGCGGGGACGAACACGGACGCGGGCACGGACGCGGGCAGCGACGCGGGCAGCGACGCGGGGAGCGTGGACACGGGCATCCCCTGGGACGGCGGCAGCGCGGGGACCTTCTCCTGCGAGGGCAAGACCCAGGCGACGCTGAGCTTCGCGCCGGGCCAGGAGGAGGCGCTCCAGGACCAGGTGAACACGCTGGCCGAGTGCACCACCATCCAGCTCGCGGCGGGCACGTACACCTTCGACAACGCCATCACCATCCGCCAGAACGGCATCACGCTGGTGGGCGCGGGCAAGGGCGCCAAGGGCGAGGGCACGGGCGGGGCGCAGAGCACGGTGCTGGTGTTCACCAACGCCGCGGCGAACTCCAACGGCCTGGACGTGGTGGGCAACCGCTTCACGGTGAGCGACGTGGCGGTGTGGAACGCGAAGAAGGACGCCATCCGCGTGGAGTCCTCCACGGACGTCGTCATGCGCCGCGTGCGCACGGAGTGGGCGGAGGCCGACAAGGAGAGCAACGGCAAGTACGGCCTGTACCCGGTGAAGTCCAAGTACGTCCTCATCGAGGACTGCGAGGCCTACAACGCCGCGGACGCGGGCATCTACGTGGGCCAGACGGAGTACGCCGTCGTGCGCAACAGCGTGGCGAAGCAGAACGTGGCGGGCATCGAGATCGAGAACACGAAGTACGCCTACGTGCTGGGCAACACGGCCCAGGACAACACCACGGGCCTGGTGGTGTTCGACCTGCCGGGCAACCCCATCATGGGCACCGACATCCGGGTGAAGAACAACATCATCACCGGCAACAACCGGAACAACTTCGCCTCCGTGGCGAACAGCAGCAGCACGGTGTCGCAGGTGCCGGCGGGCACGGGCACGTTCATGCTGGCGTCGCGCCGCGTGGAGCTGACGGGCAACACCTGGGGCAACAACAACACGGTGGACGTGGCGGTACTGAGTGGCCTCGTCATCGAGGATGACCCCGCGCTGTGGGCCGCGGGCGGCTTCAACTTCGCCAGCTCCGACATCTACGTCCACGGCAACACGTTCCAGGGCGGCAGCGGCGACAACGTGGACAACGGCAAGCTGAGCCCGCAGTTGCGGCCCCTGGGCGCGGCGCTGGCGGCGCTCTACACCTACGGCGAGACGCAGGGCGCGGCGGGCGTGGAGCACCTGGTGTGGGACGGCGTGGACCCCTTCGGCCACGCCCGCACGCAACTGAACCCCATCAACATCTGCTTCGTCGACAACACGCTGCCCTCGGGCACCGGCAACGTCATCGCGGACCTGGACCTGGTGGCGGCGGGCGCGGCCGCGGCCAAGGGTGACTTCGCGGGCGGGTGGGCCCTCACGCGGCACTACCCGGCCAACAAGGCGGAGTTCAACTGCGCCGGCTTCAGCCCCGCGCTGACGATTGGCGATTACATCCAGTAACCGTTGTCAGGGAGCGTGACACCCATGTGGACGCCGTTCGTGAGCCCCCGTCTTCCCGCGGTGCTGCTGGCGTTGACGCTGGCGGCCTGCGGTTCCTCCGACCCGGAAGTCCCCGGGCCCTCACCCGACTCGGGGACCCCCGTGACGGATGCCGGGACGGAGGACGCGGGGGTTCCGGACGCGGGCACGGATGCCGGGACGCCTGACTCGGGCGTTCCGGACGCCGGTCCCGAGGACGCGGGTTCTCCGCTGGCCATCCCCAACGCGCTGTCGGGCTTCGGGCTGTTCACCGGAAGCCCGGCGGACGGGGGGCTGGTCCCGGTGGAGGGCAACGTGCCCTACACCCTGTCCACGCCGCTGTTCTCCGACTACGCGGTCAAGTCACGCACCCTCTACATCCCCCCCGGCAAGACGGCGCACTACGAGCCCGTGGCCGCGCTGGACCTGCCGGTGGGGACGCTCATCACGAAGACGTTCGCCTTCCCGGCGGACCTGCGGGCGCCGGACCAGGACGTGCGCTTCATCGAGACGCGCGTCCTGGTGCGCCAGCCCTCCGGCTGGGAGGCGTGGCCGTACGTCTGGAACGCGGAGCAGACGGAGGCCACGCTGGCCACCGGCGGCCGCTCCCGCGACGTGACGTTCATCGACTCGGAGGGGGCCACCCGGTCGTTCCGGTACTCGGTGCCCTCCAAGAACCAGTGCCAGCAGTGCCACCACCTGGTGGATGAGAAGGGCGACCAGGTGCTGCACCCCATTGGCGTGAAGGCGCGCTACCTGCACCGCGCGAACACCTACGGCGGCGTGGAGCACGACCAACTGGAGTACCTGGCTTCACTGGGCAAGCTGGACGGGCTGCCCGCCCCGGCGGAGCTGCCGAAGGCGCCGGACGCGTTCGACCCGCAGGCGGCGAGCCTGGACACGCGGGCGCGCACGTACCTGGACATCAACTGCGCGCATTGCCACAACCCGAAGGGCACGGCGGGCATCACCAGCCAGTTGTTCCTCAACTTCGACAACACCAGCCTGTTCAGCCTGGGCGAGTGCAAGCGCCCGGGCTCCGCGGGCGCGGGCGTGGGCGGCGAGTTCGACATCGTCCCCGGCAAGCACGACGAGTCCATCCTCTGGTACCGGCTGCACACGGAGGAGTCCGGCAAGATGATGCCGCAGATTGGCCGCACGATTCACCACGCGGAGGGCGCGCAGCTCATCGCGGATTGGATCGACGCGATGCCCCTGAAGGCCTGCAAGTGAAGGCCTGCGAGTAGCGCTCAGGTGGCCGGCGACGGGGGCTCCTCCAGCCCCACGTTGCTGGACGCGCGGTTGTAGACGGCCAGGTCCAGGAGCCCCTCCTCGCGGGCCACCAGGACGGGCACCAGCATCTGCCCGGTGACGTTGGTGAGGGTGCGCATCATGTCCAGCACCCGGTCGATGGCCAGCAGGTAGCCCAGCCCCTCCAGGGGCAGCCCCGCGGCGCTGAGGACCACGGTGGTCATCACCACCGCCGTGCCGGGCACGCCCGCGGTGCCGAAGCTGCCCAGCACGGACGCCAGCAGGATGATGAAGAGCTGGGGCGCGGACAGCGTCAGGCCGAAGTACTGGGCGATGAAGAGCGACGTCATGGCCGGGTAGATGGCGCCGCAGCCGTCCATCTTGATGGTGGCGCCCAGGGGCACCGCGAACGCCGCGTAGTCCCGGTTGACGCCCAGGTTGTGGGTGACGCTGCGCAGGGCCACCGGCATGGACGCGAAGCTGGAGGAGCTGACGAACGCCACCTGCATGCCCGGCGCGGCGCCCCGGAAGAAGCGCAGCGGGTTGAGCCCGTGCGCCGCGAGCAGCCCGCCGTACACGAAGACGACGTGCACCGCGCACGCGAGGTACAGCGTGAGGACGAACGTTCCCAGGGGCAGGAGGCGCTCGAAGCCGTAGGTGCCCACCAGCGCGGCGATGAGGCCGAAGGTGCCCAGCGGCGTCAGCTCCAGCACGAAGCGGGTGACCTGGATCATCGCGTCGCTGGCCTCGCCCACGAGCTGCCGCAGCCGCGCGGTGCGCTCCCCCAGCTTCACCAGCGCGAAGCCCAGGAGGCCCGCGAAGAAGATGACCTGGAGCATCTTGCCCTCCGCCAGCGCGGCGAAGGGGTTGGTGGGCACCACGTCCAGCAGCACCTGCACGGGGCCCGGCACCTGGCGGGGCTTGTAGTCACTGGCCGCCTGGAGCGTGCCCACGCCCACGCCCGGCTTCGTGAGCGCGGCGGTGCCCAGGCCCACGCCCACGGCCAGCGCGGCGGTGACGCCGAACCAGAGGAAGGTGCGGCCGCCCAGCGCCGCCACGCTCTTCTGGCCGCGCAGCGCGGACACCGCGTGGATGACGGCGAAGAACACCAGCGGCGTGGCGATCATCCGGATGAGCTGCACGTAGAGCGTGCCCAGGGGCTGGAGCCACGTGCCGGCGCGGTCGCCCAGCGCCCACCCGGCGAGCGCGCCCAGCACGAAGGCGCCCAGCACGCGCTGCCAGAAGGGAATGCGGAACCAGCGGGCCCAGGGCTTCATCGCGAGACACCTCTCACACCGGTGGACGGGCGGACCCTAACCCCCTCGCGGGTCCGGCGCCGCGCTACCCCGCGCGGGACGCCCCACATCATTGCGACCCGCTCCCCGGCCCCCTAGGCTCCGGACCGCTTTTCCCTCCAATCCAATGCCGGGAGTGCTCCCTTGAAATTCACGAGCAAGGACGTGTCGAAGCTGCTGGAGGACGTGAGCGGGTCCGAGGACCTCATCGGGTACGCCTGCGCCACGTCGTACATGAACGGCTACCAGTGGACCTGGAACGGCACCCAGTGGGTGGGCACCTACTACCCCACGTCGCTCAAGATGCCGGTGGGCGAGGACGCGTCCGGCTCCTGCTAGGCGATGGCTCCAGGTCCTGCCCCCGTGAAGGTCGCCATCGTGGACAGCGGTGTGTCGGTGGGCTTCCTTCGCGGGGCGGGGCTGGCGCTCGCCGGGGCCGCGAGCTTCACGGTGGACCGGGAGGCGCGGCGCCTGGAGTCCCGCGTCCACTCGCGTGAGGAGCTGGCGGCCTGGCGCGGCGGCGACCGCGTGCTGGAGGACCTGGAGGACACGCACGGCCACGGCACCGCGGTGCTGAGCATCCTGATGGACCAGGGCCGTCCCGGCGCCGGCGTGGAGTGGTACGTCGCGCGCGTGCTGGACGGGCGGATGCGCGGCGATTCGCTGGGCCTGCTGGAGGCGCTGGAGTGGCTGACGCAGGACGTGCGGCCGGACCTCATCAACCTGAGCCTGGGCACCGTGGGCCGCGCCTTCGAGGCGCCCCTCACCGCGCTGCTGGACCGGGCGGTGGGGCAGGGCAGCCTGGTGCTCTGCGCCGCGGGGCCCGTGTCGGGCCTGCCGTCCGGGCTGCCGTCGGTGGTGACGGTGGCGGACGCGGCCACGGCCCACGCGCTGAGGAAGGGGGACCTCGTGGACCACGTCGAGCACGCGTCCAAGGTGCGGCTGTACGCGGACGGGGCCTGGGTCGAGCGCCCCATCACGACCAGCTATGCCTGCGCGCTGGCGGCGGCGCGGGTGCTGCGCGAGGGCTGTCCTCCCGGGTGGCGGCGCGTCACCGCGTCACAGCGGACGCGGTGACGCCGCTCACCGGGTGGGGCCTCAGGCCGGGACGCGGTCGTGGTCCTTGCGGTCCCAGTGCCGGTGCTTCGCGAGCGCCTGCGCGAACGCGGTGGCCAGCGCCGCTCCGGCCCCGGCCTTGGAGCCCGCGACGACGCCGGGCGCGGCCGGGTCGATTTCACAGGCCTTGAGCAGCTCCTCCGCGTCCTTGGACGCGCCCACCGTCTTGCAGTGCAGGTAGGCCTCCTGGACGAAGTGGCGCGACTCGCCGTCCTTCTTCAGCGTGGCCACGCTCGCGGCGCCGCCGGGGATGAAGACGGCGTCGTACTCCACGGAGGCGGTGGTCATGGCGCTCTTGTCCACCGGCAGGTCCTTGCCGTTGGAGGCCTTCACGGTGCCCAGGCGCTTGGCGATGACCTTCAGTTGCGCGCCCCCCGCCTGCAGCTCCTTGCGCAGCGCCATCAGCTCGTCCGCGTCCACGCCGTCCGCGACGAGCACGCCCACCTTCCGCGTCTTGATGGACGGCGGCGTGGCCATCTTCATCGCCTCCATGCTCAGGGCCTTGGACGCGGGAGGGCCCTTGGGCGTGACGGGCGTGGCCTTGGGGGCGGGCAGGCCCAGCCCCTCCGCCACGGCGGAGACGAGCAGGGCGTCGATCTTCGCGAAGTGCTCCAGCACGCGCTCCTGGATGGCCTTCGTCTCCACCTTGCCCAGCTCGAAGCGGCACGCGTCGATGAGGTGCTGCTGCTCCGGCTCGGAGAGGCTGCGGAAGAAGAGGGCCGCCTGGCTGTAGTGGTCGTTGAAGGAGGCGGAGCGCTCGCGCACCTTCTTCCCGCTCACCTGCTCCGGGTGGTGCACGAAGCCGCCCTGCTGCTGGGACGCGAGGAACGGGCAGCCGCCGCCCAGCGAGTTGGGGAAGTAGTTGGCGCGGCCCACGTTGCTGGTGTGCCGGCCGAAGCCGTCCTGCTGGTGGTTGTGCACCGGCGCCACCGGGCGGTTGATGGGGATCTCCGCGAAGTTCGGCCCGCCCAGGCGCGTGAGCTGCGTGTCCAGGTACGAGAAGAGCCGCGCCTGCATCAGCGGATCATCCGTGAAGTCGATGCCCGGCACGATGTTGGACACGCAGAAGGCGACCTGCTCCGTCTCCGCGAAGAAGTTGGTCGGGTTGCGGTTGAGCGTGAGCTTGCCCACCGGCCGCACCGGGACGACCTCCTCCGGGATGAGCTTCGTCGCGTCCAGCAGGTCCACGCCCAGCGCCTGCGCGTCCTTCTCCTCCAGGATTTGAACGCCCAGCTCGTACTCGGGGAAGTCGCCCTGCTCGATGGCCTCGAAGAGGTCGCGGCGGTGGAAGTCCGGGTCCTTGCCGCCGAGCTTCTGCGCTTCATCCCAGACGAGCGAGTGCGTGCCCAGCAGCGGCTTCCAGTGGAACTTCACGAAGCGCGAGGTGTTCTTTTCGTCCACGAAGCGGAAGGTGTGGACGCCGAAGCCCTGCATCATCCGGAAGCTGCGCGGGATGGCGCGGTCGGACATGGTCCACATGACCATGTGCATCGTTTCCGGGACGAGCGACACGAAGTCCCAGAAGGAGTCATGCGCCGTCTGCGCCTGGGGAATCTCGTGGTGGGGCCCTGGCTTGGCGGCGTGGATGATGTCCGGGAACTTGATGCCGTCCTGGATGAAGAAGACGGGGATGTTGTTGCCCACCAGGTCCCAGTTGCCTTCTTCCGTGTAGAACTTCACCGCGAAGCCGCGCACGTCGCGCACGGTGTCCGCGGAGCCGCGCGAGCCCGCGACGGTGGAGAAGCGCACGAAGACGGGCGTCTTCTTGGACGGGTCCTGGAGGAACTTCGCGCGGGTGTACTTCGCCTGGGATTCGTACACCTGGAAGTAGCCGTGGGCGCCGGAGCCGCGCGCGTGGACGACGCGCTCGGGGATGCGCTCATGGTCGAAGCGGGTGATCTTCTCGCGGAAGTGGAAGTCCTCCAGGAGCGTGGGGCCGCGCGCGCCAATCTTGAGCGAGTCGTCGGTGTGTTCGACGCGGATGCCCTGGTCGGTGGTGAGGAAGTTGCCCGTGGGCTCCGAGCGGTCCCGCGCGAGCTGCTGGTCCTTGCTCTTCTCATCGACGCGCACCGCGTCCGGCTGATTCTGTGAGGTCACCGCACCGCCTCCTTCAAAATGGGCGTGCAGGGTGCCGGACGCGGCGGAGGCCGCACGTCCTGTGTCCCGCGTCTGGGGAGTGCAGGACGCAAGACGGCGGCTGTGTCCGGTGGCGTTCGTTCGCGACGTTGGCCAGCGAGCGTCAGGCGTCCTTCGCCAGGCGCACCAGCATCTTGCCGGTGTTGTCCCCGCGCAGCAGGCCGATGAAGGCGTCGGGGGCCTTGTCCAGGCCGTCCACGATGGTGGACACGTCCTGGACCTTGCCCTCGCGGAGCCACTGGCCCATGTCGCGCAGGAAGTCCGGCCGGCGGGCCGCGTGGTCGCTGACGATGAAGCCCTGGAGGGTGAGGCGCTTGCCCACGGCGAGCCCCAGGTTGCGCGGGCCGGGCGTGGGGGCGGTGGCGTTGTACAGGGAGATGGCGCCGCACAGGACGATGCGGCCGTGGTTCTTCATCAGGCTGAGGGCGGCCTCCAGGTGGTCGCCGCCCACGTTGTCGAAGTAGACGTCGATGCCGTCCGGGCAGGCCCTGGCCAGGGACTCGGCGATGGGGGCGGCCTTGTAGTTGAGGGCGGCGTCGAACTTCAGGTCGTCGCGCAGGTGCTGCACCTTCGCGTCCGAGCCGGCGCTGCCCACCACGCGGCAGCCCTGGATGCGGGCAAGCTGGCCCACGACGCCGCCCACGGCGCCGGCCGCGGCGGACACGAAGACGGTGTCGCCGGCCTTCGGCTTGCCGATGTCGAGCAGGCCCACGTACGCGGTCATGCCCGGCATGCCGAGCACCCCGAGGTACGCGGAGAGCGGGCCCACGGACGGGTCGGCCTTCTGGTAGTGCTTCGAGGGGGCGACGGCGTATTCGCGCCAGCCGCCGGTGCCGGAGACGACGAAGTCCCCTTCCTTGAAGTCCGGCGAGCGCGAGCGGACGACCTGGCCCACGCTGCCACCGTCCAGGGCCTCGCCCAGCTTGAAGGGCGGGACGTAGGACTTCGCGTCGTTCATGCGTCCGCGCATGTACGGATCCACGGACATGAAGTGGTTGCGCACGAGGAGCTGGCCCTCGGCGGGTTCCGGGACGGAGACCGTGGCGAGCTCGAAGTTGTCCGGCGTGGGAGCACCGTGCGGGCGGGACTTCAGGCGGATTTCACGTCCCTGGAGCGGCGTGGCCATGAGGGGGACCTTTCGTGAGTGGATGGAGATGCGGGCCTCTTAACCGCCGGGTGCGGGCGCGGCAGGGAATTGGACGGGAACCTGTGGAAGATGTGTGGGGTAGGGTGCTGGGCGTGTGCCCTGTCATGTCGGACGGGCGTGCTACCAACCGCCTTCATGGATAGAGTGATGGGCGGCGAGGACTGGGGAGACGTGATGGGAAAGAAGCCCGCGACCTATGCGGACCTGGAGGCGCTTCCCGAGCATGTCGTGGGGGAGCTCGTCGCGGGAGAGCTGTATGCAAGCCCACGGCCGGCGATGCTGCATGGCGTGGTGTCCTCCCGGCTTGGGGGAGAGCTCATGGGCCCCTTCTCGCGGGGGCGAGGTGGGCCTGGGGGCTGGATGCTCCTGGACGAACCGGAGTTGCACTTCGGGGCTGACGTCGTGGTTCCGGATGTCGCGGGCTGGAGGCTGGAGCGGATGCCCGATGTTCCCGAAACAGCAGCGACGTCTCTTGCCCCGGACTGGGTCTGCGAGGTGCTGTCTCCGTCCACCTGGAAGCTGGACCGCGAGGTGAAGCTGCCGGTGTACGCGCGCGAGGGCGTGCGGCATGTCTGGTTGATGGAACCGCGCACGCGAACGCTGGAGGTGTTCGGGCTGCGGGATGGAAGGTACGAAGCGCTGCTCACGCATACCGGGGATGCTCCCGTGCGGGCGGAGCCCTTCGACGCGGTGGAGCTGGACCTCGCGTTCATCTGGGGGCGCACGGCGAGCTGACGCAGTCGTTCGCTTCCTGTCGCTGATGCTCCCGTGGCGGCCGGGCGAGCACGGATTCTGGTGCGCTCGGGTGGAAGGCGCGGGAGGCTTGGGCCCATGCCGCTGTCTCCCTTCTCGCTCCTCATCGCGCTGGGTGCCGTGCTCGGGCACCTGTATCTGTTCCGGCGGCTCGTTTGGAACCTCACGTCCCGCCGTGGGCTTCGGATTGTCGCCGCGCTCGGGTTGGGGTTCATGACGCTGGTGCTGATTGCCCGGCGGTATCTGCAACGCACGCTTCCGGAGGCTCCTGGCGACGTCGTGGAGCTGGTGTCCTATTCGTGGATGGGCGTGGCGCTGTGCCTGGTGCTCGGGCTCGCGGGCGTCGACCTGGGACGTGCTGTGCTCGCTCTGGGGCGCCGGATCCGGCCTGCTCCCGCCGCGCCCTCCGTGGATGTCGAACGGCGCCGCTTCCTGTCGCAGGCGACCGCGGGTGGGGCGCTCGCGCTGGGTGGGGGACTGGCGGGGTATGGGAGCTGGCGCGCGTTCACCGTCCCCGAGGTCACGGAGGTGGTGGTCCGCATCCCGAAGCTGCCCCGCTCTCTGGACGGCTTCAGCATCGTGCAGCTCACCGACCTGCACGTGGGCCCCTTCATCCAGCGGCGCTTCATGGACGAGCTCGTGCGGCGGGCCAACGCGCTCAAGCCGGACCTGGTCGCCATCACCGGTGACATGGTGGATGGCACCGTGCCCCGGCTGGGCGGCTTTGTCGCGGCGCTCGGCAACCTCCACGCTCGCTACGGGAGCTTCTTCGTCACCGGCAACCATGACTATTCGTCCGGCGCGGAGGCGTGGGTCGCCCACCTGGGCTCGCTGGGCATTCCTTCGCTGCGCAACCGGCACGTGCGCATTGGCGACGCGGGCGGCGCGTTCGACCTGGTGGGCGTGGATGACTGGCACGGCGGCCGGCGCCTGGGCCAGAAGGGCTATGACCTGGACCTGGCGCTCGCGGAGCGTGACCCCGAGCGCGCCGCGGTGCTGCTCGCGCACCAGCCCGCCAACTTCAAGGTGGCCGCGGAGCGCGGCGTGGACCTCCAAATCTCCGGTCACACCCACGGCGGCCAGCTCTTCCCCATGACCGCGCTCATCGGGCTGAGCTGGGAGCACTCCGCCGGTCACTACCGGCACGGCGACTCACACATCTACGTCAGCCGGGGCTGCGGCTTCTGGGGGCCCCCCATGCGGCTGGGCAGCCCCCCGGAGCTCGTCAAGCTGGTCCTGACTTCGTGAGGAACGCGTCCAGCGCGGCGTTCACCGCGTCCGGGTGGTCCAGGTGGATCCAATGGCCGGCGCCCTCCACCACCTGGTGCGCCACGCCTTCCCCCAGCCGGTGGAGGCTGTGCGGCGTGTCGTTGTCCGGCGCCACGAGCGAGAACTTCGGCCCCGGGTAGCGCGCGAGCGCCGCCGTCAGGTCGAACCGCAGGCTGGAGCGCTGCACCGCTGTCACGGCGGACAGCGGCGTGGCGTCCAGGTCCGCCAGCAGCCGCTCGCGCACGTCCGCGCGCGGCCCCGCCATCTGCGCCCAGTCCTGCCGCACCGCCTGCGCCACGTCCGGCGCGTCCAGTGAGGCGAGGTACGCGGCCACCTGCTCCTCGGGGGAGCCGCGCGAGTCCGTCATCGGATCCACCAGGAACAGGCCCGCCACCTGCCGGGGGTTCTCCCCCGCGTACGCCAGCGTCACGCCTCCGCCGATGCTGTGCCCCACCAGCACGAAGCGGCGCAGCCCCAGCGCTCGCACCACGGCGGAGATGTCCCCGGTGAGCGACTCCAGCGTGTAGTCCTCCGGCTCCGGAACCGTGGAGCCCCCGTGGCCGCGCAGCTCCAGCGCGATGCCCCGGCGGCCCTGGCGGGACAGGTGCTCCAACTGCGCCTGCCAGTGGGACGCGTTGCCCGCGAGCCCGTGCACGAAGACGACGGGCAACGCCTTGCCGCCGCCGCCCGTGTCCACCAGCCGCAGGTCGCCCGCGGGCCCGGACACCCGGAAGTCGTCGAAGCGGATCCGCTGGGACTCGAAGGCCTGGCCCTCCGCGAAGGGGACCTCGTAGTGGGTGACGTGCAGGTCCCGCTCGATGAGGTAGCGGTCATCCTCCGGGAAGAAGGTGGCGCGCTCCGGCGAGTCCCCCGCGAAGCGCTTCACCGCGTCCATGGACTCCCAGAGGGTGACGAGGAGGAACTCCGCGCGCCCGTCCGCCACCTTGCGCAGGCAGTACGCGGCCAGGTTGCCCGGCGTGCGCCGGTAGTGCGTGAGGCCCGTCTGGTGGAGATAGGCGAGGTAGGCGTCGGCGTCCTCCGCCTTCGTCACCCCGCGCCACGTGCGTGCGAGCATTCCAGGTTCCTCGTGCCGCCCAAAGGAGGGAGCCGCGCATGTAGCGCGCCCGGTGGGAGGACGGCCACTCCCCGGTGGCCGGGGCGTGGACGGGATGACACCGGGCTCGGTGCTTCAGCGAGGCGCGGGCGTCGCGGTGCTCGTGGCGCCGAACGCGGGCGGCGAGGCGTTCAGCGGTCCGACCGAGTAGGTCCCGTCGTAGCCGTCCGGATCCTCCGCCCTCTTCTGGAGCGTGATGCCCGGGGCCCGCGCTTCGCCCCGGCTTCGCAGGGGCTGCTGGCCACAGGTGTCCGCCGTCATGCCCCGGCAGATCCACGCGGAGCCCCCGGCGTTCACCAGGTCGAGCGACACCAGCCCGGGCACCGCTTCGAGCAACCGGTGCGTCATGAACTGGAGCTTCTCGTCCCAGGGCGCGCCCACGTCGCGGCGCGCGTGCAGGTTGCCCACGAGCACGATGAAGGTATCCCCGCGCGCCTCGCTCCGCGCCTGACGGAGCCAGGCCGCCATCGTGTCGTCGCGGTCCTTGCCCCCCGCGTCGAACGCCACCACCCGCAGCGGCAGCCCCGCGCGCCGCCAGTCCCGCGCGCGCTCCAGCAACTGCCGCATGGCTTCGCTGCCGCGGCCGTCCTGCACCTCGCGGCGCCAGAAGGCGCTGTCGGGAGGTCCCTCGGCCTCACCCGCGACGAACGCGTCCAGGCGCGCCTGCTCCTCCACCGGGAGCTCCAACGCCAGCCGCACCGGCTGCCCCGAAGCCGCCGCGTGACACGCCAGCCGCGCGGCGAAGTCTGGCGCCTCCCGCGTGCCGTGGATCTCTCCCAGCACGACGAAGGCCGCGGGCTTGAGCACCGCCTCCATGCCGGGGATCACCGGGCCGCAGTCCGCCTTCGCGGGGGCCGCCGGTGCTTCTCGCGCCGTCCGGCACCCGGTCAGCAGACAGATGGCCAACAGCAGGGACCTCGGGGAAGGGCGCATGGGCAGGGTGCCTCCTGGGAGCAGAACGAGAGGCCCAGTCTCCTCCAGCCCCTCGCCCTTCGGAAACACGACGGCCCGCCCCGGAAGTGGGAGCGGGCCGGGGGTGGCTTCGCGCGCCGGCGCGGCGCGGCGGGCCGTGTCAGGCGGTGGGGATGACGACGCCCGGGTTCGACTGGCGCTGGGCCGACATGAGCGCCGAGCGCTGCAACCACCCGGCGAGCCCCAGCATCGCGAGCCCCGAGGTGCGCAGCGCGCGCAGCAGCTCCACCGCCTCCGCGGGATTGCCGGGCAACAGCGGCGCCAGCCACTCACGCGCGTCGTAGAAGAGCCACACCGCGCCGGACACGCCCATGGCCCACCACACCCACGCGAGCCGCCCACCGCGGAGCATGTACGCGACGCGGAGGATGGGCGCGACGAGCAGGATGGTCATCATGTCCGCCAGCGTGGAGGCCAGCGCGATGACCGCCGTGCACGTGGCCGCGAAGTCCTGGCCCAGGTGGCCCACCGCCGCGATGAGCGCCGGCCCACCCACCGCCAGCGCCGCCACCGCCGCCACCGCCCACAGCAGCGACGCGCGGGAGCTGGGCGGAGGCTGGAGGCCGGACTGCTTGTAGGTGCGCGACAGCAGCACCAGCGCGAACGTCGTGCACACGTTCGCCAGCACCACCACGCCCATGCGCACGGGCAACAGCGGCGACTGCGTGAAGGGCACGTCCGGCACCGCGTGCATCCAGTAGCTGCGCAGGGCGGTGCTGACGAGCGACAGCACCGCCCCCGCCGTCAAGAGCCCCCACACGCGGCGCAGGTAGTCCCCCGAGCCGAACGACAGCGCCGCCGCCGCCGTGCCCAGCACCGCGAGCAGGCCCACCGTCCAGCCCGCCACGTCCCCCACCAGCGCCAGCCGGTGCGGGTCCTGGAACGACGTGGCCACCGCGGACAGGTGCGCCACCTGGAGCACCGCGACGGCGCCCAGCCACGGCGCCACCCGCTTGAGGGCGCGGCCCGAAGAGGGACGGGGGGCGTTCATCGCAGCTTCTCCATGGCCTTCGAAAGCTCCGTGAGGGTGTTCGTCGTGCGCGCCGCGCCGATGAAGACGTTGAGCATGGGCTTGAGGCCCTCCAGCACCAGCGGCACGTCCTGAAGGCTCACCTGTTCCGGTGGACGCTTCAGGACCCGCAACGCGGCGGTGTGGATGGCCATCTTCGCGGTGAAGTCACCCAGGAGCGGCTCCAGGTGATGCATCAGCACGTCGTGCCAGCCGGGGGATGGGGAGGACGGGGAAGTCTGCACATCACCTCCGCGGGGGGAAGACCCCCAGCGTAGGGACATTTCGAACCCGGCACGAGGGCTCGCCTGCTCTCGGGCCCGCGGAAAGTGCGGGGGGCGGCCTGAATTCCCCGTGACCCCCGGAAAACCGTGCGGCTAACGGCGGCGCGGCTTCTTCTCTTCGGCCGGCTTGGGCTCGGGGCGGGGCTCGTGCGGGCCCTTGAGGATGTCCTCGAAGCGGGACTTCTGCTTGCGGCGCTTGAAGAAGAGGGCGGTGCGGCCCAGGAGCTGCGCGAGCTCCGAGCCGGTGGCCTCGGCGATGCTGTCGGCGCCTTCGTGGCGGCCTTCCGGGCCTTCGTTGATCTTGACCTTGATGAGCTCGTGGTCGTTCAGCGCCTGCTCGACGGCGGCGATGACGCCCTCGGTGACGCCGGACGAGCCGACGATGACCACGGGCTCCAGGTGGTGGCCGAGGGCCCGCAGGTGGCGGCGTTCTTTCCCGGTGAGGGGCATGGGGGGTGTCTCCTTGAAAAGGCGCGCACCCTACTTCTTTTGCGACGCCATGCGGACCTCTCGCATCGCATCGATGTGGTCCGGTTGCAGCTCGACCGTCCGCTTGAAGTGCTTGAGGGCTCCGGTCGCGTCGCCGCACAGCTTGGCGATGACGCCCAGGAAGTAGTGGGCGGGGGCGCACCGCTCGTTGCGCTTGATGGCGCCCTGGATTTCGCGGAAGGCCTCCGGCTGGGCGGCCTTCTTGTCCGGGGCGGCGAGGAAGCGCGCGTAGCCCCGCCAGGCGAAGAACTCGGGCTCCTCGGCGTTGAGGGCGATGGCGTCGTTGAGCATCTTCACGGCTTCCGGGTACTTGCGCGCCTTCACCAGGATGCAGGACTTCTGGAAGAGCTCCTCCGCCTGGAGGATGGACTGGACGTCCACGCCGTCTCCGCCGCCGCTCTTGAGTTCTTCCAGGTAGGCCGCGCGGCTCTTGTCGTCGGAGAGGGCGCGGTAGGCGTCGCCGATGTACGCGAACACCTCCGCCTTGAGCTTCTCCAGCTCCGGCGGGGCGCCCGGGGGCAGGGTGTCCGGGTGGTAGAGCTTGGCCAGGCGGAAGTAGGCGATCTTCACCGCGCTGCCTTCGGTCTGCTCGGTGAGGCCCAGCCGCTGGAAGTGGTTCTGGCCCTTCATGGTCACGGCGAGCTGGCGCAGCGCGGGCAGCTCTTCCGAACCGGGACCCGAAGCGGCCGGGGCCGCCGGAGCGGCGACGACGGGCGGGGCGGGGCGGGCGGCACCGGGGCCCGCCACGGGAGCGGCACCGGCGGGGGCACCCGGGGGGCGCGCACCCGGGCCCGCGACGGGGGCGGCACCGGCGGGGGCACCCGGGGGACGGGGCGCGGCACCGGGGCCGGCAGTGGGCGCGGCGCCCGGACGCGCGGCACCGGGACCCGCCACGGGGGCGGCACCGGCGGGGCGGGGCGCTGCGCCTGGACCCGCGACAGCCGCACCGGGCGCGGCACCTGGGCCCGCGACGGGGGCCCCGGCTCCGGCGGCTCCAGGGCCCGCGATGGGGGCACCGGGTCTGGCTGCGGCGCTCGCGGCAGCGGGCGCGGCACCCGGGCCCGCGACGGGGGCACCGGCTCCGGTGGCTCCTGGTCCCACGACGGGCACGCCGGGTCTGGCTCCGGTGCTCGCTGCGGCAGGTGCGCCGGGCGCGGCGGCCGGGCCCACGGTGGGCACGGTGCCGGACGGACGGGTCGGGTTGCCCGGGCCCGCCGTGGGTGCGGCTCCAGCGCCCACGGTGGGCACGGTGCCGGACGGACGGGTCGGGTTGCCCGGGCCTGCCGTGGGCACGGCTCCAGCGCCCACGGTGGGCACGGTGCCGGACGGACGGGTCGGGTTGCCCGGGCCCGCCGTGGGCGCGGCTCCGGGGGCTCTTGGTGCTGCTCCCGCCGCGGTGGGGCCGGCGGCCGGAGGCGGGGGCGCTGCCTGCGTGCGCGAGGCCGCCGCGAAGGAGACTCCGTTCAGCTCCTTCAACAGGAACGCCACTCGCAGCAGGTGCTCCGCGTCCTGCGGCACGTCCTGGAGCAACTGCCCCAGCGAGCGCACCCCGTCGATGAAGGAGAGCGCGCGGACCTCGTGCGGCGTCAGGCGCAGCTCGCTGGAGGCCACCCGGCCCCCGGACTTCATGATGGGCATGGGCAGCACGAAGGCCAGCCGCCGCTTGAGGTCCGCCGTCGGCATGCGCCGCACCTGGTCGCTGAGCAGCGCCCAGCGGTTGCCCAGCGGCATCGCCTTCTGCGCGGGCAGGTCCCGCGCCTCGAAGGTGAACGTCCCGGACTCCGCCCGCAGCGCCTTGCCCAGGATGCCCAGCGCCCGCTGCGCAAGCTGCGTGAACGCCGTCGCCGGCTGGAGCAGCCCCAACCCGAACAGCGCCGCCAGCAGGTCGCCGCCGAAGCGCTCCTTGGAGCCCTCCGCCTGCTGGAGCTGCTCCGCCGTCAGGAGCCTCGCGCCCATCAGCGACACGCCCAGCGCGTCCTCCGCGTGCGACGAGTCCACGTACTCCGGACTGCCCTTGCGGAAGTGGAGCCACAACGTGCGGTCCGAAAGCCCCAGCGTCAGCAGGCCCGTCTGCTCGCCCGCGGCGATGCGCCCGTACAGTTGCAGGGGCGAGCACTGCTGGAGCTGCCCCTGCGGCGGCACCGTGTTGGTCCCGTCATCCGCCAGGGGCTGCGGAGCCTGCGGAGCCGCCGCGGCCGGAGCCGCTCCCGCCGGACGGGCCACCGCGACCGGAGGCCCCGGAGGCCGCGCGGCCGCGACAGGACGCCCCGCCGCGTCGACGGGGGCACGCACGGCGCCAGGCCCGGGCCGCATCGCGCCGGGGCCCGCCATGGGCATGGCGCCAGGACCCGCGGCCGGGGCCGCTCCAGGGCCCGCCATGGGCACCGCGGCCGGACCCGCGACGGGCGCGGCCACGGGGCCGGGCGGCGGCGGAGCGATGACGGCGGGCGTGGAGGGCAGTTGCGACGCGGGCGCGCCGTCTCCCCACAGCTCCCGGGGGAACGCGTCCCGCACCTCGGGGAAGCGCCAGGGGAAGGCGAACTGCAGGCCATCGGTGGAGACCTGGAGCTTGCCCTCGATGGAGCCGCTGTCGATGAGCAGCTCGATGGTCGCGCCCGTCAGGGGCCCCCAGGTGGTGCCCCGATCGTTCCGCACCCAGTACTGCCGGACCTCGCCCTCCGCCATGTGCCGTCCTGCTCCCGCTCCTTGGACCGCCGGGAAGATGGAATTTTACCGCCGCCCGTGCCCGCGTCCAAGCAGACGACGTCACGCGAGCGGCCGGGCGGGCGTTTCAGGGCGCGGCACCCTCCATCGCCGCCAGCCCCACGTTGGCCAGGCACGCCGCGTCCGCCTGCTGCTCGGCGGGCGGGTCGAAGCAGTACACCTCGCTGTCGAAGACCTTGCAGATGCCCGCCGGGGTCCCCGCGCACGCCACCTTCCCGTACGCCGTGGTGCAGTTGTAGCCGCACACCGGGCCCGTCTCACTGAGCTTGCACTGGGGCGCCGGCAGGCCCTTGCCCCACGCGCAGAGCGCCGCGGGCGACGGGTCGAAGCAGGTGATGTGGCCGTTCTGCGCCTTGCACACGCCCATGGGCGTCTTCGCGCAGCGCACGCCTTCGGAGGCGTTCACGCAGTTGAAGCCGCACGCCATCTGCAGGCCGTTGCTGACGCACTGCGCGCGCGGCACCTGCCGGCCGAACACCGCGAACACCGCGGCGGGCGGGTCGAAGCACGTCACGTTGCCGCCCTGGCTGCGGCACACGCCCGCGGGCGTCTTCGCGCACTGCACCTTGCCGAAGTCCGTGACGCACCCGTACCCGCAGCCCACCACCCCGTCGATGGTCTTGCACTCCGAGTCCGGCAGCCCCGCGCCGTACGCCTTCACCACGTACGCCGGCGGGTCGAAGCAGGAGGCCTGCCCGTCGATGACGGTACAGCGGCCCTGGAGCGTCTGGGCGCACCGCACGCGCTGTCCATCCGACTTGCACGCGTAGCCACAGGACACGTGCCCGTCGATGGAGCGGCACGTGGCGGTGGTCGCGTCAGGCGGCGAGGGCGGCGCGGCGAGCGTCAGCGCCAGCACGGTCATCAGGGTCGCGAGCATGGACCCCATTGACCCCCAAGCTTCGACCCCGCGCAAGTAAGGGTGATAAGCGGGGCGCCATCGTGGACCTGGACGTCAGCGCGTGGAAGCTGGGGCTGTTGTGTGTCGCCGCGTTGAGCGCGGGCTTCGTGGACGCCATCGCGGGGGGCGGGGGGCTCATCAGCCTGCCCGCGCTGCTGACGGCGGGCCTGCCCGCGCACGTGGCGCTGGGCACCAACAAGGGGCAGTCCGTGTTCGGCTCGGGCGCGGCGCTGGTGCGCTTCGCGCGCGCGGGGCTGGTGGACGGGCGGCTGGCCCGCGCGACGTTCCCCTTCGGGCTGATGGGCGCGTTCGGCGGCGCGGCGCTGGTGATGCTGCTCAAGCCGGAGGTGCTCAAGCCGCTGGTGCTGGTGCTGCTCGTCGCGGTGGCGGTGTTCCTCGCCTTCCGCCGCGCGCCGCCGAAGCGGGACGGCGTGGAGCCCTCACCGCGTCCGCGCGCGCAGGCCATCGGGGCGCTCATCGCGCTCTGCATCGGCACCTATGACGGCTTCTTCGGCCCGGGCACGGGCACCTTCCTCATCGTGGCGTTCTCGTCGCTGCTGGGCCACGGCCTGGCGCGCGCGTCCGCGGACGCGAAGGTGGTGAACTTCGCCTCCAACCTGGCGTCCGTGACGCTCTTCACGCTCCGGGGCGTGGTGCTGTGGAAGGTGGCGCTGCCCATGGCCGCCGCGCAGTTCACCGGCGCGTGGCTGGGCGCGCACGTGGCGGTGAAGGGCGGCGACCGGGTGGTGCGCGTCGTGGTGCTCTGCGTGGTGGGCGCGCTGGTGCTGAAGCTGGGGCACGACGTGTGGCAGGGCTGGGCGGCCTGACTCAGCCGATGTGCACCAGCAGGCACAGGCCGCGCTTCGCCACGGCGGCGGTGAACTTCTGGAGCTCCACGAAGTAGGAGAGCAGCTCCTCCAGCGGATCCACGTCCTCCTCCAGCTCCTCCTCCTCGTCCCAGGTGCCGGGGTAGATGTCCTCCGCCTGGAGCTTCGCGGGGTCGAAGCGCTGGCGCAGGGACTGCACGGGGACCTGCTTCAGCGCCTCCGCCAGCGCCTTCACGGAAGGCGCGTCGAACACGCGCGCGGTGCCCTCATCCGACGGGATGTCGCCCACGTCCTCGCCGCCGCGCACCAGGAAGTCCAGGGGCGGCCTGCCCTCCCACGCGGTGCCGGTGAGCAGGTACTGGAGGCCGTGCCACGCCTCGCCAATGTCCAGCTCCAGGAACGCCGCGCCCTTCGCGTCGCCGAAGTCCTCCTCGTCCTCCAGGAAGGGCTCCAGCGCCTCGGGCGCCTTGAACAGGGCCTGGCGCTGCGGCTCGGTGGTGCTGCGCAGCGTGCAGAGCATCTCCATGGGGCGGGCTACTCCACGACGACGAGCTTGGCGTTGTTCTCCACGGCGGTGCCCTCCTTGGCGAACACCTCCGTGACCTTGCCGGCCTTGGGGCTCTTGAGCTCGTTCTCCATCTTCATGGCCTCCACGACCACGAGCCCCTGGCCCTCCTTCACTTCCTCCCCGACCTTGACCAGCACCTTCACCACCTTGCCGGGCATGGGCGCGAGGACGACCTGACGGCCCTCCACGGAGAAGCTGCTGGCGGCCGCGCGCATGCGCAGCTTGCGCTCATCCGCCACGTCGGTGCGGTTCACCTGCCCGCGCACCAGCGTGCCGATCTCGTCGCCGTTCTCCTCGAACTCGACGTTGTACGACTGGCCGTCCACCAGGAGCGACAGCGTGCCCGCTTCCACGGACAGCGCGTCCACCTGGAACGTCTTGCCGTTCACCGTGAGCCGGTAGCGGTCCTGGCCCAGCGACTCCAGGTCCACCGGCACCGCTTCCTTCTGGCCCTGCTGCTTCGTGAAGTAACGCATGGAGGAAAGGTCCTTGCGGGAGGAGGGTCAGCGGCGGCGGCTCTTCAACGCCAGACGCCACGGGCTGATACGGCCAGGGGTGTCACCGCCACCGGCGCGCGAGGGCAGCGTCTTGGCGCGCTTCTGGTCGCGCTGGAAGGCGTGCAGCGTGCTCGCGAGCAGCGCCACCTCGCTGAGCTTGGGGTCCTCCTCGCCCAGCAGCGCCGTGTGATGGCGGGTGAGGAAGCTGGTGTCGTAGTCCCCGCCCACGAACTCCGGGTGGGACAGGATGCCGTGCAGGTAGCGGATGTTGGTGGTGATGCCCTTCACCACGTACTCGGACAGCGCGCGCTTGGCCCGCGCGATGGCCTCCTCGCGCGTGGCGCCCCACACGGACAGCTTCGAAATCATGGGGTCGTAGAAGTTGGGCACCGTGAAGCCGGCGTACACGCCGGAGTCGTCGCGCACGTTCGGGCCGCTCGGCACGCGCAGCGCATGAATCTTGCCCGGGCTGGGCATGAAGTTGCGCGCCGGGTCCTCCGCGTACACGCGCACTTCAATCGCGTGGCCGCGCGGCGCGGGGGCCTCGAAGAGGGGCAGCTTCTCGCCTTCCGCGGCGCGGATCTGCATGGCCACCAGGTCCAGGCCGGTGACCCACTCCGTGACGGGGTGCTCCACCTGGAGGCGGGTGTTCATCTCCAGGAAGTAGAAGTTGCGGTGCACGTCCACCAGGAACTCCACCGTCCCGGCGCCCACGTAGTTGACGGCCTTGGCCGCCTTCACCGCGACCTCGCCCATCTTCGCGCGCAGCTCCGGCGTGAGGATGGGGCTGGGCGTCTCCTCCACCACCTTCTGGTGGCGGCGCTGCGCGGAGCACTCGCGCTCGTTCAGGTGGATGGTGTTGCCGTACTGGTCGGCGAAGACCTGGATCTCCACGTGGTGCGGCTTCTCCAGGTACTTCTCGATGTAGACCGCGTCGTTGCCGAAGGCGTTGAGCGCCTCGCTCTTGGCGGAGCGCCACGCGGAGTCGAAGTCCGCCAGGCCCTCCACGCGGCGCATGCCCTTGCCACCGCCGCCGCCGGCGGCCTTGAGCATGATGGGGAAGCCGATGCCCTGGGCGTACTCGCGGGCCTCCTCGATGGTGCCGATGGGCTCCGTGGTGCCGGGGACGACGGGCACGCCGGCCTTGATCATGTTGGCGCGGGCGCGGGTCTTCTCGCCCATGGCGTCCATGGCGGCGGCCGGCGGACCGATGAAGGTGATGCCGGCCTTCTCGCAGGCGCGCACGAAGGACGCGTTCTCCGACAGGAAGCCGTAGCCGGGGTGGATGGCGTCCGCGCCGGACTGCTTCGCGACCTCCAGGATGCGCTCCTGCACGAGGTAGCTCTCGCGCGAGGGCGGGGGGCCGACGAAGTAGGCCTGGTCGGCGGTGCGCACGTGCAGCGCGGAGCGGTCTGCTTCGGAGTACACCGCCACCGTGGCGATGCCGAGGTCCTTGCAGGTGCGCATCACCCGGATGGCGATCTCGCCGCGGTTGGCGACGAGCACTTTGCGGATCTTGGGCATGGGCGCCCGTCTACCATGGGGCGCCCGGGATTGCCCGCCTCTACTTGCGCAGGTTCAGGTACTCATCCATCAGCAGCTTCGCCTGGGCCAGCTTCGCCTCGACGAAGCGGTCGTCCTCGTCCGGCTCCGGGGGCGGGGCGGGGTGGGAGGGGGCCTCCACGGCCTTGCCGTCCGGCCCGAAGTCCACCGCGGCCGCCAGCAGGTTGCGCGCGGCATTCCCGCTGAAGAGCCGGGCCAGCGCCGTCGTCTCCACGTCCAGCCAGCGCGCGGCCTGGCGCAGGACGTCCAGGTACTCGCCCTCCATGGCGCGGGGCGGGCGGCTGGGGGCGGCCATGCAGACGCGCGCGTAGCTGTGCTCCCGGTCCACGTACATGCCCATGGAGCGGTCGCGGAAGTCCCGGGAGAGCGCCTGCGTCATGGCGTCCACGTGCTCCTCGGGGGAGGAGACCTTGCCGGACGTCTTGCCGGAGACGAGGGGAATCTCCGCCACGTGCCAGCCGGTGTCGGCCAGCGACTCCGGACGGGGTTCCACCCACTTCACTTCAGGACACGGGAGGTCGAGCCCCTCGCACACGCCCTTGAGCGTCTGACGCAGGGCGGTGAGGTTTCCTTCGACGTCGGAGAGGAAGAGAACGAGTCGGCGCTGCTGGGACACGGGGGGGGCTCCTTGAGTGGCCCCGTGAAAGCCCCGGCGTTACCTGAGAATTTCCGGAAGTCTCCACGCCCGCCTGCCCCCCAGGCGGCGGGCGCGTGCGGGCGCGGGTCCGGGACTTCTCCTACAGCGGGATGTTGCCGTGCTTGCGCGGCGGGTTCTCCTGCCGCTTGTCCTTGAGCATCTCCAGCGCGCGGATGACCTTGGCGCGGGTCTCCTCCGGACGGATGACCTCGTCGATGTAGCCCAGCTCCGCCGCCTTGAACGGGTTGGCGAACTTCTCGCGGTAGTCGTCCGTGAGCTTCTTGCGCTCGGCGTTGGCGTCCTGGGCCTTGAGCAGCTCGTTGCGGAAGATGATGTTCACCGCGCCCTCCGGGCCCATCACGGCGATTTCGGCGGTGGGGTAGGCGTAGTTGATGTCCGCGCGGATGTGCTTGGACGCCATGACGTCATACGCGCCGCCGTAGGCCTTGCGGGTGATGAGGGTGATTTTCGGGACGGTGGCTTCCGCGTACGCGTAGAGCAGCTTGGCGCCGTGGGTGATGATGCCGCCCCACTCCTGGTCGGTGCCGGGGAGGAAGCCGGGCACGTCCACCAGGGTGAGCAGGGGGATGTTGAAGCAGTCGCAGAAGCGCACGAAGCGCGCGGCCTTCACGCTGGCGTCGATGTCCAGGCAGCCGGCGAGCACCGCGGGCTGGTTGGCGACGATGCCCACGCTCTTGCCGTTCATGCGCGCGAAGCCGACGACGATGTTCTTCGCGAAGTGCTCCTGCACCTCGAAGAAGTGCTTGGAGTCCACGATGGCGCGGATGATCTCCTTGATGTCGTAGGGCTTGTTCGGGTTCGCCGGGACGATGGACTTGAGCGACTCCTCGGCGCGGAACGGGTCGTCGTCACACGGCTGCGCGGGCGGGTCCTCCTGGTTGTTGGAGGGCAGGTACGAGAGCAGCTCGCGCGTCATGGCGATGGCGGCCTGCTCGTTCTCCGCGGCGAAGTGGGCCACGCCGGACTTCTGGTTGTGCGTGAGCGCGCCGCCCAGGGACTCCTTGGAGACCTCTTCGTGCGTCACCGTCTTGATGACGTCCGGGCCGGTGATGAACATGTACGACGTGTCCTTCACCATCATGATGAAGTCCGTGATGGCGGGCGAGTACACCGCGCCGCCCGCGCACGGCCCCAGGATGAGCGAAATCTGGGGGACGACGCCGGACGCCAGCGTGTTGCGCAGGAAGATGTCCGCGTAGCCGGCCAGGGACTCCACGCCTTCCTGGATGCGCGCGCCGCCGGAGTCGTTGAGCCCGATGACGGGCGCGCCCACGCGGGTGGCCAGGTCCATGATCTTGCAGATCTTCTGGGCGTAGGCGCCGGAGAGCGAGCCGCCGAAGACGGTGAAGTCCTGGGCGAAGACGAACACCTGCCGGCCCTCCACGGTGCCGTAGCCGGTGACGACGCCGTCGCCGAGGATCTTCTTGTCGCCCATGCCGAAGTCGTGGCTGCGGTGGGTGACGAACTTGTCCAGCTCGCTGAAGGAGCCGGGGTCGAGGAGCAGGTCGATGCGCTCGCGGGCCGTGAGCTTGCCGGCCTCGTGCTGCTTGGCGATGCGGTCGGCGCCGCCGCCCTGCTCGGCCTGCTGCTCCATCTGCTGGAGCCGTGCGCGCAAGGGATCGTTCTCGGGGGTCGTGGCCATGGGGGGCCGCTCTAACACGATTGGCGGGCGCTGGCAGCGCTTCCCTCGCCTCTGGTGGGGTGGGCGGACGGCCGGGCCCCCCGTGCATGGGGCGGGGACGGGACGGAAGTTCAGGATTTCCGACACCGCGTCTCCTGGGCTCCGGGGCCGGGAGGCGGGCAGGGAGGTGGGCGATGCGTTCGAGGCCGGGAGCACTGCAGGTGGGCTCTTTCCGGGGGGTGCCCATCCGGGTCCATGTCTCCCTGTTGATAGCGCTGCCCATCCTGGCGCTGTCGTTCGGCGGGGCGCTCCAGCAGGCGGCGGAGACGGCGGACGTGCCGCCGGGCGCGCTGGGGGGGCACCCGTGGGCGTGGGGGCTGGCGGTGGCGGTGGGGCTGTTCATGTCGGTGCTGCTGCACGAGATGGCGCACACCCTCTATGCGCTGCGGCATGGCGGCGAGGTGCACGGCATCACGCTGATGATTGTCGGAGGCGTGTCGGAGCTGGCGGAGGTGCCCAAGCGCCCCCGGGACGAGGCGGTGATGGCGCTGGTGGGGCCGCTGACGAGCCTGGGGCTGGCGGCGTTCCTGGGCGCGCTGACGTGGGTGATGCACGGCCTGGGGCTGTTCCAGGTGCAGTTCGCGCTCTTCACGCTGGCGATGCTCAACGCGGTGCTGGGGGGCTTCAACCTGTTGCCGGCGTTCCCCATGGACGGGGGGCGCATCGTGCGCGCGGCGCTGACGCCGAGGTTGGGGATGGTGCGGGCGACGAAGGTGGCGGCGGGGCTGGGGCGGGTGTTCGCGGTGCTGTTCGGCGTGTGGGGGCTGGCGACGCTGAACCCGTTCACGCTGGTGGTGGCGTTCTTCGTGTTGATGGGGGCGGAGGGGGAGTCGCGGCAGGTGCGGATGAAGGCGCTGTTGGAGCGCGTGAAGGTGGAGGCGCTGATGACGCCCCGGATGGTGGGCGTGGACCTGGACCTGTCCATGCAGGACGCGCACTGGGCGATGCGGCACGAGCACGTGAACGCGTTGCCGGTGACGAGCGCGGGGCGGCCGGTGGGGCGGGTGACGTGGGCGGCGGTGCAGGCGGTGCCGGAGGCGCAGCGCGCGGGCTACGTGGTGCGCGACGCGATGGAGGACGGGGTGGTGGCTGACCTGCGCGAGGACGGGTGGACGGCGCTGCGCAGGATGGCGGAGGCGCGCGTGCCCATGGCGTCGGTGGTGGATGAGGACGGGCTGCTCGCGGGGACGCTGGATTGGAATGACATCCAGCGGGGGCTGGCGCGCGAGGAGGAGGCGGAGAAGAACCGGTCCCGGACGGGGTGGCCCCGGGAGCGGACGGCGTAGGTTGGATGGGAGGCATCCACCCTGGTAAGTGGGGCCCTCCATGTCCTCTTCGCTGTCACTCAAATGCGGCCTGCTGCTCGGCACTTGCGTCCTGCTCGCTACGTCTTCTGGATGTACCAGCAGCGGGGTGTCGCTGCGCTCCGATGGAACTCCGGGACCGCAGGAGTGCTCGGAGGAAGCCAAGCGGACGATGCGTGCCTTGAAGTTGCGTGTGGGGGACGCGCAATTGGTCGAACTGGACGCGAATCAGATTGGTTCACGGCGTCCCACGCTCTACGACGGACCGATTGAGAGCATCCTCGAGGATGACTTCGGCACGCTGGAGGCGACGACCCGTTTGTATGGGCAGGTCTGGACGAGCGGACCGCAGGTCGTCATCCGGTACTACGAGGCCCATCCACCGGACAGCGAGAAGTTCCCCATCTGCGCCGTGGCCCGACTTAGCCAGGACCAGATGCGGAAGAGTCCGGACTCGAAGCCTGGGACGGCGATTCTCGAAGGTTCCACCGCAGCGGCCTACGTCGTTGATGCGTTCCGGTAGCGGACGGCAACGCGCTCCGGGTGAATAGGTTCACGTTGACCACGTCGGGACGGGTGTCTCCCACAAGGAAACCCCATGAAGAGCCTGCTGGTTGGAATGATGTTGGCGTCGACGCTGGGGGCCGGTCCCTCGAAGACGGTGGACCTGGTGGGCACGGTGCACAGCGAGGACATCGGCAACCAGAGCTCCAGTCGGGCCACGTGGCTGCCCACGCAGCCCAAGCGCATCGAGCAGTTCGAGTTCCACCTCAAGCGCCCCATGAAGGCCGTGCAGCTGGAGTACCAGTGCCACCTTCAGGACACCGGTGATTCGGGGTGGCTGCCCGAGGGAACGCCCTGCGGGACACAGGGCGAGTCACGGCGCCTGGAGGCCTTCGGCATCCGGCTGCGCGGAGAGGGGGCGCACCTGTACACCGTGCGCTACTGGTGCAAGGTGGAGGGCATGGCGCGCCCCATGGGTCCGCTCACGGACGGCGCGATGTGCGGCACCACGGGCGAGGGCCGCAAGCTGCTGGGCATGCAGGTGGAGCTGGTGCGCAAGTAGTCGCGTTCAAGTGCGAACGCGTCCGCCGATGGCCGGGAAGCGCTCGTAGGTTCTCAGGAGCGTTTCGAGGTGGATGGGGTTGTCGAGATCGAGCGGCTCCTCGGTGAGGCGGACAATCCATCCACCTGTCGCGGTGCGCCGGGCTCGCGACAACAACTCCGCGTCGCGTGCCGGGTCCGGGAATCCGATGTGGCGCGCGGTAGCGGGCGACCAGTAGTTGAGCCAGCCCAGGCGGTGGGGACATTCCGGCGAAGAGATTTCCCGTGCGAGCTTGAGAGCGGGCAGCCCGCGAGGCGGAGGCTTTGGATTCGCTGCCTGATTCTTGGTCTGACGCGCGATCTCCACGCCTGCGGGGAAAGGCGTCGCGTGGCCCCAGAATGCGCGCGCTCCCTCCGCGATACCTTCCAGCAACTCCCCTGCCGCCGCGAGGTTGCCAGCACTCATCGGCATCTCCGCGTGGACGTCGAGCAACGGTTGACCTCCCGGCCCGGAGTCCGCTGAGATCTCCAGTCCATAGACCGTCACCAACTCACTCTCGTTGGGCCCATTGCAGACGAGAGGAAACCCGGGGCCATCCGACCTGCCACCGAGGACCCATTCGTCCCGTTGGGGCAGGGGATAGGGACTCCCTTCGGAGGAGATCGCCCAGTCCAGGCGCAAGCCAGGGATGGCGCGCTCCATGCCGTGGACGACGGCAAGAGGGCGGCTGTCATTGCCTGCGAGCGCGGGCGCGTAGGCAATCATGACGAGGTCATTTCGCTGCATCGCCATCCCTGCACCACATGCGCGAGCGAGGTCGCGCTCACGCAGCGACTCTATTGCCTGCTGATCAGGCACTGTCCTTCAGTTCTTCTCCGGCAGCGACCAGTTCATCTGGAAGCGGTGCGTGCCGTTGGGTGCGCTGTCCAGCCAGCCGGTGATGCTGTCGCTCTTCGCGAGCAGGGGGCCCAGCTCCGTGCTCGCTCCGAAGAACGCGGCCAGGCGCTCGTCGCCCATCACGTCCATCAGCGACACCTGGGACAGGCCCCTGGCCAGCTTCTTTGGATCCAACGTGAACTCCACCGCGCGCTTCAGCGGCCCGCCCTTCTCCGGCAGCGCCGCGAGCATCGCCTGCGTCACCGTGGAGTCGTTGCCGAACACCAACTGCTTGCCCTTGAGCCGCACGTAGACGCTGCCGCCCTTCGCCTCCATCGCGTAGCCGTCCTCCAGCGCCTTCGCTCCCGGGAACTTCGCCAGCGGCGCCAACGCCGCCTTCACCGCCGCCGCGTCCGTCACCTCCGCCGCCAGCGCCTGCTTCGCCGCGAAGAAGCGCACCTCCGGCTTGCGCAGCGACCCCCGCACCGCCACCGAGTCCACCCCGAACAACACCTGCCCCGTCAGTTGCTTCGCCAGCGCGTCCGTCACCGCCTTCACGTCCGCCGCCGGGCACGCGGGACACACCGTCCGCACCGCGTCCGCCACCGACTCCACCGCCTGCGCCACGCCCGTCGGCGCCACCTGCGCCCTTGCGAAGAGCAGGCCCGCGGGGGCCATGGCGCCGTAGGGGCTCGTGCCCCTGGCCAGGAAGGGCGGCAGGGGCAGCTTCGCCGCCGTGCCCTCCACCTTCAGCCCCGTCGCCGTGCCGTCCAGCGCCAGCACGCCGTCCTTCGTGGACACGAACAGCACCCCCGGCACCGTGGCCATCCTCGCGTCCGCGGCCGGCGCCTTCTGCGCCACCAGCTTCGCGGCCTCCTTGCGGAGCGCGTCGTCCGAGTCCGTGCTCAGGAAGGCGCAGGCCTCCTGGCCCTTGATGACGTAGCCGCCGAAGCCGCCCGTGGCGCTGGGGGCTCGCAGCGTCGTCACGCCCTTCACCGTGCCCGCCTTCACGTCGCCGCTGCGCGCGAGCACGTTCGCCGTCGCTTCCTGGAACACCTTCGCGTCCTTCACCCGCGTGCACGCGATGCGGCCGTCCTGCCGCATGGACACCGTCAGCGGCCCCGTCACGTCGATGCCCTGCGCCTCCATCAGCTCCGGCTTCCCCAGGTCGAGCTGGAGGATGGGGTGCAGCTCGCCGCGCCAGGCCTCCGGGTTCAGCATCTGCGAGGACGCCCCGGCCCGCGTCAGGAACGCGTTCAACCCCTGGAGCTGATTTAGCTGCGGAGCGTGGAGGACCGTCACCGTGGAGGCGGCGACGCGAGGCGCGGGTGCGGCCGCCAGCGTGGCGGCGAGTGCGAGGGCGAGCATGCCCCCACCTGAAAGCGCCCCACCGCCCCTGTCAAGGCACTCCCACCGGGGACGCCCACCACCAACGTCCGCGCGGCGCCCCGCCTGCCCTACGCCGGCAGGCGCCCCGTGTTGGCCCAGTCAATCATCCGCTCCGCCAGCTCCTCCGCGTGGCGGCGCAGGTAGGCCAACTGCAACACCTCGTCGTCCGTGCGCGCCAACGCCAGGCGCACCCGCAGGCTGTCCACGAACCGCAGCACCTGCCCGATGCTCAGCGACGCCCGGTCCTCCAGCGCCCCCGCGAACCCCGCCACCTCCGCCTCCGCCGTGAAGCCCTCCGCCAGCAGCGCCGCGACGAGCACCGGCCGCGCCACCCGGTGCTCATGCGCCCGCGCGTCCTGCAACTGGAGCCGCCACGGCTGCGCCTCCCACCGCGCCTCGCCTTCGACGTTCTCCGCCGGCTCCCGCCCACCCTGCGTCCGCGATGCCATCGCTCGCATCATCCGTGCCCCCTCTTCCAACGAGACCTGGGTCCATCCTCGGAAGTGACCCGCAGCCTTCTCCCCCTCGATGACCAGGGTTCGCGGATGGGCGGCTTTCCAGAAAAAACGCACTCCACCTGCTTTCTTGCCCACCCGGAGGGATGCTTGGACTGTCATTCGCGGACGCTCCCGTGCAGGGGGAAAGCCTCTCGCCGGCGACGTCTCCGGTTCGCCGGCGAGAGGTCACCGGGAGCCCGGTGCCTTCCTGCTTTGAGGGATTGTCGCGAGGCGCCGTGAGTGGATTCGGCCCCCGGTGCGGAGGCGGGTGTTCACGTGGGGACAGTGGGCGGCCCCCGGGACGGATTGGGTTGGACCCTCGCTCTACCGCATCGTTCGGAGTCCGGTTCCGGGGGACGGGGTGGTCGACCGCGTCTTTGTCGGGACCCTCACGGCCTTCCGGGGGGAAGCCACCATGTCGAACCTGCTCGACCTGCCGCGTCAGGCATTGATGGATTTGCGCTCGCGCCTCAGCCACCTGCCGCTCGTGTCCCACTTGCACCGCCGGCACTCGCCCAACAGCTTGGCCCTGTCCAGTCCGGCGCCGCAGGACTCGATGCTGGCGGACCCACAACGCGTGGAGATGTGGCGCCGCGCGGTGGAGCGCTACGTGCGCCCCAACCAGGTGGTGGTGGACGTGAAGGCCGGCACCGGCCTGCGCACCTTCCTCGCCGCGCACCAGCACCCGCGCAAGCTGTACGCGGTGGATGACTCGCGGCTGCTGGACACCACGCAGTGGGTGGCCCGCCGCAACGGCCTGGAGCGCATCGACTTCGTGCGCGAGCCCACCTGGCACTTCCAGCCGCAGGAGAAGGCGGACGTGCTGCTGCACGAGCTGCTGGGAGATGCGCTGCTCGACGCGGGGCTCGTGCCCCGGATGCTGGACTTGCGCTCGCGCCTGCTCAAGCCCGGCGGCCGCATCCTCCCCAACCGCTTCGAGGTCTACGTGGAGCCCGTGCAGCTCCGCGAGGAGGCGTGCGTCCCGTTCATCTGGACGCAGCACCTGCCGCACGTGGACTTCCGCTGCCTCCAGTCGCTGCGCGAGGCGATGAGCCCGTCGTACTTCACGCGGCTGGTGCGCTCGTACGAGGTGGACCACCTGCTGTGCGAGCCGGAGCCCGCGTTCGGGTTCGACCTGGAGACGATGCGCGCGGAGGGGCTGCCCTCGCGCGTGCGCATCCAGCGGCCGGTGGAGGAGGACGGGCGGGTGGACGGCTTCTGCCTGTTCTACAAGGTCGCCTTCGACGCGGAGCTGGCCTTCGACGTGTCCCCCATGCGCGAGCGCAACACCACGGCGATGACGCTCCTGCGCGTGGAGCCTCGCGAGTTCAGCCGCTACGACACGCTGGACTTCGAGCTGGAGCTGCCCAATCCGTCCGACCCGCGCACCTGGCGGTGGCAGTTCACCTGACGGCAGTGCCGGAGCCTGGAGTGATGCCCGGTGGACAGCCTTCCTGTCTCCGGGTGTCGCCGCGGGTGGGCGCACTGCGTAGCTTGCAGGGCGCATGCGACCGCTCCGGCTCCTCGTCCCGCTCCTCATGTCCGCCGCCGCGCTGCCCGCGGCGGCCCAGGCCCCGCGCACCGTGGCGGGCGTGTGTGGCCGCACCAACTGGGTCTGCGTGGCGGAGTGCATCGACGCGGAGTGCGTCGACAAGTGCATGCGCGAGGGGTGCGAGGACGCGCTCAAGCGGCTGAAGGCCTGCACCAGCAAGGCGGCCTGCGCGCCGGATGACTCGGCGTGCGCGGCGAAGTCGTGCGGCCTCACCTGCGAGCGGTCCTTCGAGCCCGCGCCCAAGAGCCCGGAGAAGCTGGTGACGAACCCGTGCGAGGGCGACAAGGCCCCGAAGGGCACGGCGGTCCCCAAGGAGCTGGTGGGCACGTGGGTGCTGTCCGCGGCGAGCATCCCGGACACGGATCAGGGACAGGCGGAGCGCATCGACGTGCAGCCCCGGTCCGACTACGCGCGGGCGCTGCAGGTGACGCCGGAGGGCTGCTTCGTGCTGCGCACGAAGCTGGATGACGCGACGCTCGGGCGCGGCAGCACGCTGGACGTGCGCGCGTGGGGCCGGGTGGAGGTGAAGGACAAGAAGCACCTGGCGCTGCGCACGCAGGACGGTCAGGCGGTGGGCCCGGTGTGCGGCAAGCAGCGCGTGGTGCCCCTGTCCCAGGGGAAGTTCAAGGGCGGGGAGTTCACGTACGCCTTCGAGGAGAAGGACTCGCTCGTCCTCACCGTGCCGGGCGCCACGCGGCAGACGTTCCAGTTCGAACGGGAGAAGCAGGAGGCGCCGGAGCCTCCGCCCAAGCCTTGAGGAGGACCTTGCCCCCACCGGGGCGCACGGGTGAGAAGGACGCCATGGCAGGCCGCGAGCGGATGGCGAGCATGGACGCGGCGTGGCTCCAGATGGAGGAGCCCGCGAACCTGATGATGATCACCGCGGTGCTGTGGTTCGACGGCGCCATGGACCTGGAGCGCCTGCGCGCGGTGGTGCGCGAGCGGCTGGTGGAGCGCTACCCGCGCTTCCGGCAGCGGGTGGTGCCCGGGCCGCTGGGCGCGCCGCACTGGGAGGACGCGCCGGACTTCGACCCGGACGCGCACCTGTCCACGCTGCGCGTGCCGGAGTCCGCGGGACACGCGGGGCTGGAGGCGCTCGTCGGGGACTGGCTGGGCGTGCCGCTGGAGCGCTCCCGTCCGCTGTGGCACCTCCACCTGGTGCGGGGCGCGCCGGGCGGGGACGTGCTGCTCGCGCGGCTGCACCACTGCATCGCGGATGGCATCGCGCTCGCGCGGGTGCTGCTGTCCCTCACGGATCCGGTGGAGGCCCCCGGGGCGCCCGGGCCGCGCGCGGTGGAGCTGGAGGAGGGGAGTGAAGTCACTCCGTCCGGACCGGAGCGGCCGCCGGGCGCTCCGGGCTGGCTGCGGCTGGCCCGGGGTGCCCGCTCCGCGCTGCGCAAGGGCGCGGAGCTGGTGCGCGAGCCCATCCTCGCGGGCGACCTGGTGCGAGAGGGCGCGAAGGGCGCGGCGGCCCTGGGCAAGCTGCTGGTGCTGCCGCCGGATCCCCGCTCTCCGTTGCGCGGGCCCCTGGGCCCCCGGAAGCTCGCCGCGTGGTCGGAGCCCATCGAACTGGAGCGGGTGAAGGCCGTGGGCCGGACCCTGGGCGGCACGGTGAACGACGTGCTGCTCACGGTGGTGACGGGCGCGCTGCGGCGCTACCTGGACGCGCGCGGCGCCCCGCCGGAGGACGTGCACGCGCTGGTGCCGGTGAACCTGCGGCCCCTGGACGTGCCGGTGCCTCGCGAGCTGGGCAACCGCTTTGGCGTCGTGTTCCTGCGGCTGCCCGTGCACCTGGCGGAGCCGCGCCGCCGCTTGCGCGAAGTGGCGAAGCGGATGGAGGAGCTCAAGCGCTCTCCGGAGGCCGTGGTGACGTTCGGCGTGCTGGAGCTGCTGGGGCGCACGCCCGCGGCGCTGGAGCGCGCCGTCGTGGACGTGATGGGCACCAAGGCGTCGCTCGTCGCCACCAACGTGCCCGGGCCGCGCCAGCCGGTGTCGCTCGCGGGCAGCCGGCTGGAGGGGCTCACGTTCTGGGTCCCCCAGGCCGGCCACGTGGGCCTGGGGGTCAGCCTCTTCAGCTACTCGGGGCGGGTGACCGTGGGCGTGGCCTCGGACGCGTCCCGCGTGCCCGACCCGGGGGCCCTCGTCGCCGCGTTCCAGGACGAGCTGGACGCGCTGGCGGCGCTGGCCCCCTGAAGGGCCTTCGCTGGCGGCTACTTCGCGGCGAAGAGCTTGTGCGGGTCGTACTTGCCGCGCACTTCCTTGAGCTTCGCGCGGATGGCGTCCGGCCAGGCGCTGTCGAAGTGCGCCGCGTCGCGGACCTTGCCCATGAAGTTGATGGCCATCTCCGGCGACAGCCACGACTTCAGCTCCGCGCGCAGGCCCTCCGTGGCGCCGGGCAGCACCGCCTCGAACAGCGGCGGGTGCATGCCCACCAGCCCGACGAGGAAGTTGCCGTTGCGGCCGCCCACCGCCGAGCCGCCCGCCACGTCCTTCTGGCTCGCGCCACCCAGGTGCCGCAGCTCCAGCATGAAGTACGGCGTCTGCGCGCCCGCGCCCACGTGGCGCAGCAGCGTGGTGACCAGGTCCTGGTCCACGTGGCTGAGCATCATGCCGCTGGTCCACACGGGGCTGGGCTGGTCCGGATCATTGTGGATGCGCGCCATCTGGGTCGCGGGCAGCTCGCCCAGCATGTCCAGGTAGAGGGGCGCCAGCGCGCGCAGGGGCGCCGCCAGCTTCGCGCCCTCCTCCAGGGAGCCCGGGTAGGCGAAGCGCAGGTTGATGACCGTGCGGCCGCGCAGCGGGGGCGGGATGAAGTCGAACGGCGGGAAGCGCATGACGGCGATGCTCGTGGACACGCGCGCGTCCGCCTCCGACGTCCACTTCACCCAGCCGCGCAGCACGGCCTCGATGTGCTGCTCCTCGAAGAAGAGGCTGCCCGCGTAGAGCGAGCGCAGCTCCACCAACTGGACCTTCACCTCCGTCACGATGCCGAAGCCGCCCTTGCCGCCGCGCAGGCCCCAGAACAGGTCCGGGTGCTTCTCCGCGCTCGCCTCCACCGTCTCCCCGTCACAGGTGACGAGCGTGTAGCCCACGACATAGTCGGAGCTGACGCCGTGGCTGCGCACCAGCGGCCCGAAGCCGCCGCCCAGCAGGTAGCCCACCACGCCCACGTTCAGGGACGAGCCGGCGATGGGCGCCAGGCCGTGCTTCGCCGCCTCCGCGACGACGGGCTCCCAGCGCGCGCCCGCGCCGATGGTGGCGACGCGCGTCGCGGGGTCGATGCTCACGTGATTCATCGCCTTCGTGGAGAGGAGCACGCCGGAGGTGATGGGCACGTCCGTCCCGTGCCCCGTGGCCTGCACCGACACGGGCAGGTGGTTCTCCCGGGCGAAGCGGATGGCCTCCACCACGTCCTGCGTGGACTTCACCGCCACCACGTACTGCGGCGAATGGGTGACCACGACGTTGAAGCCGGCACACTCCGGGGCATAGCCCGCGTCGTTGGGGGTGTAGACGGGGCCGCTCACGCGGCCGGCGAGGGTCTGGGTCATGGGGCGTTGCTCCTTCGTGTCAGCCAGCCCCTGGGGGCCGGGAGGGGGACTCGGGTGCGCTGCGGTGCCGCGTCCAGGGAGTACGAGCGCGAAGCAGCATAAACCTGGAAGTCAGGTCCGTACACGGAAGCGCGGTGTGAAAACACGGCCCGCGCTCCAGCGGGCCGGCCCCCCGGCACCCCTACAGCAGGCCGTGCTCCTCCAGCTTGTTGTAGAGCGTGCGCCGGCTCACCCCGAGCAGCCGCGCCGCCAGCGTGCGATTGTCCCCCGAGCGCTTCAGCGCGTCCACCAGCGCCTCCTTCTCCACGTCCTTGCGCCGTGACTCCAGCGTGACGGAGTCGGACGGCGACGGAGGCGGCGGCGCGGCGACGGGCGGCGGCGCGAGCCCCGGCTGGCGGGAGAGTTCGCGCGCCACGTCCTCGCCCGAGAGCACGGGCCCGTCGCAGAGCACCACCAGCCGCTCCAGGAAGTTCTGCAACTGGCGCACGTTGCCGGGCCACGGCTGGGCCTGGAGCGCGCGCAGGCCGTCCTCGCTCAGGGTGAAGGGAGGCCGGCCGTTGGTCTTCGCGTGCACGTCCAGGAAATGGCGGGCGAGCGGCGCGATGTCCTCCGGGCGCTCGCGCAGCGTGGGCAGCCAGAGGGGCACCACGTTGAGCCGGTAGAAGAGGTCCTCGCGGAAGGTGCCCCGGCGCACGCCGTCCTCCAGCGCCTGGTGCGTGGCCGCGACGAAGCGCACGTCCACCTTCACCGTCTGGGTGCCGCCCAGCCGTTCGAACTCGCGCTCCTGGAGCACGCGCAGCAGCTTCACCTGCACCGCGGGGGACACGTCGCCAATCTCGTCGAGGAACAGCGTGCCGCCGTGCGCCAGCTCCACGCGTCCGGGCTTGCGCGTGGCCGCGCCGGTGAAGGCGCCCTTCTCGTAGCCGAACAGCTCGCTCTCCAGCAGCGTGTCCGGGAGCGCCGCGCAGTGCAGCTTCACGAACGGCCCCGCGCGCCGGGGGCTGTGCTCGTGCAGGGCCCGCGCGGCCAGCTCCTTGCCCGTGCCGGACTCGCCGCGCAGCAGCACCGTGGCGGTGCCCTGGGCGGCCTTCACCAGCAGGGCCTTCACCTGCGTCATCGCGTGGCTTGCGCCCATGAGCAGGCTGTCCAGGCCGTCCGGCGCCTTGCCGGTGCCGCGCGTGGGCTCCGGGTCCCGGCTCGCATGGAGCAGGGCCTTCCTCAGCGTGAAGAGGAGCTCCTCGCGGTCGAAGGGCTTGAGCACGAAGTCCGCCGCGCCCGCCTTCATCGCCTCCACCGCGAGCGGCACCGTGCCGTGCGCGGTCATCAGCAGCACGGGCACGTCCGGCCAGCCGCGCCCCACCTGCGCGAGCAGCTCCATGCCGCTCATGCCCGGCATGCGCACGTCGCTCAGCACCACGTCGATGGGGCGGCGCGCGAGCAGGGCCAGTGCGTCCTTCGCGCTGGAGGCCGGATGCGGCGTGAGGCCCGCCTGGGTGAGCAGCGCGCCCAGCACCTTGAGCAGCGCGGGATCATCGTCGACCACCAGGACGTGGCCCTTCAGTGCGTCACTCACGCGGCTTCTCCCTCGGGTTGCGGGGCCTGGGAGGCGGGGGCCGCCGGCAGGCGCAGGCGCAGCAGGGTGCCATGGCCCTCGCCGCTCGTCAGGGACGCGGTGCCGCCGTGCGCCTCCGCCACGCGCCGCACGAAGGCCAGCCCCAGGCCGCTGCCCGTCGCCTTGGTGGTGAAGAAGTCGTCGAAGGCCCGCTCCCGCGTGCGCGCGTCCATGCCGGCGCCGGTGTCCCGCACCTCCACCACCACCGCGTCGCCGTCCCGCTGCGTGCGCACGGTGAGGGTGCCGCCCCCGGGCATGGCCTCGAAGGCGTTGCGCACCAGGTTCTCCAGCGCGTTGGCGAGCAGGTCCTCGTCGCCCGCGCACGCGGGCAGGTCGGGGGCGAGCTCCTTCTTCAGCTCCACCGCGCCTGGCGTCGCGAAGGCCTGGAGCGACAGCACGCCCTCCACCAGCCGGTTCAGGTCCAGCGGCCGGCGCAGCGGCTCCACTCGCGCGAGGCGCTGGTAGGTGCCCGCCACGCGGTCCAGGCGCTCCACCTGCTCCAGCAGCAGGTCCAGGAAGTCCCCGTGCGCGTCCCAGGAGTGGCCGCGCGCGTGCTCCTCCTTCAGGTACTGCGCGGCGCCCTTGAGCGCGGCGATGGGGTTCTTCAGGTCGTGCGCCATCTGCGCGGAGAAGCGGCCCAGCGTGGCCAGTTGCTCCAGGCGCTCGCGCTGGGTGACGAAGGCGGTGACGCCCCGCCGCGCCGCCGCCAGCAGCGAGAAGGTGATGGCGGTGGTGCCCACGACGAGCGCGCCGGACTCGGCGGCGAAGACGCGGAAGAGCGTGAGGTAGGCGAGCACGCCCACCAGCGCGAGCACGACGGCGTGCATGGCCGCGTTCGTGGCGCGCGCGTCCTTGCCGAAGAGCTGGAAGCGCAGCGACGCGGTGGCCATCACCGGCAGGCCCAGGAGCGTGCCCACGTTGCCCAGCTTCGGCACGGGCAGGGCCATGTCCGCCGCCAGGTCCGTGAGCAGCAGCGCGACGAGCAGCGTGAGGCCCAGCAGCATCAGGCCCGCTCGCGCGCGTTCGTCCGGGGAGCCCTCCGCGCTGGCGTGGCGCAGGTGGCGCGTGAGCAGCACGAAGCCCGTGGCGAGGATGGGGATGACGCCCACGGCGACCGCGAGCCCGAAGCGGAAGGTGTTGATGCGCTCCTCCAGCGCGGGCACGCCCATGGCGATGAGCATGGTCAGCGCGAGCGCGCCCATCACCGCGTAGGTGCCGTAGAGCACGCGGGCGGAGCGGCGGCGGCGGCCCACGAACGCGAGGATGAAGTGCACCGCGCACGGCAGCGTCATCAGCGCCGCGGCGAAGCCCATCAGCCGCCAGCCCGTGTCCCCCGAGCGCGCCAGCCCGAAGGCGGAGAAGTTCCAGGTGGACAGCGCGATGGAGAGCAGCGACAGCGGCAGCGCGAGGGGGCTGCGTCCCACGCGGGCGAGCGCGATGCCGGCGAGCGCGAGCTGCCCCGCGCACGCCAGCAGGCTGAGCCACATGGCGCCCGTCATCGCGCGCCTCCGTGGCTCAGAGCATGCCCAGCCGGCGGGCGTTGGCGGGGTCGACCGCCGCGGACTCCCAGCGCCGCACCGCGGCCTCGCGCTCCGCGTCGGGCGAGTCCGCGTAGTAGCCCAGCGTGTCGTGCAGGGCGCGGCTCAGCTCCTCGATGGCGGCGAGCCGCACGTCCAGCTCGCGGTGGCGCAGCGCGGCCACCAGCCAGTCCGCGCGGCGGCGGCTGCGGTTCTCCGCCCACCACGCCGACCACTGGCGCGGCTGGAGCCCCAGCGTGGCGCGGGTGACTTCGCGCAGGGCCTCCGCGGCGGCCTGCGCGCACATGGCGTCGTCGCTGCCGGTGAGGTTGATGAGGCCCTCGATGGCGTCGCGGTCGTGCAGCGTGCCCAGGGCGCGGGCCGCCAGCGAGCGGCGGAGCGCGTCCCGGCTGGCCAGCTCCTGGCGCAGGTCGCGCAGGGACGCGTCCAGGCGCGGCAGGTGCTTGAGCGCGGCGGCGGCGACCCGGGCGGCGCTGGAGATGTCCGGCTCCATGTCGAACAGGCCGCGCAGCACGCCGTCCACCAGCTCCGCGTAGGGCAGGTTGCCCGCGGTGAGCAGCGCCAGGTAGCGCGTGTCCGCGTCGTTCGAGTCCAGCAGCGGCGCCAGCGCGACGGCCGCGGGGCGGCCCAGGCGCGACAGGGCGGCGGGGATGGGGCCCAGCTCGTCCGCCTCCGGCAGCTCCACGACGGGCAGGCGGCTCCAGGCGGTGGGGCCGGGGAAGTGCTGCGCGAGCACCCGGGCGCTGGCCTCCGGCGAGCGCGCCAGCTCCGCGATGGCGCTGGAGCGCAGGGACGCGTCCGGGCCGGTGAGCCGGCGCAAGAGCGGCGTGAAGTCCGGCGGCGGGCGCTCCTCCGGGGACAGCACGCGCGGGGGCAGGGCGGCGGCGCGGCCCAGGTTGGCCACGCCGCCCCGGCCGAAGACGGGGTTCCACCCGAGCCCCGCGACCACGGCGGGCGCGGGGGCGGGCTGGACCGGGGCCGGGAAGCCGGGCACGTCCACGTCGATGCTGATGTCCTCTTCGGGCGCGCGCAGCTCGGACACGCGCTGCTTGCGGAAGAGGATGAGCTCCTGGAAGGCGGCCGGCAGGTCCTGGCAGAACAGGATGTAGTCGCTCAGGCGGCGCTGGCTCATCGGCTTCTGGCCGCAGTCGCCGTAGAGGATGGCCACGAGGCGGCCCTTCACCTCCACCGGGTACAGGAAGACGGTGCGCGGGGCCTGGCGGCCGAAGAGTTCCAGGTAGTGCCGCGTGAGCGCGTCCGGCGGCAGCGGGCCCGCGTAGCTGCCGCGCGTGACGGCGACGGTGCGGAAGACGCTGCTCGCGTCCAGGGGGATGGAGACCTGGGCGAGGGCGTTCGCGTCCCAGCCCTCGCCGCGCGAGTCCCAGCCACCGGCGGCGCCGCGCACGACGGCGAAGGCGGCCACGTAGTCGAACGTGCGGCGGCCGAAGCGCAGGGCCACGTCCAGCAGGCGGTCCAGGTCCCGCGTCGCCTCGCGCAGCGCGGAGCGGGCCTGGGGCAGCGTCCACTCCGGCACGGCGGCATCCGGCGCGCTGGAGGCACCCGGGACGGGGGCGGGCTCCGGCGCGCGGGGACGGTTCGCGCCCTGCGCGGACGCGGGGTTGCTGAAGATGATGAAGGACGGCTCGCCCCGGGGCGGCGCCGGGGGAACGGGAGGCTGGGTCGGCGTGGCGGCCTGGGCCGCGCGGGCCTGCTGCTCGGGCGCGGGAGGCCACACGGCGGGACGGGCTCCCGGGGGCTGCGAGGGGGCGCCGGTGCGGTTCGCGGACGGAGGCGTGCCCTGCGGGCCCTGGACGGCGGTGCCCGGTCGGGCGCCTTGTCCCGCTGTCGAGGGACCTTGAGGACCCGCGCCCTGCACGGTGGTGCCCTGGCCTCCGAAGCCCTGCGCGCCCGCGCCCTGCACGGTGGTGCCCGGTCCGCCAAAGCCTTGCGTCGCGGGACCCTGCGTGCCTCCGCCCTGCACGGTGGTGCCCGGACGGCCCGCGGCCTGCGGGGGCGTGGCGAACGCACCGGGCGCGGTGGGTCGACCGCCCTGGGCGGAGCCCTGCGGCGCTGGGGCGGGCGTGCCGGCCGGACCCACGGGCAACAGCACGGGCACGGGCTGCGGCGGCGGGAGAGGACGCTCTCCCGGCGGATAGAGCGTCGGCGGCCCGGCGTTCGCTGGCGCGCCCCGGGTCGGGGCCTGCGTGGGCGCCGTGGCGCGCGCGGGCGTGCCCGGCATGTTCAGCCGCAGCGGCTCGCGCGTGTACGCGGGGGGCGGGATGTCCGTGGGCGTCGGCGGCGGGGTGGGGCGCTGGACCGCGCGCGCCGTCGTCACCGGCCCCGCGGAGGTGTTCAGGCGCAGCGGCTCGCGCACGTACGCGGGCGGCGGGATGTCCGTGGGCTCGGGCTCACGCGAGGCGGCGGGACGGGCCGCCGCGGGCACGGGCTCCTGGGCCACGTTGCGCGCCAACTGCTCCACCATGTCCACCGTCATCGACTCGTCGTCCGGCGGCGGTGGCGGAGGCGGCGTGAGCGCTCCGGCCTGCTGGGCGACCGCCTCGGCCAGTTGCACGAAGCGGGGCGGCAGCGGCTGGCGGTAGATGATGGAGATCCACTCGCGCACCCGCAGCTCGATGGCGACCCACAGCTCCAGCGGCTTGCCCAGGAGGAAGCCGACTTCGTCCAGCTCCTTCTTGGGCACCGGATAGGCGCACGCCACGTGCAGCGTGTTGCCGTCCAGGGACAGGGGGACGACGCTGAGGCGCTCGGCGATTTTCGGGGGGATGAAGCTGGCGACCTCGAGGTTGGGCTCGAAGTCCACCAGGTTCACGGGCCGGAAGCCGGAGACCTCGCCCAGCATCGCGAGGACATCCGCTTCGGAGAGGCCGCGCTCCAGGAGCACGGTGTCCACGTGGCCACCCTGGGCCTGGTGCAGACGCAACAACTCCCCGGCCTGCTCCTGGGTCAGGAGGGCGCGCGAGACGAGGTGCTGGGCAAGACGCGAAGGCATGAAGGCCGCGGCATCTTACGGCCGCGGCCGCAAGGCACAATGAGCCGGTTTCAGCTCGGTTGGACGACGAAGGTGGACGTCAGCTTGTCATGAAGCGTCTGTCCGCGCCGGTCGAACAGCGCCATCCAGAAGCCGCCCAGGAAGAGAACAAAGGAAAGCCCGGCGAGCAGCGCCCGGAAGATGGCCCGGCCCGGGGTGGGTGCCATGCCATGGGTGTCCACCAACCGCAGGCCCAGGAGCAACCGTCCCAGGGTGCGTCCATTCCACAGGAAGGCCGCGACCGCGCAGTACACGGTGGCGAGCACCAGCACCAGGACCACGCCCGGCAGCAGCACGGAGTGCAGCGCGCGCAGCCAGGCGACGAACGCGTCCAACCCGGTGAGTCCCGGCTGCGGCCCCTTCACGCCCGCGACCGACGAGGCCAGGGTGATGTAGGCCGCCGCCACGGCGCTGATGGCCGCGGTGTCGACGGTGAAGGACAGCAGCCGGCGCCACAGCGAGGCGGGCCGTGCGTGGACCTCGCCAGCGGCCGGGACCGCCGAGGGCGCGGGGGCCTTCGACTTCGCGGGGGCGGCGGGGGCGGGGACGGGCGAGGCTTCCATGCGGGACACTCCCGGAGCGGGCGCCGGGGACGTCGCGAAGGCCGGCGTCTCCAGCGGGGGCAGGATGGCCGGGTCCTCCATGTCGGGAAGGCCCGGAGCGGCGTCCCTGCGAGCATCCATCAAGGGCAGGCCGGACGAGGCGTGGGCCGCCTCCCAGTGCTCGGCGGCCGACGGTCCGGGGGCCGCCGGATGGGGAAGACCGGACGAAGCCGCCTGCGGAAGACCGGAAGCGGGGGCCTGCGCGCCCCCCATCCGGGGCAGACCGGGGGCCTGCGCGGGCGCGTCCATGCGAGGCAGACCGGGCGCCCCCTGGACGGGGTTGCCGCGAGGTGCACCCGAGGCGGCCTGCGCGTGGGGGCGAGGAACGTGCGGCTCGGTGCCGTAGGCCGGCGTGGGCGCGGAGCCCGGACGGGGCTCCATGGGAGCCACCGGAGGCGGCGCGGCGCGAGGCGCGGCGACGCCAGGGTTCTGGAAGCTCGCCTCGGACAGGGCCGAGGTGGGCGCGGCGCGCGGAGGCACGGGAGCGGCGGCCATCGGTGGCACGCCCGGAGGCGGCGCGGCGGGGCGCGGAGGCTGCACGGCGCCCGCGGGAGCGTTCCCGGCGGGAGGCGTGGCGCGCGGAGGCATGGGAGCTGCGGCCCGGGGCGCCTGCTGCGCGGGAGCCGCCGTGCGAACCGGCGCATTGGCCTGGGGCGAAGCAGGGCGCGCAGCGGGAGCTGCGGCACGAACCGTCGCATCCGCGTGAGATGCATCCGCCTGGGGCGAAGCAGGACGCGCCGTGGGAGCCGCCGCGTGAGAGGCATCGGCCTGGGACGAAGCAGGACGCGCCGTGGGAGCCGCCGCGCGAATCGTCGCATCCGCGTGAGCCGGAGCCGCCGCGTGAGAGGCATCGGCCTGGGACGAAGCAGGACGCGCCGCGCGAATCGTCGCATCCGCGTGAGCGGCATCGGCCTGGGACGGAGCAGGACGCGCCGTGGGCGCCGCCGCGCGAATCGTTGCATCCGCGTGAGGGGCCTCGGCCTGGGGCGAAGCAGGGCGCGCAGCGGGCGCCGCCGCGCGAAGCGTCGCATCCGCGGGGCGAGCCACAGGCTGCGCGTTGGACGCGGCGGGACGACCCGTCACGTCACCCTGGGGCGCGGACGCGCGCACGGCCGCATCCGGCGGCACGGCGGCACGCGGCGCGGCGACCGGCGCCTGCGCGGGGGGACGGGGCGCGGCGGCGCGCGGCGCCATTCCCGGACGCACCGTCGGCGTCATGCCCGGCGGGGTGATGGGGCCGCGCGGCGGCTCCATCGCGAAGGCCGGCGTGCCGCGCAGCGTCTCCGGCTCCATCGGTTCGCTGTTCAACGTGATGGGGTCGTCGCCGCCAGCGTCCTGGGCCACACGGTCGCCGGACCTGCGGCGATCAATGTGGATGTCGCGGTCGAGCAGGCTGGGGACGGGGGCCACCGCGGGTGGGCGCGCGGCATTGGCGGCGCAAGCGGGGCAATCTCCGACCGGCGGCAGCGAGGCGCCGCACTTCAGGCACTTGGACAACGGATCCTCCCGGTGACGCGGACAACCGTCGCCATGAAAGGCCGCATTCAGGCCTGTAGCAAGAAAAGGACAAGCCCCCGCCGGTCCCTCGGCCGAGGAACCGTCAGGGGCTCGTTCGCACCAGCACCACCGCCCCTCGGGGAACGGCGCGTGTGGGGCGCCTCACGCTAGGCGTGGACGCGGCGCCGTCCCGCTGCTCCCACCAGGAGAAGCACGATGATGGATCCCACGACGGACATGATGATGCCCGAGGCATGCAGGTCGAACAGCCGGCCGTTGCGCTCGAAGAGCGAGCCGATGAGACCGCCCACCAGCGAACCCACCATGCCCAGCAGCGTCGTGGCCACCAACCCCATGCTCTGCTTGCCCGGCAGGATGGCCCGAGCAATGAGGCCCGCGATGAGGCCGATGATGATGAATGCGATGATCCCCATGAGAGTCTCTCCCGTGTGAGGGACCCGCGAGGTCCCCAATGGCAGAAACGTAGGAATCACCACACGGATCCGTGACCCGGGATGCAGGGGGGGGCCGTCCGCTCGCCTGCTAACCGAGCGAACCGTCCAGGTGCTGCATCACCGCGAGCGCCGCCAGCGCCGCCGTCTCCGTGCGCAGGATGCGCGAGCCCAGCGTCACCGGCCGCGCCCCCAACTCCCTCAATCCCTCCACCTCCTCGCGCGCGAGCCCGCCCTCGGGTCCAATCACCAGCGCCACCGGCGTCCCCGGCGCCACGCTCCGGAACGCCTCGCCCAGCGGCACCGCGGACTCCTCTTCATCCAGCACCAGCAGCAGCGTGCCCGGCGTCAGCGCGCGCGCCGCGTCCAGCAGCGGCCCGGGCGGGTGCACCACCGGCACGTCGTCGCGCCGGCACTGGCGCGCGGCCTCCTCGACGATCTTCGCCCACCGCTGGGTGCGCTCCCCGGCGCGCTTCGGCTCCAGCTTCACCACGCTGCGCGCCGTGGCCACCGGATGGAACGCGGTGGCGCCCAGCTCCGTGCCCTTCTGCAGCACCAGCTCCAGCTTGTCCCCCTTGGGCAGCCCCTGGAGCACGCGCATCTCCCGCGCGGGCGGCGTCACCCGCACGGCCCCCAGCACCAGCCGTACGGACTCCGCGCCAAGCCCGGTGACGCGCGCCTCGAAGGCGCGGCCCTTGCCATCGAACACCTCCAGCGCGTCGCTGTCCGCCAGCCGCAGCACGTGGACGAGGTAGTGGCGGCGCTCGCCCGTCAGCGTCACGTCGGCGGGGGCGGGGTCGGGCAGGGGGACGAAGAGGCGGACCACGGCGGCTTCCTTGAAGGGGAGGGCGCCCGGAGGATAGCCCTCCATGCTATGGCGCGCGAAACGCCCATGGCCACCCTCGTCATCGAGTCCACCCGCTCCGGCTTCGTCGAGTCCCTCCACACCGTGTCCGTCGCGGTGGTGAACGCGGAGGGCGCGCGCGTCGCGTACGCGGGTGACCCGGAGCGCGTCACCTTCTGGCGCTCGGCGGCGAAGCCCTTCCAGTCCCTGCCCATGGTCCAGGACGGCGCGGCGGACCGCTACGGCTTCGGCCCGCGCGAGCTGGCGCTCTCCTGCGCGTCGCACTCCAGCGAGCCCGAGCACCGCGCCCTCGCCATGCGGATGCTGAGCGCCTCCGGCTGCGAGGAGCGCCACCTGGCGTGCGGCCCGCACCCGCCGCTGTCTCCCGCGGTCGCGGAGGAGGCGCTGAGGGCGGGCGTGGTGCTCACGCCCCGCTGGAACAACTGCTCCGGCAAGCACGCGGGGATGCTCGCGCTGGCGCGGCACCACGGCTGGGACGTCCACGGCTACGCCAGCGACGGCCACCCGGTGCAGGAGCGCATCCAGGACGAAATCGCCAAGTGGACGGGCCTGCCGCGCGACGCGCTGGTGAAGGCCGTGGATGGCTGCCTCGCCGTCTGCTTCGGTCTTCCGCTCAGCGCCATGGCCACCGCGTGGGCCCGCTTCGGCGTCTCGGAGGCGCCCGCGGCCCGGCGCCTGCGCGAGGCCATGCTCGCGCACCCGGAGCTGGTCGCGGGCAGGGGCCGCGCGTGCACGGACATCATGACGGCGCTCGGGGGCGAGGCCGTGGTGAAGATTGGCGCGGAGGGCGTCTACTGCGCCGCGCTGCCCAGGGCCCGCCTGGGCGTGGCCGTCAAGGTGGAGGACGGCGACGCCCGCTGCGCCGCGCCCGCGCTCCTCGCCGTGCTGCGCCTCGTCGCGGAGCAGCAGGGCCTGTCCCTGCCCATGACGGGCCTGGCGCACCACGCGGAGCCGCGCATCCTCCACACCCGGAACGAAGTGGTGGGCTCCCTGCGCGCGGCCGGAACGCTCGCGTTCGTCTGAGGCCCGCTGTAGCGCGGAAGGTCACACGCGCCGCGCTCCCCGTAACCCGCCCCGCTACAACCGCGCCCGCGTCCTCTTGGAACGCCAAGGACACAGCGTCAGGCACGCGGACTGCAATGTCCGCCAGGCACACGGCGGGACTCGCGAGGTCCTGACGCCAAGGGGGAAAGCCTCGCGAGTCCAGATGGGGTCGGGATGGCGAACCAGTTTTCGCCGCCCGACCCCCTCTTGTTTCTAGCGCTTCAAGTCGATGCGCACCCACTCGCCCTGCTGCGCGCCCTCCAGCACGGTGCACCCCAGGGCGCGGTACGCGGCCTCCACGTCCGCGCGCTGGTGCGCGAGCACGCCGGCCAGCACCAGCCGGTCCTTCGCCTTGGGGACGATGAGGGGCGCCAGCTCAATCAGGGTGTTGGCCAGGATGTTCGCGAGCACCAGGTCGAAGGTGCCCGGCACCTCCGTCAGCTCGCGCCCGGAGATGTCCAGGTCGGGCGTCTGGTTGTCCGCGCAGTTCTCCTGGGCCAGCTCCACGGAGGTGGGGTCATTGTCGGTGCCCACCACGTGGCCCGCGCCCAGCTTCTTCGCCGCGATGGCGAGCACGCCCGTGCCGGTGCCCACGTCCAGCACGCTCGCGCCCGGGTGCGTGGCCATGAAGTCATCCACCGCCGCCAGGCACAGCGACGTGGTGGGGTGGTCCCCCGTGCCGAAGGCCATCTTCGGCTCGATGACCAGCTTCACCTTGTCCGCCGGCGCGTTCGCCACGTCCCAGGGCGGGCCCACCCACAGGCGGCCCACCTGCACGGACTTGATGAGCGACTTCCACTCGTTGCTCCAGTCCTGCTGGGGCTGCTCGTCCAGGGACAGGCGCGCGGTGGGGTGGCTCTCCGCCACCGCGTCGCGGGCCTCCTCCGCGCTCTCGCGGTCCTCGAAGTAGGCCACGACGATGGACTCGCCCTTCGCGGGGGCGCGCACGCCCGGCATGGTGGGCGTCTCCGTGTCGCGGACCTCCAGGCCCAGGGCGCCGGCCTCATGGAGCAGGTCCTGGAGGATTTCGGAGGCCTCCTCCGCGATATCGACGGTGAGTGACAGGTAGGTCTGGGACATGGCGCCCCTTCTACCGCACCCGGTGCGGCGTGGAAGCGCCGTCGTCGTGACGCTTCCACGCTCGCGCCGCGGGCCTCAGGGCCCGACGATGGCCGTGGCCATGCGGTCGAAGTCGATGACCCGGCGGGCCACCTCCCGCACGTCCTCCGCCGTCACCTTCGCCACGCGCTCGGAGTAGTGCAGGAAGTTGTCCAGCCCGATGCCGTAGCAGGTGTCCAGCGCCAGCAGCGTCGCGCGGGCGCTGTTGCGCTGCAGGTCGATTTCATACGCCCCGATGATGTGCTGCTTGGCGCGCTCCAGCTCCGCGGCCGGAATCGGCTCGTCGCGGATGCGCTGCAGCTCGCGGCGCATGCCCTCCACCGCGGCGTCCACCTTCTCCGGGCTGGTGCCCATGTAGACGGCGAAGTAGCCGGGGTCCAGCCCGTCCATGGAGAAGCTGCTCACGCTGTAGGCCATGGAGCGCTTGTCGCGCAGCTCGATGAAGAGCCGCCCGCCCTGGCCGGACAGCACCGTGGACAGCACGTCCAGCACCACGCGCCACGAGTCGGTCATCCGCGCCGCCTGGAAGCCCATCACCAGGTGCGTCTGCGCCCGCGCGAGCACCTTCTTCTCCGTGCGCGGCGCGGACGGAGGCGCCTCCGGCCGCACCTGCTTCGGGGCCACCGCGCCACCGCGCGACTTTCCGAAGTACTCGTTCGCCAGCGCCCGCACCTGGGCCACGTCCACGTCGCCCACCACGCTGAGCGTCATCTGCGACGGGTCCATGTGCGCCCGGTGGTACGCGCGCAGTTGCTCGGGCCCCAGCGCCTCCACGGACGCCTTCTCGCCCAGCAGTGACAGCCGGTACGGGTGCTCCTGGTAGAGCGTGCGCGAGAACAGCTCGAACGCCATGCTCGACGGCTTGTCCTCGCGGGTGAGGATGTCCTGGAGCAGCAGCGCGCGCTCCCGCGCGACCTCCTCCTCGCGGAAGGCGGGGTTCACCAGCACGTCCGCGAACAGCCGGAAGCCGGGCTCGAAGTAGCGCGACAGGAAGTCCGCCTTCAGGCTCACGGAGTTGCGGCCGCCCTGGCCGGTGACGTTGCCCGCGTACAGGTCCCCCAACTGGCTGATGTCATCCGCGCTGAGCGTGGTGGTGCCCTTGGTGAGGGTGCGGCTGAGCAGCGTGGTGATGCCGTTGTCCTCGGGCGTCTCGTAGCGCGCCCCGCCGATGAAGGCCGCGCGCATGGAGAACAGCGGCACGTGCGGCTCCACGCGGATGATGAGCGTGGCGCCGGAGGGCAGCTTCTCCTGCACCACCTCCGAGCGCGCGGACGCGACGGCGCTCCGGGCCGGACGCGCCGGGGCCTCCGGGGGCGGCTGCTTCGCGGAGCGCTCCGGGGGCGTGAGGCCGGGGCCCTTCGCCGCTTCATCCAGCGCGGCGTGCACGTGTCCTTCCGTCAGCTCCGCGGCGGGCGGCACCAGCGCGGTGACCACGGCGTGCTCCAGCCGCAGGTACTTCTGGGCCACGCGGCGCAGGTCCTCCGGCTTCAGGTTGCGGATGTCCTCCAGGTAGCGGGCCTCCGACTCCAGGCCGCCGGGGGACGTCTGGTACGAGCCCAGGTTGCGCGCCGTGCCCTGCACCGTCTCCTTGCGGTAGACGGACTCCGCCTCCACCACCGCCTGCACCGCGCGCAGCTCGTCCAGGGGCACGGGAGTGGTGCGCAGCGCCTCCAGCACGCGCGCCGTCTGCGTGAGCGCCTTCTGCGCCTTTTCGGGCGGCAGCGTCAGCGACACGGAGAAGATGCCCGGGTCCTTGGGCGTGTACGCGGACGCGTGCACGTCGTTGACCAGGTGCTGGCGGCGCTTCACCTCGCGCACCAGCCACGACGAGTTGCCCTGGCCGGCGATCATCGCCAGCACGTCCAGCGCGGGCACGTCCGGGTGCTCCAGCTCCGGGATGGCGAAGGCCAGGTGCAGGTAGGCCTCCTTCACGTCCTCCGTCTGGATGAGCACGCGGCGGCCCGTGGGGGCCGCGTCGCGAGGACGCTCCACCGGGCCCGCGTAGGGCCGGCCCCAGTCACCGCCGAAGATTTCGTCCACCCACTGGCGCAGCTCCGCCTCGTTCAGGTCGCCCGCGACGGACAGCACCAGGTTCTTCGGCGTGTAGTGCCGGTGGTAGAACTCCAGCACCTTCTCGCGGGTGAAGCTGCGCACGCTCTCCTCCGTGCCGATGACGGGCAGCCGGTAGGGGTGCGTCTGGAACGCGGCGGTGAACAGCCCCCGGGACGCGCGGCGTGAGGGCGAGTCGTAGCTGCGCTTGATCTCCTCGCACACGACCTCGATTTCGCGCGCCAGCTCCTCCTTGTCGAACGCGGAGCGGCGGACGGCGTCCCCCAGGATGTCCAGGCCCGTGCGGGCGAACTGGCTGGCGATGACGATGTGGTAGACGGTCTGGTCGAAGGACGTCCAGGCGTTGATTTCGCCGCCGTGCGCCTCGATGTCCCGGGCAATCTCACCGGGCCCCCGGCGCTCCGTGCCCTTGAAGAGCATGTGCTCGTGCAGGTGGGCGAGCCCGGCCTGGTCCGGCCTTTCGTCCGCGCTGCCGGCCTTGACCCAGACCTGGAAGGCCGCGACCTTGGCGGCGTGCTGCTCCTCGAAGACGACGGTGAGCCCGTTGGGCAGGGTGTAGCGGATGGCCATAGGAGTGGTCCGAAGCTGTCATCCCCTCCCGAGGAGAGGCAAGGCGAGGTGTGATGTTTGCTCCATTGGCTAACGTCCCGCCCCCTCCACGTCGAGCGGACCGTGCCGTCCGCCTCCCACCAGGCAGGCGAAGCGGCGCGGGGGGCATCGCGTAACTGGTGGAAACCCCCCGTGGCCGGTAACCTGGGACGCGCACATGCCGTCTCCCCCGGACGAGGCGGATCCGCTCGCGGACCTGAAGGAACTGCTGGATGACGGCGACGCCCCGGTGGCGGCGCCCGCTCCGGCGTCCCCCAGGCCCCTCGCGGTTCCCAGGCCTCCCCCCTCCGCGCCTCCCCCCCTGCCGCCCCGGCGGCCCGCCGCAGGCTTGCCCGCATCCCCGGCCGCCGCGCCGGCCGCCCGGGTGCCCACGACCCCCGCGCCCATCGGCGGTGGAGGGTTGCCCACGACCACGCCACCGTCCCCGGCGGCCGCTGCGCGCAGCCCCGGCAAGGGGGACCCCTTCGCGGAGCCCGCCGAGCCCCGGCTGCCCATGGGCGGCTCGGCGGAGGACAAGCTGGAGTTCTTCCGGGGCATCCTGAAGCAGAAGACGGAGACCCTGGCCCGGGCGCGCGCGCTGTACGCCGAGCGCGAGGGCGAGCTCACCCAGCTCAAGGCCGCGCTGGAGAAGGCGCGCCGGGAGGGCGGCGGCGGGGGCGCACCGGCGCCGTCCGCGCAGGACGAGCAGCGGCTGAAGCAGGCCCAGGCGCGCATCGCCTCGCTGGAGGCGGAGCTCGCCGCGTCGGAGGCGGACCGCAAGGACCTCACGCGCGCGCTGGCGGAGGTGGAGTCGGAGGTCCCCCGGCTGACGGAGGAGCTCCACGCCGAGCGCGAGTCGCGCGGGGCGATGGCGGAGGAGCTGGTCGGCGCGAAGGAGGCGCTGGGGCTCGCGCAGGACCGCGTGGCGGAGCTGGCCTCCGGCAAGTCCGAGGCGCAGGGCGCGCTGGAGGCGGTCCAGGCGCAGTACCAGTCGGTGCTCGCGGACGTGGAGCGGCTGACCACGGAGCGCGACGCGCAGGCGCTGGCCATCAGCCAGTTGGAGACGGCGCTCGCGGAGGCGAAGGGCGCCATGGGCGCCCTGGAGAGCGAGAGCGACTGGTCGCGCAGCTCGCTGGAGGAGGCGCACGCCCACGCGAAGGGGCTGGAGGGCGAGCGGGACGCCGCGCGCCGGCAGCTCGCGGTGGTGGAGGACGGGCTCAAGACGCTCCAGACGCAGGTGACGGAGCTGGAGCGCGCGCTCGCGCTGAAGGACGCGGACGCGGTGGGCCTGCGCGCCGCGCTCACCGCGCGCACGGCGGAGGCCGCGGAGCTGCCCTCGCTGAGGAGCGCCCTGGAGGGCCGCGCCGCGGAGGCCGCCCGGGTCCAGGCGCGCGTGCGCGAGCTGGAGGCGGAGGTGGCCCAGGCGCGTGAAGCCGCGCGCGCCGAGGTGGAGGCCGCGGAGGTCCGCGCGCGCATGGCCGAGTCGGAGCTGGCCTCCCTGCGCGAGGTGCTGGAGGCCGCGGAGGTCGAGCAGGTCTCGCTGCGCGACCGGATGGAGTCGGACGCGGCGGCGCTCGGCGAGGCGGTGCACGAGGCCGAGGGCCGGGTGCACGAGGCGGAAGGCAAGGCCGCCGCGCTGGAGGCCCAACTGGCGGAGCTCGCCGCCCAGGCCGCGGCCGTGCAGGCCGAGCGCGAGGCGCACCAGGAGCAGCTCGCCGCCGTGGAGCGCAAGCTGGCCACCACGCAGGCGGAGCGCGTGGGGTTCTCCGCGCGCGCGTCCATGCTGGAGACGGCCGCGGGCCAGCGCGAGGCGGAGGTGCAGCGCCTGCAGGCCCTGGTCGCCAAGGCCCAGGAGGAGCTGGCGCTGGAGCGCGCCCGCCGCGAGGCGGTGGAAGCCGAGATCGCGGACGCCCGGGTGCAGGCCGCCGAGGCCGAGGGCCGCGCCGAGGCGCTGAGCGCGGGACATGACGGCCAGCGCGAGGAGCTGGTCTCCCTCACCGAGCAGTTGGAGGCGGCCCGCGCGGAAGCGGACAAGGTGGACCGGCTCCAGCAGCGCGTGAAGATGGTGGAGGGCGCGCTGGAGGCCTCCGAGTCCAAGCGGCGCGTCGCCGAGGCGCAGGCGGCCCGCGTGAAGGACGTCGAAGCGAAGCTCGCGTCGGAGCAAAGCGCGAAGGCGCTGCTGGAGGCCCGGGTCGCGCAGGCCGACGTCACGCTCCTGGAGGAGCAGGGCGTGAAGGCGGCGCTGGAGGCGCAACTGGAGGAGGCCCGCGCCGCGCTCGAAGCGGAGCAGGCGGAGCGGGCCGCGCTGGAGGCGAGGCTCGGCGAGTCCAACGCCCAGGCCCCGGGGGGCGACGCGGCGCAGGCGGACCAGGCCGCGCTGGAGGCCCGGCTCGCCCAGGTCAGCGCGTCGCTCAAGGCGGAGCAGGCGGCCCGCCAGGCGCTCGAGGCGAAGCTCGCGGCGGCGCCCACCGCTGGCGCGGACGTGCCCGCGGACTGGGCGGCGGAGCGCGAGCAGCTCAAGGCGGACGTGGCCTCCATGAAGCGCAAGCTGATGGCGGCCGAGGCAGCGCTCGAATCGGCTGCCAGCACCAAGGCGAAGGTGGCGCGGCTGGAAGCGCAATTGAAGGCCCTGAAGTAGAGGTTGGACCTCCATGTCCTTCGCCGCGCCCACGGACCCGTTGACGGGCATGCAGGCAGCCCGCTTCGGGCTGTACCTGCACTTCCCGTACTGCCTGGCCAAGTGTCCCTACTGCGACTTCGCGGTGGCGGTGGCGCGCCAGGTGCCGGAGGAGCGCTACGCGAACGCGGTGCTGGCGGAGCTGGACGCGCGCCTCGCCGCGGACCCGTCGCTGCGCGTGAAGCCGCTGGAGTCCCTCTTCCTGGGCGGCGGCACGCCGTCGCTGTGGCACCCCCGCTACGTGGCGCGCGTGCTGGAGGGCATCGCCGCGCGCCTGTCGCTCGCCCCCGGCCTGGAGGTCTCCCTGGAGGGCAACCCGGAGCGCGCGGACGCGGAGCGCTTCGCCGGCTACCGCGCCGCGGGCATCAACCGCCTGTCCCTGGGCGTGCAGTCCTTCCAGCCAGAGACGCTGAAGGCGCTGGGCCGCGCGCACGACGCCGCCATGGTGGAGGGCGCGGTGGCCGCGGCGCGGAAGGCGGACTTCCCCGTGGTGGCCATGGACTTCATCTACGGCGTGCACGGCCAGACGGTGGCGCAGGTGGAGGCGGACGCGCGCCGCGCGGTGGCGCTCAATCCGGAGCACCTGTCCACCTACGCGCTGACGGTGGAGCGCGAGGTGCTGGCGGAGTCCACGCCGCTGTCCAAGCAGCTTGAGCGCGGCGAACTCTCCCTGCCGGAGGACGACGACGTGGTGGCCATGGCCCGCACGGTGCGCGACGTGTACGGCGCGCACGGGCTCACCCGCTATGAGGTCTCCAACCACGCGCGCCCCGGCTTCAGCTCCCGGCACAACGCGCTCTACTGGACCGGCGGCGAGTACCTGGCGCTGGGCGTGGGCGCCACCGGCATGCTGCTGTCCCCCGCGCCCCACCGCTACGTGAACCTCCGGAGCCCGGAGGCCTACCTGCGCACGGTGGAGGAGGGGAGGCTGCCGGAGGCGAGCCGCGAGGACCTGGGCCCCGAGGAGCTCTTCGCCGAGCGGCTGAGCATGGGCCTGCGCCTGGTGTCGGGGGTGGACTGGGAGGCCGTCTGTGAGCGATACGGCCAGCCCGTGGAGCCCCGGCGCGAGGAGGTGGAGCGGCTGGTGGCCCACGGCTTCGCCACGCGTCACGGCCGCAGGCTGGTCCTGACGGAGCGGGGGGCGGACGTGCACAGCGCCATCTGCGCGCGGCTGTTGTAGGCGGCTCGCCGGTGCAGGCGGCTCCAAGGAAGGACGACTCGACCGTGCTGACCAAGTGGTTGATGTGGATGGGGCTCACGATGCTGACGGGCAGCCCGCTCCTGTCCCTGGGGCTGTTGGCCGTGCTGCTGTTCGCGGCGGACCGCTTCACCCTGCAGGTGCTGCCCAGCCCCATGCGCGCCTTCAAGCGCTGGCAGCGCGCGGGCGAGCTCGCGGGCACCATCCTCACCAACACCCACGACCGCCGCGCCCGCGCGGAGCTGGCCGACCTGCGCGTGGGCCAGAAGCGCTACCAGGAGGCCGTGGACCTGCTGCGCCCCAACCTGGACGCGGGCGACGACGACGTGGACACCCTCTACCTGCTGGGCGTGGCCTACCTGGGCGCGGGCGATTCTCCCCGGGGCGAGCTGCTGCTCACCGAGGCCGAGCGCCTGGACGCCGACTACCGGCAGGGCGCCATCGACCTGGAGCGCGGCCGCTTCCGCCTCCTGCGCGGCGATTTCAAGGGCGCGCGCGAGGCCCTGGAGCGCTTCCTCCAGGTGCGTCAGGGCTCCGTGGAGGGGCGCGTGCTCCTGGCGCGCGCGCTGGACAAGGAGGGCCTGGACGTGGAGGCGCAGGAGGCCCGCGACGCCGCCTGGCGTGAGTACGCCGTCGCCCCGCGCTTCCAGAAGCGCCGCGACCGCTGGTGGGCGTACCGGGCCCGCCCGTCCCGCCCGCTGACGTACGCCGCCGTGGCCCTGGTGTTCATGGGCGTGGGGGCGTACCTGACCCGCTACCTGCCCACGCACGACACCTACGGTGGCCCCTACGGCGTCTACGAGGACGAGCCCTACGCCGCGGACGACATGGGCGGCGACGGCGCGGAGTAGTAGGCTTTCCGAGCATGTTCCCCCCGCCGTCCCAGGTGCTGCGCCAGCGCGAGGGCCTGCTGGCGGACACGCCGTTCCCGCTGCTGTTGCACGCGCTGATGGTGGAGGAGCGCACCTGCACGCTGGAGCTCAAGGTGCGCCAGCGCGAGAAGCGCATCACCTTCGAGGACGGCGCGCCGGTGGCGTGCCACTCCAACCTCCTGCACGAGACGCTGGGCAAGTACCTGGTGGAGAAGGGCCGCCTGACGGAGGGCGACTACCAGAAGGCCCTGGCGGAGAGCGTGTCCTCGGGCATGCAGTTGGGCGGGCTGCTCGTGCAGAAGGGGCTCATCAGCCCCTTCGACCTCTACAAGCAGCTCCAGGCGAACCTGGCGCACAAGCTGCTGGACTGCTTCCGCTGGACGGACGCGAAGTACCGCCTCATCGCGGACGTGGAGAACCCGGACGCCACCGTGCGCGCCAACACCGCGCAGCTCATCCTCACCGGCGTCTCCACCCAACTGCCCTTCGACACCGTCGCCACGCACTTCACCTTCACGGACGACCGCCGCTTCGGCCAGATGCCCGGCGTGGAGTCCGCGCCCAAGCTGTCCTCCAAGGACGCGCGCCTGTTCCAGGCCCTGCGCCAGCGGCCCACCTTCAACGAGCTGCTGGACCGCACCGGCTTCGACATGGACGCCGTGCTGCGCCGGCTCTACGCGCTGTGCCTGCTGGGCGTGGCCGGCTTCGTGGAGGACGTGGACGCGCGAGCCGAGGAGCTGGCCCGCAGGGCCCCCGCCACCCCCGTCCCCGCGCCGGAGCCCGTCCCCACGCCGGTGCCCGTGCCCACGCAGGCCCCGTCCGGCACGCCCTTCTCGGACGAGGACGAGGCCGCGCGCAACGCGCTGGTGGGCGCGTTCCTCAACCACCGCGGCATGGACCCCTTCGCGCTGCTGGACGTGCCGGAGGACGTGCAGCCGGTGGCGCTGCGCAAGGCGTTCCTCGCCGCCGCGGACCGCTTCTCCCCGCTGCGCTTCCAGACCGCGGAGCTGAAGGAGAAGGCGGAAGGGATGCTCGCCGCGTACGCGCGGGCCTACGGCATGCTGTCGGAGCCGGAGCAGAACGCGCTGTGGAAGAAGCGCCGTCAGGCGCACCGGGAGAAGGCGCGCAACAACACCGGCCGGCCCTCCACCGCGGAGCAGTTCCGCATCCGCACGGACCTGCTGGACGCCACCACCCAGTTCGACGAAGCCAAACGCCGCCTGGAGGCGCGCAACTTCGCGGGCGCCTTCGAGTACTTCGAGTACGCCTGCGACATCGACCCCCGGCCGCTGTACCAGGCCCACCGCGCCTGGGCGCGCTACCTCATGAAGCCGGAGGCGCACGGCCGGCTGGCGCTCCAGGAGCTCCAGGAGCTGGTGCGCCAGGAGCCCGGTCTGGAGGAGGGCTGGGCCTTCCTGGGCGACGTGGCCCGGGGCGAGGGCCAGTGGGCGCTCGCGGAGGACGCCCTGCGCAAGGCCTTCAAGCTGAACCCCCAGCAGCGCCGCTACGTGACGCTCATCCAGGAGATCGCCCGGCGGCGGTGACCAGGCCCGCCGCCGGACGCGAGGCGGTGCCTACAGCGCCTGCAGGGCGGCGCGGTCCGCCGAGGACAGCCCCTCGCCGTTGGCCAGGTGGGCGACGGCCGTCTGGATGGGGATGGCGTCCTGCGGCTCCAGCGTCTTGCCCGCGAGCAGGGAGTACAGCTCCTGGAACTCCTTGTACTGGACCGTGGGGCCCAGCTCGTACTTGTCGTCCGGACCCGTGGTGGAGCGGTCCTGGTTGGCGCAGTACAGGAACAGCGGCACGAAGAAGCGCTCGCCCGGCGGGACCTCGATGGTGACCGCCTGCACCAGCAGCCCGTTCTGCACGTCGTCGTTGGTGGACACGAAGATGAGCCCCGGCGGCAGCGTCACCGTGATGGGCCCGCCCGTGGTGTTGCGGAAGATGAGGCACAGCGTCACCTCGTCACCGCTGCCCTTGGCGTCCTCCGGATAGATGTCGTCGCACTCCACCGGATCCTGCGGCGTGTAGCTGGTGATGGGGTTCTCCAGCGTCAGCCCCGCCGGCAGCGCGAACGGCGTCCCCACCGGGTTCTCCTTCGAGGTCCCCAGACCGGGGCCCGCGGACTTGGTGGTGTGGGTGCCTCCGTCGCCCTGGGTGCCGCCGTCCGGCTTGGCGTCCCCGCCCTCGTCACTGCAGGCCGCCAGCAACGCCACCGCCAACACCACGCCCATTCGCTTCGCCACGTGCCAGTTCATGGATTCGTCTCCCTGCGCTCAACGCGAAGGCCCGTGCCAACCATGGCATACGCACAGCGTCAAGCACCCCGGGCCCCGGCCCGCCCGATAATGTTCGCAAGCCCGGTGGCCGGGCCTGCATTCCCGGCCACTTGGCCGATTCCCGCCGAACCTACGGGCGGTATGGTAGCGGCACAATGGGTCGGGAAGACTCCCACCCTGGGGTATTTTCAGTACAGGGGCGAAGCATGAAGCGCGGCAACGAATCAGGCCAGGCGGCGGTGGAGACGGCCATCGTCTTGCCCCTGTTCGTGTTCATGCTGCTGGGCATCCTCCAGTTGGGGTTGATGCACCAGGCCCGGCTCCTGACGAAGTACGCGGCCTACAAGGCCGTGCGCGCCGGCTCCATCCACAACGCGGACATCCCCACCATGGAGAAGGCCGCCCTGGCGGTGCTCCTGCCCATGGTGAGCACGGCCGCCAGCGGGGGCGCGGAGATCATCAAGCCCATCACCAGCGCGGGTGACTTCAAGTCCAAGTTCGAGGGCGGCGACATCGGCAAGAACAAGATGGGGGACGCCTCCGGCCTGAAGTTCGCGGAGGTCACCATCTGCAACCCCCTCAAGGGGGACCTGGGCTCCGGCTCCCACGGCAACAAGGAGATGGACTTCGATGATCCGAAGGTCGCCTCCGGAGACGGCGGCTGGGCGGACAGCCTGCGCACCAAGCTGAGCGTGCAGGTGACGTTCAACTACCGCCTGCCCATCCCGTTCGCGGACGTCGTCATCTACAACATCGCGCGCGGCCGGGACCTGCCGTACGTGCTGCGCCTGGGCAAGGACTCGGAGCGGGACGAGTTCATCGTCAAGAAGATGTCCAAGTACGACGCCGCGGCGAACAACAAGCTCTACATCCTGCCCATCCGCGCCACGTACATCATGCGGATGCACTCCAACCTCTACCTCACCCAGAAGGAACTTCCGGAGGAGAACGAATGCATCTTCACGTTCGAACCGTGAGGTCCGCCTCGCGGCCCAAGCGCGGCCACCGCGGCCAGGCCCTGGTGCTCGCGTGCCTGTCCTTCCTGCTGCTCGCGTTGATGACGACGCTGAGCTTCAACCTGAGCCACGCCCTGCGGGAGAAGATGAGCCTGCAGCAGCACAGCGACGCGCTCGCCTACTCCATGGGCGTCGTGGAGGCGCGCGCGCTCAACTACTACGCCGCCAGCAACCGGGCCATCGCGTCCACCTACGTGGGCATGACGTCCGCGCACGGCTACATGGCCGCCGCCAGCGCCACCGGCGACATGATGCGCGCCGGGCAGATGAGCTTCTTCATCATCGCCGCCCTGGAGGTCGCGCAGTGCCCGCCCTACAACTTCCAGCACTGCTTCGACGCGATTGAAGCGCTGATGATCGCCATGGACTACAGCTCCAAGGCCAGCGACTACGACTCCAAGGTCAAGGACGTGGAGGACAAGTTCAACAAGGTCATCCACGACCTGAACACGATGGCCAACGGCATCCACGACTCGCAGAAGTCCGCGCACCGCGCCGCGCGCAACGCCCTGCGGGACGGCCAGTCCGCCAGCCTGTCGGACATGACCGACTACAGCGTCCCCGGCGCCTCCTCGCTCAACTCCTCCGTGGGCAGCCTGAACGCGGAGGAGTTCGACTGCGCGGTGGACGGGATGAACTGCTCGCGCCAGGGCTCCAGCAACAAGGCCCGCGCGCAGGTGATGACGGAGATCTCCAACGCCTCGCGCCCCGGTTGGGCCGCCAACCGCAGCCTCCCGGTCATCATGAACGGGCTGCCCACCTACTACAAAAGCGACTTCATCAAGGACCTGCTCAAGGACATCCCGGGTGAAGGCACGCACGTCATCATGGGGCACAAGGGCACGGCCAAGGTCGCCCAGACCAAGAGCAACATCCACGGCCCCGGCCAGGTCACCGGCAACGAGGGCAAGGTCGTGGTCGCGGACGAGCACGGCACGCTCATGTCGCAGTGGCGCCACGGCTTCGGCGTGGGCACCTACAAGGCCGTGGTGGAGAGCAGCGAGAACGGCGGCAGCCACACCCCCGGCGGCGCCCACAGCGGCCAGCACGACGAGTTCAAGGGCATCAACACCAAGGACCTGATGAGCTGCTCGGGCAGCGGCAACTGCTTCATGAAGTTCCGCGCCAACGACGACCCCAGCACGGACTGGGGCCAGCCGCACGTCTACAGCTACGTCACCAAGCAGTTCTTCGTGGGCGACAAGGACAAGGCGCCCTGGGAGCTCAACGACAGCGGCTCCTTCACGCTCACGCACGGCGCCCAGGGGGATGGCCAACTGCGGCTGGCGCCCGGCGAGGGCGCGGCGCTCTCCAAGGCGCTCGTCTACTACCACCGCCTGGGCCCCAACGGCTGGAAGGAGGCCCCGGGCCTCTTCAACCCGTACTGGCGCGTGAAGCTGCACCCGTTCACCGCCCAGGAGGCCGCGCGCGTGCTCAACCGCGCCGGCAACGGCGACGCGGCGGACCTCGCCAGCGCCAAGGACCTGGCCCTATGAGCACCGCGCACCCCCAGCGCCGCCGCGTCCGGGGCGCCGCCTCCGTGGAGATGGCGCTCTCGATGATCGTCCTCATCCCCATCTTCATGTACGCGCTCTTCCTGGACGACCTCCTGCGCTACTCGCTGGACGCGCAGGAGGCGGCGGTGACGACCATCTGGGACTTCACCACGCAGGACTACACCAAGGCGCTCAAGCAGAGCGGCGGCGGCGGCACCGGCCCCCAGGGCGGCAGCTCCAACGTGCAGCACAACGCCCGCCTCACCTACTGCGACCACGAGTCCGGCATCGACCGGCCGGACGTCATGTCCGGCAGCAACTACGCGGACTGCGAGGACACGGACCACCACCTGGCCGTCGTCGCCCACGTGTGCTGGATGAACAGCAACGCCAAGCAGGTGACGTGCGAGGCGCCGGACACCAGCGCCGGGTCGCTGGGCGGCGGCATCGCGGGCCAGTACCGCAGCCAGTTCTCCAACGGCGGCCTCATCCAGTGCTCCGCCCGCGCGGTGGTGGAGAACTACCTGCTGCCCGAGGAGTTCCTGCCGGAGTTCAGCAAGAACGAGAAGCTGACCAAGAAGAACTGGAAGCAGGAGGGCGTGGCCCAGGTCCACGAGAACGCCCAGCAGGGCACGGGCGGCGAGGACGGCAACGCGTACTTCCTCAAGGAACAGCGCATGGCCATCATCACGGACACGTGGGCGCTGACGGAGGACGCGGACATCTCCCCGTCGGACTCCAGCGGTGAGATGTATGACCGCACGGAGCTCGTTTACCAGCGGGTCCAGCCCGGCTACTCGGCCATGGTCAGCAGCATGCAGCAGTTCCGGTCCGCGCTCACCGAGGACCTGCTGGACAGCATGATGCTGTACGCCTTCGAGGACAGCCCGACGAAGCCGTACCTGTCCATCCACCCGCACCTGGCCAACATGCAGACCCCGTCCAACACCGTGGACCAGGAGGGCAGCACCCGCTACTTCAACCAGGAGTGGCGCGACTGGGACAACGACAAGAACCAGGACACCTACAAGCACTCGGACCGCGGTGAGTGGTACATGGGGTGCAAGGATCCGGAGTCGTGCTGAAGCAGTGGGTCTCGCATCCCGCCTTCCGCACCGCGTCGGTGCTGGTGTCGGTGGCGGTGGCGGGCATCCTCATCGGCATGGGCTGGGAGGAGGCGCGCTACGGCGGCGCCCGCACGGAGCTGGAGCGGGCGGAGGCCGCCGCGGACGAGCTGGACCAGGCGGCGCGGCCCACCCCCAGCCGCTCCAAGCGGGACGAGGCCATCCTCGCGCGCACGCTGACGTACTTCCCGCCCTATCCCAACGGCGGCCGTCCGGAGGCGCTGGCCGCGGACTACCTGGGCCCGGACACGCCCATCGCGGTGGCGTGGTTCTCCACGCGGGACTCGTCGGACCAGGTGCTGCAGCACTACCGCCAGTTCCTCCTGGATGAGGGCCTGCCCGTCGTGGGCGTGCGCTTCAACGACAACGCCGGCTACGTGGGCTACTGGGTCCCCAAGGATGACGAGGTGCGGCTGATGTCCACGCTGCACCAGGGCGGCGAGACCGTCGTCTTCGTCTCCTCCGCGCGCATGCGCAACTACCTGGAGCGCGCGGGCCGCGTGCCCGCGGGCGTCCCGGTGCCCCGGAACCTGCAGGACATCGCTTCGCTGTCCCTGCGGATGGAGGGCGCCACCAACATCACCGTCTCCGGCCGGGTGCCGGACACGGCGCTCCCCGACGTGGAGCAGGCCTACCGCGCCCAGTTGCGGGACCAGGGCTGGAGCGTGTCGGAGGCCCGCCAGGAGGGCTTCCAGGAGACCGAGCTGACCCTGACGCGCCCGGGGCTGCGCGGACAGGCCACCTTGCGGCAACCTTCCGCGCAGCGCGTGGTGGACTTCCACCTGTCGCTGATGCGGTCCCAGGCCACGCCCTGAGCGCGGCACGCAGAGAGGGAACGATGAGCCGTTTCATGAAGCAGGTCCTGATGCTGTCGCTGGGCGCGGGCGCGCTGCTGTGGGGCCCGCGGGCCTTCGCCGGCGTCAGTTGCGAGCGCCGCTGCGCGGACGACAAGGCGAAGTTCGAGAAGGTGTGCAAGGAGAAGGCGAAGAACGCCGGCCCCTACTGCCTGAAGGTCGCCGGCCAGGCGCGCGACAAGTGCATGAACCAGTGCCGCACCGGCAAGAAGGGCGGCGGCGGCGACACGACGATGGAGGTGCCCGGTGAAGACGCGCACTAGCCTGAAGCAGGCCCTCCAGCGCGGCCAGGCCATGTCGGAGTACGGCGTCATCACGGCGGCGTTCTTCGGCTTCACCGTGATGAGCTGGCCGTTCCTCGTCCAACTGCTGCGGGCCCTCAACACCTACTTCCAGTCCATCTACTACATCATCCAGTCGCCCATCCCCTGACGCACCGGGGACGGGCGGCCGGAGCGCGGCTTCAGGGCTTCACGGTGGTGACGAACACCGCCTTGCCGCCCTCCACCTTCATCACCACGGCCTGCTTCACCGCGTCGCGGTTGGCGTCCAGGTTGATGGTGCCCGCCACGCCCGGGAAGTCCTTCGTGGCCGCGATGGCGTCCCGCAGCGCGGGGCCGGACGTGTCCGGCGCGCGCTTCATCGCGTCCACCAGCAGGCGCGCGGCGTCGTACGCCAGCACCGCCACGCTGTCCGGCACGGCGCCGTAGGCGGACTTGTACTTCTTCAGGAAGTTCTGCACGACGGGGTCCGGGTTGTCCGGCGAGTAGTGGTTGGAGAAGTAGCTGCCCTCCAGCGCGGAGCCGCCCAGCTCGTACAGCTTGTCGGAGTCCCAGCCGTCACCGCCCAGCAGCGGCACGCGCAGGCCCACCTCGCGCGCCTGCCTCGCGATGATGCCCACGTCCGTGTAGTAGCCCGGGACGAACACCGCCTCCGGCTTCATGTTCTTGATGGACGTGAGCTGCGCGCGGAAGTCCGTGTCGCCCTTGGAGTAGCTCTCGTTGCCGGCGATGGTGCCGCCGAACTCCTTGAACTTCTGGTTGAAGACGTCCGCCAGCCCCACGGAGAAGGCGCTCTTGTTGTCCGTGAGCACCGCCACCTTGGACAGCTTCAGGTTCTCCCGCGCGAACTTCGCCATCACCAGGCCCTGGAACGGGTCGATGAAGCAGACGCGGAAGATGTAGTCGCCCTTCTTCGTCACCTCCGGGCTGGTGGAGGTGGGCGTAATCATGGGCACCTTCGCCGCCTGCGCCTTGTCCGCCATGGCCATGGACACGGACGACGCGGCCTCGCCCAGGAGCGCCACCACCCGGTCCTGCGCGATGAGCCGCGTGGCGGCCTGGGCGCCTTCCTCCGGACGGCCCTGGCTGTCGTAGACGCGCACCACCAGCTTCTGGCCGCGCACGCCGCCCGCGGCGTTGGCCTCCTGGAGCGCCAGGTCGATGCCGTTGCGCGCGGAGATGCCGAAGGTGGCCTCGGAGCCGGTGAGGCTGCCCACCTCGCCAATGAGGATGCTGCCCTCCGGCGGAGGCCCGGCAGGCGCGGCGGTGGCGCTGCCCCCCTGCGTGGCGGGCGCGGGGGCCGGGGCGGACTTCTTCTCACAACCCACCAGGGCCAGGGCCAGCGTGGTGAGCAGGAGGGGGAGGGAACGGCGCATCGGTAGGGCTCCTCGAGGGGGAGACGGACACGAAAAGCGGACGGCCCCACCCTAGCTCGTTGTGGCCCGATTTGAATGTGGACTGCGATGGTCCAGATTACATAAGAGGCCGTCGCGGGCATCGGGCCCGCGGACAGTCCCGAGGAGACACCCACTCATGCTCCGGATGAGCAAGATGACCGACTACGGCATCGTGCTGATGACCGAGCTGGCGCGCGCGGACGGGGAAACCCGCACCACGCGAGAGCTGGCGGCGCGCACGCATGTCGCCCTTCCGTCCGCGAGCAAGGTCCTGAAGGGCCTCTTGCAGGCGGGCCTGGTGGTGTCACACCGGGGGGCGAGCGGCGGCTACGGCCTGTCTCGTCCGGCGGAGGCCATCTCGCTGGCGGAGCTGGTGTCCGCGCTGGAGGGGCCGGTGTCCCTCACGGAGTGTGGCCAGCACCCGGGCAAGCCCGCCGGGCCCTGTGAGCTGGAGTCCGTCTGCCAGGTGCGCGGCCACTGGCGCCTCATCAACCAGGCCATCCAGGAAGCGCTGGGGAAGCTGACGCTCGCGGACCTGCGCGCGCCCGCGCCCCGCATGCCGGAGCGGCTGGTGGGCCTGGGCCTGCCGGCGTCCGTCGGCGCGCCTGCTTCCGTCACGGGAGTCCGCTCATGAGCAGCACCGAGACCATCCAGGAACTCACCCGCAAGGGCTACCAGGCGGGCTTCGTCACCCAGGTGGAGGCGGACACGCTGCCGCCCGGCCTGGACGAGGACGTCATCCGCGTCCTGTCCGCGAAGAAGAACGAGCCGGCCTTCATGCTGGAGTGGCGCCTGAAGGCGTACCGCCACTGGCTCACGCTGAAGGAGCCGTCGTGGCAGGCGGTGAAGTACCACCCCATCGACTACCAGGCCATCCGCTACTACTCGGCGCCCAAGCAGAAGCCGAAGAAGGACAGCCTGTCGGAGGTGGACCCCGAAATCCTCCGCACCTACGAGAAGCTGGGCATCCCGCTGGAGGAGCAGAAGCGCCTGCAGAACGTCGCGGTGGATGCCGTCTTCGACTCCGTGTCGGTGGCCACCACGTTCCGGGAGAAGCTCTACAAGGCGGGCGTCATCTTCTGCTCGTTCTCCGAAGCGGTGCGCGAGCACCCGGAGCTGGTGGAGCGCTACCTAGGCACGGTGGTGCCCTTCTCCGACAACTTCTTCGCGGCGCTCAACTCCGCGGTCTTCAGCGACGGCTCGTTCTGCTACGTGCCCAAGGGCGTGAAGTGCCCCATGGAGCTGTCCACGTACTTCCGCATCAACGCGGCGGACACGGGCCAGTTCGAGCGCACGCTGCTCATCGCGGACGAAGGCGCCTCCGTGAGCTACCTGGAGGGCTGCACCGCGCCCATGCGCGACACCAACCAGTTGCACGCGGCGGTGGTGGAGCTGGTGGCGCTGGACGGCGCGTCCATCAAGTACAGCACGGTGCAGAACTGGTACCCGGGCGACGCGGAGGGCAAGGGCGGCATCTACAACTTCGTCACCAAGCGCGGCATCGCGCACCGGGGCTCCAAGATTTCGTGGACCCAGGTGGAGACGGGCTCGGCCATCACCTGGAAGTACCCCAGCGTCATCCTCAAGGGGGATGACTCGGTGGGCGAGTTCTACTCGGTGGCGCTCACCAACCACCGGCAGCAGGCGGACACGGGCACGAAGATGGTGCACATCGGGAAGAACACCCGGTCCACCATCGTGTCCAAGGGCATCTCCGCCGGCCGCGGGCAGAACACGTACCGGGGCCTGGTGAAGGTGCTCAAGAGCGCGGCGAACGCACGCAACTACACGCAGTGCGATTCGCTCCTGCTGGGCGACAAGTGCGGCGCCCACACGCTGCCGTACATCGAGGTGAAGAACGCGACCGCGCAGGTGGAGCATGAAGCGTCCACGTCGAAGATTGGCGAGGACCAGCTCTTCTACTGCCGGCAGCGCGGCATCTCGCAGGAGGACGCGGTGTCGATGATCGTGAACGGCTTCTGCCGGCAGGTCTTCAAGGAGCTGCCCATGGAGTTCGCCGTGGAGGCGCAGAAGCTCTTGGGCGTGAGCCTGGAAGGGAGCGTGGGGTGATGGCGTCGTTGTTGAGCATCCAGGACCTGCATGCCCGCGTGGGCGGCAAGGACATCCTGAAGGGCATCAACCTGGAAGTCGGTGCCGGTGAAGTGCACGCCATCATGGGGCCCAACGGCTCCGGCAAGAGCACGCTCGCGGGCGTGCTGGCGGGGCGTGAGACGTACGAGGTGACGAAGGGCTCCGTGCTGTTCGACGGCAGGGATTTGCTGGGCACGCCGCCAGAGGAGCGCGCGAAGGCGGGCGTGTTCCTGGGCTTCCAGTACCCGGTGGAGATTCCCGGCGTGGGCAACCTGCACTTCCTGCGCACGGCGCTCAACGCGCAGCGCCGCGCCAAGGGCGAGGAGGAGCTGGACGCGATGGACTTCCTCTCCCTGGCCAAGGAGAAGGCGAAGCTCGTGCAACTGGACGCGGCGTTCATGAACCGCTCCGTGAACGAGGGCTTCTCCGGCGGAGAGAAGAAGCGCAACGAGATCTTCCAGATGGCGGTGCTCCAACCCCGGCTGGCGCTGCTGGACGAGACGGACTCGGGCCTGGACATCGATGCGCTGCGCGTCGTGGCGGGCGGGGTGAACGCGCTGCGCGCGAAGGACCGCGCCATGGTGGTGATCACCCACTACCAGCGGCTCCTGGACTACATCGTGCCGGACCACGTGCACGTGATGTCGGCGGGCCGCATCGTGCGCTCGGGCGGACGCGAGCTGGCGCTGGAGCTGGAGGAGAAGGGCTACGGCTGGATTGGCGCGGAGGGCGCCGGCAAGGCGAAGGAGGCCCGGCCATGAGCGCTTCCCACTACGTGGAGGTGGCCCGGGCCTTCCAGGCGCGCGCCGCGGCCCCCGCGTGGCTCCAGGCGCTGCGTGAGGAGGGCCTGAGCCAGTTCCAGGCGCGCGGCCTGCCCACGTCCAGGGACGAGGAGTGGAAGTACACGCCCGTGGCCACGCTGTCGTCGCACCCGTTCCAGCCCGTGCGGGACGTGCCCGCGGGCGAGGACGTGGTGCGGGCGGTGGCGCGGCTCTCGCTGCCCGGCCCCCGGCTCGTGTTCGTGGACGGGAGCTTCGTGCCGGCGCTGTCGGTGCTCACCGGCCTGCCGCGCGGCGTGGTGCTCAAGCCGCTGTCGCAGGCGCTGCGCGAGGACGGGGCGCTGCTCCAGGAGACGCTGGGCCGGTTCTCCCGGCCGTCCGCGCATGCCTTCACGTCGCTCAACGCGGCGCTGCTGGAGGAAGGCGCGCTGCTCACGCTCGCGCCCCGGGCCTTGAGTGAAGTTCCGGTGCAGTTGCTGTTCCTCGCGCGCGGCGGCGACGGGCCGGTGCTGGCCAGCCCGCGCGTCGTCGTGGTGGCGGGCGAGGGCAGCGAGGCCACGCTGGTGGAGACGTACGCGGGCCTGGGCTCGGGCGCGACGTTCACCAACGCGGTGACGGAGGTGTCGCTGGGGGACAACGCCAGCCTGCGCCACTTCAAGCTCCAGGCGGAGGGCGACACCGCGCTGCACCTGGGCGGGTTGTATTCGCGGCAGGGGCGGGACAGCCGCTTCCAGTCGCACGCGTTCTCCTTTGGCGGAGCACTGGCTCGCAACGAAGTGCACGCGGCCTTCGCGGGCGAGGGCGGCGAGTGCGTGCTCAACGGCCTGTTCGTGGGCCGGGGCACGCAGCACCTGGACAACCGCACGGACCTGGACCACGCGGTGCCGCACTGCTCCAGCCGCGAGCTCTACAAGGGCGTGCTGGACGACCGCGCGCGCGGCACCTTCCACGGGAGGATCCGCGTGCGCGAGGACGCGCAGAAGACGGACGCCAGCCAGCAGAGCCGCAACCTGCTGCTCTCCGAGGGCGCGCAGGTGGACGCCCGGCCGCAGTTGGAGATTGAAGCGGATGACGTGAAGTGCGCCCACGGCACGGCGGTGGGCCGGTTGGATGACAACGCGCTGTTCTACCTGCGCTCGCGCGGCATCCCGAAGGTGGAGGCGGAGCGGATGCTGACGCGGGCGTTCGCCAGCGAGCTGGTGCGCGCGGTGCCGGAGGGTCCGGTGCGCGCGCGGGTGGAGGCGTTGCTCGCGGAGAAGCTGCCGGGGACGGCGGAGGTGATGGGATGAGTGGACCTGGATTCGACCTCGCGCGGGTGCGCGCGGACTTCCCCATCCTCCGGCAGGAGGTGCGGGGCCGGCCGCTGGTGTACCTGGACAGCGCCGCCACGGGACAGAAGCCGCAGGCGATGCTGGACGCGCTGACGCGCTACTACACGCACGACAACGCCAACGTGCACCGGGGCGTGCACATCCTCTCCGAGCGCGCCACGCAGGCCTTCGAGGACGCGCGCGAGACGGTGCGCCGCTTCATCCACGCGAAGGACGTGCGCGAGGTCATCTTCGTGCGCGGCACCACGGAGGCCATCAACCTGGTGGCCGCCACCTACGGCCGCAAGCACGTGGGCCCGGGGGACGAGGTGCTCATCTCCGCCATGGAGCACCACTCCAACATCGTGCCCTGGCAGATGGTGTGCGACGCGGCGGGCGCGAAGCTGCGCGTGATTCCCGTGGATGACCGTGGCGAGCTGCGCATGGACGCCGTGGACGCGCTGCTCACGGAGAAGACGCGCCTGCTGGCGATTACCCACGTGTCCAACGCGCTGGGCTCCGTGAACCCCATCAAGGAGCTGGTGGCGAAGGCGCACGCGAAGAACATCCCGGTGCTGGTGGACGGGGCGCAGTCGGTGACGCACTTCCCGGTGGACGTGCAGGACCTGGGCTGTGACTTCTACGCCTTCAGCGGGCACAAGCTCTTCGGGCCCACGGGCATCGGCGTGCTGTACGGCAAGCTGGCCATGCTGGAGTCGCTGCCGCCGTACCAGGGCGGCGGGGACATGATCCTCTCCGTGACGATGGAGAAGACCGTCTACAACCGCGTGCCGCACCGCTTCGAGGCGGGCACGCCGGACATGGCGGGCGCGGTGGGGCTGGCCGCGGCCATCCGCTACCTGGAGGCCCTGGGCATGCAGAACGTGTCCCAGCACGACCAGTGGCTGCTCGCGTACGCGACGGACGCGCTCCAGTCGATTCCGGGGCTCAAGCTGGTGGGCACGGCGCCGCGCAAGACGGGCGTGCTGTCCTTCACGCTGGAGGACGTCCACCCGCACGACGTGGGCACCATCCTGGACCAGGAGGGCATCTGCATCCGCACCGGGCACCACTGCGCCCAGCCGCTGATGCAGCGCTTCGGGGTGGCGGCCACGTCGAGGGCGTCGCTGGCGCTCTACAACACGACGGAAGACGTGGACGCGCTGGTGAAGGGCCTGCACAAGGTGAGGGAGGTGTTCGCGTGAGCTCGGACCTCAAGGACCTGTATCAAGAGGTGGTGCTGGAGCACTCCAAGCGCCCGCGCAACTTCCGGGTGGTGGAGGGCGCCACCTGCGCGGCGGAGGGCTACAACCCGCTGTGCGGCGACCAGCTCTCCGTGACGCTCAAGCTGGAGGACGGCGTCATCCGCGACATCGGCTTCCAGGGCCAGGGGTGCGCCATCTCCAAGGCGTCCGCGTCGCTGATGACGGGCGCGGTGAAGGACAAGACGCGGGAGGAGGCGCAGGCCCTCTTCGAGCGCGTGCACACGCTGGTGACGGAAGGCCCGGACAAGGTGGACGTGGAGGCGCTGGGCAAGCTCGCGGTGCTGTCGGGCGTGAGCGAGTTCCCGGCCCGGGTGAAGTGCGCGAGCCTGGCGTGGCACACGCTGAACGCGGCGCTGGACGGCCGCACCACGTCGGTGTCGACGGAGTAGGGAGGGGTCATGCGAGGCGCGATGACGGTCATCGAGCGCGACGTGGACGCGATGCTCATCCCCAGCGGGGACAAGGTGTTGCTGCCGGCGGGCTCGGAGTTGACGGTGGTGCAGACGCTGGGCGGCAACGTCACGGTGCAGGACCCGTACGGCCAGTTGTTCCGCATCGACGAGAAGAACGCGGACGTGCTGGGCGAACAGTACGCCGCCAAGGCGAAGCCGCCCGAGGCGAGCGTCACGCCCGGCGAGTTTCACGAGGAGCAGGTCTGGGAGCAGCTCCGCACGGTCTACGACCCGGAGATCCCGGTCAACATCGTGGAGCTGGGGCTGGTGTACACGTGCAAGGCCACGCCGCTGGACGAGGGCGGGCAGCGCGTGGACATCGAGATGACGCTGACGGCGCCCGGCTGCGGCATGGGGCAGGTGCTGGTGGAGGACGTGCGCTCCAAGGTGTCCGCGCTGCCCGGCGTGAAGGAGGCGAACGTGGAGCTCGTCTGGGAGCCCCAGTGGGACCAGAGCCGCATGTCGGACGTGGCGCGGCTCCAGTTGGGTTGGATGTGAGCGCCCGGCGTTAGGCCAGGGCCTTGCGGCCCCGTGCGACCAGGCCCAGCGTGGCCGCGGCGGCGAGCCCGCCCGCGAGCCACCGGGGCCAGCGCGGCGCGGCCTCCGTGGGGGCGCGGCGGGCGATGGCGGGCGACATGCGCTCCGCGAAGAGCTCCACCAGGGCGTGCTCGAAGGCGAGCAGGTCGTGCGGCCCGCGGCTGGACACCCAGTTGCCGTCGCGCACCACGGGCTCGTCCGTCCAGTGCGCGCCCGCGTTCTCCATGTCGTTGCGGATGCCCGGCCAGGACGTCAGGTGCCGGCCCTCCAGCAGCCCCGCCGACGCGAGCAGCCACGGCCCGTGACAGATGACCGCGATGGGCATGTCCAACAGGTCCGCGTCCTTCACGAAGTCCAGCGCCAGGGCGCTCTGCCGGAGGAAGTCCGGGTTCATGAAGCCGCCGGGCAGGAGCAGCGCGTCGAAGTCCGCGGCCTTCACGTCGCGCAGCGTCGCGTCCACCCGCACCTTGCGGCCGGGCACCAGCAGGTTCATGCCCCGGATGCGGCCCTTGTGGAGGGAGACGATGGTGACGTGCGCGCCCTCTCGCTCCAGGCGCTTCACCGGCCGCGTCAGCTCCACCTGCTCGAAGCCATCCGCCGCCAGCACGGCCACCTTCATCCCCTTCAGCTTCTTCATTGCCCCGTCCTCCCGGATGTCCTGCTGTCTGGCGCTGCCTACAGCCCGAACCTGCACGGTGCACATGCCCTGACGGGAGGGGAAGCGGAGGGCAGGCGGACAGGCAGGCGCTCGGGGTGAGGCCTTCTCGCTGGTGCATGCGGCGCGGCACCCGGCGGCGCTGGACGCCCTGGAGGAACGGCTTTACGACAAGGGGAGCCCGCCCGAGCGCGGGCCTCATTGGAGGCGCACGGCATGTTCCCCTCGTTTTCTTCCCGGATGCATCGCGGCCTGCTCGCGAGCACCGCGCTGCTCCTGGCCCCGCTGGGCTGCGCCACGTCGTCGCAGGCGGGCGCCGCGCGTGACGAGGCGGCCTTGCGCACGGACGAACCGCCGCGCGTGAAGCCGAAGTGGGGGCTGGTCATCCACGGCGGCGCGGGCGTGATTTCACGTGAGGACCTGTCCCCGGAGCGCGAGGCCGCGATGCGCGCCGTGCTCACGGAGGCGCTCCAGGCGGGGCACGCGGTGCTGGCGAAGGGCGGCCGCGGCATGGACGCGGTGACGGCGGCCATCCGCGTGATGGAGGACTCGCCGTACTTCAACGCCGGCAAGGGCGCGGTGTTCAACCACGACGGCGTGAACGAGCTGGACGCGGCGGTGATGGACGGCAAGACGCGCATGGCCGGCGCGGTGGCCGGCGTCCATCACATCCAGAACCCCATCGACCTGGCGCGGCTGGTGATGGAGAAGTCGCCGCACGTGATGATGGTGGGCGACGGGGCGGAGGCCTTCGCGAAATCGCAGGGCGTGCCCCTGGTGGACGCGAAGTACTTCTACACGGAGGAGCGCTGGCAGGGCCTCCAGCGCGCGCTGGAGCAGGAGAACGCGAAGGGGGCACCGCCCGCGGAGCAGGGGCAGCCGTCCACGCAGGGCCAGTCGCCCGTGACGCCCGCGCAGCCGCAGCCCGGCTCGTCGCTGACGCCGGGTGTGGACCCCGTCACGGGGGACCACAAGTTCGGCACGGTGGGCGCGGTGGCGTTGGACATGGACGGCAACCTCGCGGCGGGCACGTCCACGGGCGGCATGACCAACAAGCGCTTCGGCCGCGTGGGGGACTCGCCCATCATCGGCGCGGGCACCTACGCGGATGAGCGCTGCGCCGTCTCCGCCACGGGCCACGGCGAGTTCTTCATCCGCTACACGGTGGCGCGCGACATCTGCGCCCGCGTCGAGTACCAGGACCTGCCGCTCCCGGAGGCCGCCAACTTCGTCATCCACGACGTGCTGGTGAAGGCCGGCGGCGAGGGCGGCGTCATCGCCATGGACCGCCAGGGCCACGTGGCCATGCCCTTCAACTCCAGCGGCATGTACCGCGGCTACATCGGCGAGGACGGCACGCCCACCGTCGCCATCTTCCAGCAGCCGTAGGCAGGCGGCCGGGCCCGGCTCCGCGCACCACGGACGTGGCGCGCGGAGGCGGCTCGAAGGCTACTGCTTCACGAGGAACAGCTCGCGCACCTGGAGCAGGTCCACGTCACCGGCGAAGCCGGAGAACTTCTCGTACTCCGCCGGCTGGATGCGGGCGCGGGGCAGGTTGAAGGACTCGGAGATGGTGAGCGTGCGCCCGTCCTGCTTCTCCGTCCGGGTGTAGTGGCCGAACTGGCTGTCCACCTTCAGGCCCGCCTGCGGGTCGCTGAGCTTCCAGCCCTGGGGCAGGGTCACCGCGACGTTCGTGCGGCTGGCCTCCGTGTCGTCGATGTAGAGCGGCGTGGTGCGCGAGGACAACTGCACGTAGCGCCGGCCCAGCAGGGCGGGGAAGGTGAGGGGGCCCAGCGCCATGCGGCTGTCGCCCTCCATGCGCCCGAAGCGCGGCACGGTGAACGCGTAGCGCAGCACGAAGGGCGCGCCCACCTCCTCCTGGTGCTCCAGCTTCACGGACGACAGCTCCGCGCCGCCGAAGTAGCGCGCCACCGCGCCCTGGAGCGCCTGGTTGCGGCTCTCCGCAGAGAGCTGCTCGAAGGCCTCGGCGATTTGAGCGGCCTCGAAGCCGGAGTAGACCTCCTCGCCCTGGCCCTTGAGGCTGCCGTCCGCGCCCAGCTCCAGCGTGAGCTTCACGTCCTTGCCCGCGCGCGGCTTGAGCGGCGGCGTCTTCACCTTCTGCAGCGGCTTGCCGGGCTCCGGCAGCAGGTACGCCTCGCGCTCGCCCATGGCGGTCTCCGGCAGCTCGCCGAAGGGGCCATAGCGCACGGACGTGTCCAGCCACACCGGCTGCTCCCCCGGCACCTCCACGCGCAGCGCCGCGTAGGGCAGGAGCGCGTCCGCCGGGAAGAGGTACGGCGCGGGGTCGGTGTTGAAGGTGCGGATGGCCGCGATGCGCGACGGGATGCCCAGCGTCTCCAGGCCCGCCTTCATCACGGTGAGCCGGCTGCCCCGGTCCTGCGCCACGGTGGACGCCGCGGACTGCGCCAGGCTCGCGTCGCGGCCGGAGAAGCGCTTCATCACCGCCGCGTGCAGCGCCTTCACCGCCTCCAGGCCCTTCTTGCCCTCCGTGGCCTGGCGCGCGAACGCCTCCACCTCCGAGGTGCGGATCCACCGGTCCTGGAACGCGTCGCCGTACACGCGCGCCAGCCCGTCGTTGCCCGTCTCGCCCGCGCCCACCATCACGAAGGGCAGGTACTCGTTGCCGGAGGGCGGCGCGTCCGGCTCCGGGATGAACGGCGGCACGCGGCGCGCGTCGTAGTGGAACACCTCCGCGTCGCCCTTCACCTCCGGCGGCGGCGCCTTCATGCCGTGCGCGTCCACCTTCATGCCGCTGCCCTTGGGGGCCACGACGGTGTACGTGCTCCACGCGTTCGGCTGGTTGGCGATTTGAAAGTAGAACGCGGACGCGGTGAAGCCCGGCTGCGCGGGGCCCCGGTCGCTTTCGGGCAGCAGGTACTCCACCTCCACGGAGTCACCGACCTGCACGCCGGGCAGGCTCATGGTGTCCTTGCCCTCGATGTTCTCCGGCTCCAGCACGCGGCCGTCCGCCTTGAGCGTGCGCAGCGCCAGCACCTGGGCGCCGCGGGGGATGTTCACCTCCGCGATCTCCTGCACGCCGGACTGCTCCAGCGCCTTCTGGATGGTGTGGATGCGGTTGACGAGCGAGCCGTCCGGGTAGACCTGCACCGCCGCCGCGTCCAGCACGTACGCCGCCGCGCTGCCGCCCGTCACGGGCGCCGCCTCGTAGGCCTTCAGCGCCTCCTTGCCGTCGATGGCGTACGCCGCCAGCAGCTCCTTGCCCGTCTTCGCCCGCTCCACCGCGCGGCGCAGCGCCAGGTCCGTGCCGTCCAGCTTCAGCGCCTGCTCGCGCAGCTTCAGCGCCTCCGCGCCCTGGCCCGCGTACTCGCGCACGTCCGCCAGCCGCTTGAGGATCTCCGCGTTGCGCGGCCACACGGTGGACAGCGTCTGGAGCACCTTCGCCGCGTCGTCGTAGCGGCGCTGGCTCACGTAGACGCCGGAGAGCGCCGCCGCGGTGGTGAGGTTGTCCGGGTCCTGCGCGAGCAACTGCGTGTAGCCCTTCGCCGCGCCGTCCAGGTCGCCGCGCGTGCGCAGGTGGTCCACCCGCCGCGAGTCCGCGCCGGGGCAGCCCTCCTGGGCCTTCACCAGCTCGTCCGTGCGGGCCACCGCGTCGCGCCGGCGCGCCAGCGAGTACTGCAACCCCAGCGCCTCGCACAGGCCCGGCTGGGCCTCCAGCGCGGAGGCGAGGGCCACCTCCGCCTGCGCGTCCACGTCCAGCGCCAGCGCGGCGCGGGCCATCAGGAGGTGCACCGGGAAGCCCGCGGGCTTCACCGCGTCGCGCGCCGTCTTCAGCGTGTCCAGCGCGGTGGCCGGCTGGCCGTCATCCAGGAAGAGGTCCGCGCGCAGCAGCAGCGCGGCCACGTTGCCCGGGTCCTTCGCCAGCGCCGCCTCCAGGTCGCGCGTGGCCCGGCCTCGCGCCACCTTGGACGGGATGCCCCGGTCCTGCGCGGCCTGCTCCGCGCGCAGGGTGAGCAGCGCGGGCGTCGTCGCCTCCAGCTTCGCCATCAGCCGGTGCGTGCCGTCCAGGTCGCGCGCCAGGCCGTCGCGCACCGCGAGGAAGGTGCTCAGCGTCTCGCCGGCCTCGCCCTGGAGCGCCTGGGCCAGGTCCTCCGCGCCCGGGTACAGGTCCGGGGCCTCCACCTCGCCCGGGGCGCTCGCGTTCCAGCGCGGCGCGGGCCCGGTGGCGGCGGTGAGGCGCACGCCGGAGGGGCTGCCGTCCGCCTTCGCCAGCGCGAAGGAGAGGCCGCCCTGCGTGTTGTCGCGGGACATCTTCACCACGAAGCGGTGCTTGCCGGCGGGCAGCTCCAGCGCGCGCACGCTCACCGTGGACGCGGTGCGCGCCCAGTCGCGGCGCTCCAGCACGGGGGCGCCGTCCATCAGCACGCGGTGCGACGTCTGGCTCACCGTGCGCAGCACGTAGACGCCGGCCTGCGCGACCTCCGCGTCGATGCCCAGCGCGTACATGTCCCCGTGGCCGGGCTCGCCGCCCAGGTCCAGCCGGCCGTCCGGCGAGCGCAGCGTGCGCACCGCCAGCGGGCCGTACGCGCCCGTGAAGGGGCCCGCGAAGGAGCCGTCCTTCTCCGGCGCGATGGGCTCGTCGATGGCCAGCACGTGGAAGGGGGAGAAGGGGCCCACCAGCGTGGCCTCGCTGGCGCCGCCCAGGTCCTTGAGCGTCTGGGCCTGGGTGGCCGCGTCCCCGCGCAGGCTCGCCACGGACAGGCGCGCGGCGCGCAGCAGGTAGGCCGTCTCACCCCGGGCGCCCGCGGCGAGCCCCGCGTCCACGCCCTTGAGGATGGTGTCGTCCTCCGCGCGCGAGGTGCCCACGCGGTCCAGCACGTAGCGCGCGGCGATGACGGCCACCGGGTGTTTGGGGGCCCGCTTCACCAGCTCCAGGGACGCGGCGAGCGCGCGGTCGGACTGGCCGTTGCGGCGGGCGAGCAGCGCCTGCCCTTCCAGGGCGTACGGGTCGCCCGGGTCCTTCTTCACGGCGGCGTCGAAGCGCTCCTGGGCGAGCTTCGCGTCACCCGCGACGAGGTAGGCGTGGAAGCCCGCGAACGCGAGCGTGCGCGCCTCCGCGTCACCCTGGCCGGCCCGCTCGGCGGCGGACTCGAGCACGTGGGGCGCGACGACGGAGGAGGGCCGGGGGCAGCCGGTGAGGCCGGCGACGAGGGCGAGCGCGGTCAGGCCGCTGCGGAAGGTGCGCATAGGGGAGCCGAGGGATAATGCAATCCCCCCGGAGAGGCCATATTCCCCTTGCGGTGGCTGTTCGGCGCCGACCCCGCCCGGTCCCCTAGCGGCGCTTCGGGGTGGGCTTGGCGGGGGCCGCCTTGACCGGCGGGCGCTTGACCGGGGGCGGCGGCGGGGCGGGCTTCTTGGCCACCACGGCCTTCGCCGGCACCGTGTTGGCGGCCACCGTGCGGGGCGGCTGCTGCGGGACGACGACCCCCGGCGAGGACGTGACCTCCGTCACGGGCGCGGGCTTGTCCACCGTGTAGGTGAGCCCCTCGACGGTGCACGTGCCCTCGATGCAGCCGATGACCGGCGCCGGGGCCTCGCCGAAGTGGGCCTGCCAGTCCGGGCCCAGGTTCAGGGGCTCCGCGATGGGGCGCTGGTCCTTGCCCTGGCCGACGAAGGCCTGCATCACGCCGTCCTCGGTGACGAACAGCTCCAGCCGCACCTCGCCCTCCGGGGACGCGAGGCCCAGCATGGCGCCGCCGCGCTCGCCCAGGGACCACTCCAGGGTCAGCGGCGCGCCCGCGCCGTGGTGCACGAGCGTGACGTAGCGGCCGTCCCGGCCCATCAGCCCCAGCGAGGCCACCGGCTCCGGCGGCGGGCCGTCCCAGAGCTCCTTCAGGCGGCGCTTCCACGTGGCCGGCGGCGCTTCGGCGCGCACGCGCGCGGTCAGCCGGGCCACGCCGCCCACCAGCCCCAGCACGTCCACGCGCGCGCGGCCCACGTGCGACGCGTTCTTCTCGTCGTCCACGGGCGGGAAGACCAGGGCCTTGTTCTCGAAGTTCAGCGTGCGGCCGGCCACCAGCATCTGCGGCAGGTCCGGGCCGTCCCCCATGGTCACGCGGCGCTTGTCCGGGGTGACGTCCTCCACCCGGCCCGGGCCGTTGCGGGGCGAGTCCCGCAGCGCCTGGTCCATGATGGCCTTGCTCGGCAGCGGAAGCTGGGCGCGCACCTGCCCGCTGCGGTTGTACGCCACGCCCAGCACGCCCACGGCGGCCAGCACCGTCACGCCCGCGGCCGTCTGCGCCGTCACGCGCGCCGCGCGGCGCATGGCCGCCTTCGCCCGCTGCCAGCGCGTCAGCCGCAGGGGCGGCATGGACAAAAGGCTGCCGGGGACCAGCGGCTCCAGGTCCGCGATGAGCGCCGTGACGGACGGGTAGCGCTCGTCCGGATCCGGCTTGAGGCACCGCATCACGATGGCGTCCACGCGCGCGTCCAGGCCCGGGCGCTTGCGCGACGGCGGATCGAAGGTGCCCAGCGGCACCTCGCCGGTGAAGGTCTCGTAGAGGATGACGCCCAGGGAGAAGATGTCCGCTCGCGCGTCCGCGCTCTTCGCGTCCACGCGCTGCTCGGGCGCCATGTACGAGATGGTGCCCATGGACACGTGCGTGGACGTGAGCGCGAAGCGCGACGCCGCGGACGCGTCGTCCAGGAAGGACGCCAGCCCGAAGTCGGACACCTTCGCGATGCCGCCGGCCTGCTGATCCAGCAGGATGTTCTCCGGCTTCAGGTCGCGGTGGATGACGCCCCGGCCGTGCGCGTACTCGATGGCCCGGCAGATCTCGAGCATCCGGCGCAGCAGCACCGGCGTCTCCATGGACGGGCTGCGCATGAGCTCGCGCAGGGACGGCCCGTCCACGAACTCCATCACCAGGTAGTAGGTGTTGTCCGTCTTCCCCTTGTCGACGATGGCGACGACGTGGGGGTGGCTCAGCGTCGCCAGCGCCGCGGCCTCCTTCTGGAAACGCGCGATGAACGACGGGTCCTTGGCCAGGTCCGGGTTCAGCAGCTTCACCGCGACCGTACGGCCGAGCGAGAGCTGGGTGGCCTTGTGGACCTCTCCCATGCCTCCGGCGCCGACGAGCTTCTCCAGGCGGTAACCGCTGACGAGATCAGGAGGCCGGGAACGACTGATGGCGGTGGGCTCGAACGAGGACATGGGCGGGGAACAGGGCGGCGAGGGTAGCAGAAACGGGACGCCGCGTTACCGCTCCCCAGCGACCCTCCCGGCCCCCTCCCGCCCGCCGGGGGGGCGGGCGGCCATGACCCGGCCGGGTCCGGTGTCGGCTCAGGTGTCCCCGGCGACGGGGCGCAGCACGCTGGTGAGGTTGGTGCGCACCTGCGACAGCGAGGAGCGCATGTTCGAGTGCCGCACCGACGCGCCAATGGCCCGCGCCAGCGACTTGAGCAGGGAGATCTCCTCCGGGCGCCACAGCCGCGCCTGGCGGCAGTCCTCGAACGCCACGAACCCCCACCACTGCTTGGCCGGGACGATGGGGCACAGCAGCACGGACTGCACGCCCTGGCGCTCCAGCAGCTCGCGCATCATCGGCGGCGCTTCCCGGGTGGTGCAGGAGACCACCATCTGCGCCTCCAGCATGTCCGCCCACGCCATCGCGTAGTCGCGCATGGGCAGCGAGCGCAGCACCGGGTGCGCCAGCGGGGACACCACGCCCGGCTCCGCCCACGCGTAGCGCAGGTCCGTGAGGAACCGGCCCGCCAGGTTCGTGGTCCGGTTCTCGAAGAGGCACGCGCGGTCCACCTTCAGCGGGCGGGCCACCATGCCCAGCGCATCCGAACCCGTGGCCGGGCACAGGCCCTTGTCCAGGAGCAACCGCGACGCTTCGGACACCTTCGTGAACGCTTCCACCATGACCGTCTCGCTTGAAGGGGGGGAGGGGGACACCCCTTCCTGTCGTGGATGAGCCGTCATCCACACATGTCCTGTTATGCGCGATTCCTCTGTTCCTGTCAAATGGTGGTTTTACTGAAAACCCAAGAAGGAGCGAGGTGCGGTGGACCCGGGGCCTGGAAACGCGAACAGGGGCGCCCTCCTCATGGAGAGCGCCCCTGCCCGGGCACGACGTGGGTGCATCCCTGGGAGGAGGGACGCGGGCTACTGCGCGGACTTCTGGGAGGCGGGGGCCTTCAGGGGCTTCTTGCCGCCGGTGCCCTGCATCATCGTCTCCGTGCGGCCGGAGGGCGCGGCCTCCGTCGTCGCCCCGGTCTTGACCTCGGTCTTCGCGGGCGCGTGGGGGTCCGCCTGCACGTCGGTGGACGCGGGGGCCTTCGTCTCCGCGGCGGGCGCCTTGGCGGGGGCGGGCTGGGTGGGGGCGGCGATGGCGGCGGTGGCGGACAGCAGGGCGGCGACGAGGAAGGTCTTCATGGTGATGGGCTCGGAGTCTTGACGGCGGCCCGCGCTGGAGTGCGCCGGGCATCGTCATCGCGCCTTCAGATGGGGCGCGGGGTTTGTTTATTCACCCTGCGTCACGTGGCGCCGCTCGCGCGCGCCGGATGAAGGACCGCTGGAGTGACAACGATTCCGCTCCCACGCGCAAACGACAACAGGGGCGCCCTCGTGAGGAGAGCGCCCCTGCCGGGACCGCCTCCTGTCCGTCCCTTGGAGGCGGACAGGGCGCGAGTGAAGCGAGGGATCAGCCCTCGGTCTTCGTCTCGGTGGTGGTCTTCTTCTCGGTCTTGGTCTTCGTGCCCTTCTTGGTGGCCTTGCCCTCGTGCTTGGTCTCGGTCTTGGACTCGGTCTTCATCTCACCCTGCGCCTCGGCGGGGGCGGCGGCCTCGGCCTTCGCCTCGGCGGCGGGGGCCGGCTGCGCGGCGGGGGCGGCGGCGGGAGCCGGGGTGTTGGCGAACGCGGTGGTGGCGGCGAAGAGGGCGGCGACGATGACAGTCTTCATGGATGGCTCCGGGGACGACACGCCGACGCGGGATTGCATCGGTTGATGCCATGACCCTTGAGCACCCGCCGTGCCAGCACCCGTTTCAAGCAACTTCGCGGGGTTCTCCGGGTGGGAGCGGATCCGCCATGGGGAGAATCTCCTCAGTTGCGATTGCAACAATGGGTGCAAGCTCCCCAGGCAGGCGCACGTTGCTTTGACGGCAACGACGCTCTTCTGCAAGCTGCACCGCGACCTTCCGTCCCGAGCGCCACGCGCCGTGACATGAAGGGGAGCATGAAGCCCGGATGTCCTCGTCGTGCATGTCGCGCGGCCAGGTGTCGGGAGAGATGGCGTATGCGGCACCTGCTGGTGGCATGGAGTGTGGCGTGGCTGGGAGTGGGATGCGCCGCGACCATTCCCCCCGAGCGCCTCCAGGCCCAGGTGACGGAGACGGAGCGCTGGCAGCGCGAGTACCAGGCCGAGCGCGAGCGCACCGAGGCGCTGGCGGCGAAGCTGGCGGCGCTGGAGTCCGCGCTGGAGGAGCTGGCACAGGAGCGCGCGGAGGCGGAGCAGGCGCGCGCGGAGGCGGAGCAGGCGCGCACGGCGGCCACGGAGGAGCTGGCGCGGCTGGAGGCGGAGCGCCACACGCTGGAGGAGCACAACGCGCAGTTGTTGGCGCGGCAGCGCGAGCTGGCGGCGCTGCACGAGGAGCTGTCGGACGTCTGGTACGAGTCCGCGCTGGAGCGCGCGCGGCGGCGCACCCAGCCGCCCCTGCCGGGCGCCACCTCCACCGAGGCGGCCGGGCCGGTGCCGTGAGTCTCGCGTGGGCGTCCGTGACGGGACGCCCGCGGTTTCTTTCCCTGTCGACCCAAGGAGCGTCCCCGTGGCGATGAACTCGCGGACCCCCATCCGTGGATACCGCGCGGGTTTCTTCTTCGTGGTGACGCTCTTGTCGGGCGTCATCGGCTTCATGCTCTGGACGGAGGTGCGCACCGGGCATCAGGTGGACGCGCTGGTGCTGGAGGCCCTGGAGCGCGCGAGCCTCATCGGCCGCATCCGCGTGGACGTGATGTCGCTGGAGTCCGCCATCGAGGCGCACGTGCGCTCCAGCGGGGACGCGGAGCGCAAGGAAGCCGACGCGGTGATGGAGGACATCCTGGGCAGCATCCGGCAGTCCTCGGAGGCGTACATGCGCCACCTGCCGCCCGGCGAGAAGGAGATCTGGCTGCGCTTCAACGGCGCGTGCCAGGGGCTGGCGGACCAGGTGCGCGCGGCGGCGGTGTTCTCACGGCAGCGCGACGCGGAGCGCGCCCGGCGCCACCTGGTGGAGAGCATCCGCCCCCTGGCGGCGGAGGTGGACCAGTTGGCGGGACAGTTGGCCACGGAGAACGCGTCCGACGCGCGCGTGCTGGTGGGGAGGCTGGGCACGCTGCGGGTGCGCAACACGGCCCTGGGCGCGGCCACCACGCTCCTGGCCATCCTGCTGTCCATGCTGGTGGGCTGGCACATCATCTCCCTGCTCAAGCGCCAGGACGCCACCATCCAGGGACAGTTGGAGGAGCTGGGGCGGCACAACCAGGAGCTGGATGCGTTCACCCGGCGCGTGGCGCACGACCTGATGGGCCCGCTGTCCCCGCTCAAGGGCTACCTGACGCTCATCCGGCGCTCCGGCGCGGTGAAGGACCCGGGCGCGCTGGAGATGATTTCTCAGTGCGAGTCCAGCGCGGTGCGCATGGGCGAGCTCATTGAAGCGCTGCTGCGCTTCTGCCGCGCGGGCACGCGGGGCGACGGGACGATGGGGGAGCTGGACACGGCGGTGAGCACGCTCTTGCTGGAGGTGAGCCAGACGGCCACGGCGCTGGGCGTGTCGCTGGAGCGCGAGCTGGAGCCGGGCGTGCTGGTGGACTGTCCGGCGCAGTTGCTCCAGGTGGTGGCGCGCAACCTCCTGTCCAACGCGGTGAAGTACACGGCGGGGCGGCCGGATCCGCGCGTGAAGGTGCGGGTGGCGACGGAGGGGGCGGACGCGGTGGTGGAGGTGACGGACAACGGGCTGGGGATGAGCGCGGCGACGCAGGCGTCGCTGTTCCAGCCGTTCTTCCGGGCCGCGGAGGTGCGGAGCATCCCGGGGCACGGCCTGGGGCTGGCGACCACCCGGCGCGTGGTGGAGGCGCACGGCGGCACGCTCACGGTGCATTCAGAAGAAGGCAAGGGCACGCGGATCCGCGTGCGGTTCGCACGTGCGGCGCGCACTCCGGCGCCGCTTGTGGTGGAGTCCGGGGCGCAGCGCGACGCCTCCTCCATCCGCAAGGCCTCATGAGCACAGCCCGAATCCTCGTCGTCGATGATGATCCGCATGCGCGGGACCTGCTCCAGCGCCTCCTGGGCGTGCTGGGCCCGGTGACGCAGGCGCCGGACCCCAAGGGCGCGGCGGAGCGGATGGGCGAGCAGTCCTTCGACCTGGTGCTCACGGACATGGCCATGCCCGACCCGGGCGACGGCCTGAAGGTGCTCCAGTTGGTGCGGCAGCACCTGCCGGACACGCCGGTGATTGTCGTGACGGCGTTCGGCAACATCGAGGGCGCGCTGGACAGCATCCAGCAGGGCGCCTTCGACTACCTGTCCAAGCCGTTCGACGTGGACGCCATCATGCGGGTGGCGAAGCGGGCGCTGGAGCAGAAGCGGCTGGTGGAGGAGAACCGCACGCTGCGCAAGCAGGTGGAGCGCACGTCGCTGGTGGGCCGCAGCCAGGCGCTGCTGGAGGTCTACAAGCAGGTGGCCCGCGCGGCGACCAGCAACGTGCCGGTGCTGATTACGGGTGAGACGGGCACGGGCAAGGAGATGGTGGCGCGGGCGCTGCACAAGCGCTCGGCGCGCACGTCCGGGCCGTTCATCCCGGTGGACTGCGGCGCCATCACCGAGTCGCTGATGGAGAGCGAGCTGTTCGGCCACGCGAAGGGCAGCTTCACGGGGGCCTCCGGGGCGCGGCGCGGCCTGTTCGAGGAGGCCAACGGCGGCACGCTGTTCCTGGACGAGATTGGCGACGTGGGGATGAAGGTCCAGTCGCAGCTCCTGCGCGTGCTCCAGGAGGGGGAGATCCGCCGCGTGGGCGAGAGCGTCCCGGTGAAGGTGGACGTGCGGGTGCTGGCGGCGACGAACAAGGACTTGAAGGCGCGGGTGGCGGAGGGGACGTTCCGCGAGGACCTGCTGTACCGGCTGGACGTGGTGCACCTGCACCTGCCGCCCTTGCGCGAGCGGCGCGAGGACATCCCGGCGCTGGTGGAGCACTTCGCGTCGCTGCACGCGCGGGGCGGGGTGCGGCCGGTGGTGACGGCGGACGCGATGGCGCGGCTCACGGTGTACGACTGGCCGGGCAACGTGCGGCAGTTGGAGAACGTGATGGCGCGGGCGCTCGCGCTGAACGTGACGGGCGTGCTGGGGCCGCCGGACTTCCCGGAGCCCATCGGTGACGCGCCCAAGCGGCTGACGGGGCTCGCGGGGGATTTGCCGCCGCTCGCGGAGCTGTCCAGGCGCTACGCGGCGCACGTGCTCCAGCACGTGGGGGGCAACAAGAGCGAAGCCGCGCGGCTGTTGGGCGTGGACCGCAAGACGCTCTACAAGCTCCTGGAGGCGCAGGAGACGCCCGAAGGGATTCCGCCCACGGAGGGCCGGAGCTGATCCGCGGACGCACTTTCCGCCGTTCGTGGCAATCGCCGTTCAGGGCGCAAGGACTGCCCACCCGTGCGTAGGAGATCGCACCTGGGCCGACGTTGAGGATGTCAGCGCGGACCCGTACCGTTGCGGTCTGTATGCGCCGCCGCTGGTTCCCCCTCGGACTCCCCCTGTTGTTCTTCGCGTGCGCTCCGGTGGAGCCCCCCGCTCCCGCCGCGCCGGTGGATGCGGGCACCGTGACGGCGCGGGCCTCCGCGCCCGACGTGGAGGCCACGCCGCCGACGGAGTCCGCGCAGGCGCTGCGCTCCGCATGGCAGGCCACCGCGCCCGAGCCGGCCGATGGCGGCGGCGTCACGCATGCCACCGCGCCGGCCCTGCTGAGCGCCGTGGACACCACGGAGGACGCGGGCAGTGCGCTGTCACTGTCGCTGGAGCCCTCGCTGTCGCAGTCCACCGAAGCCCTGCCCGGCGAAGAGGAGCCCCAGGTCATCACCGAGTCCGAGGTCCCCGTGCTGGAGCTGGGGCCGGACGGTGAGCCGTTGATCGACGCGGACGATGACGCCACCGCGACCGGAACGGAGGCCCTCTCGCAGGACCTGGACGGCGGGAGCGCTGTCTCGAACGCTGACGGTGACGAGGACGCGGTCGCGGAGGCACCGCTCGCGGAGGTCGACGCGGGCATGGAGCCCTACGCCATCCCCTATGCACCGGATGCGGGCTCGCTGCGTGTGCGCCGCTCCATCGCTGTTCGCTCCGAGCCCCGGCAGGACTCCCCTTCGCTGGGCACCGTGGCCCAGGACATGCGCGTGAAGTGGCAGGGCGCGATGCGCGGACCGGATTGCGACACCTGGGTGCAACTGCAACCGCGTGGCTGGGTCTGCGAGCGCTACCTGGAACAGAACTTCCGCGAGCCCCGTGTCCGCCCGCTGCCCCGGGTCGAAGAGGGCGCGCTCACCCCCGGCGTCTACGCGCGCGTGGTGGGCCACCGCGTGCGCGCCTATCCAAGCCTCGCGCTCGCCCGGAAGAGGCGGCAGGGCGTGCTGCTCAAGGGCTCCGTCACCGTGAAGCTCCTGGGGCAGGTGAAGGTCGGCCGGCGCACCTTCTGGCGAACCTCCGACGGTCAGTACTTCGAGGCGCGCGTGCTGCGCGAGCACCGCCCCTCCGACTTCAGCGGCCTGGACGCGGAGGCGCTCGTGTCCCTGCCCATGCCCTTCGGCTGGGCCCAGTCCCGCACCGCCCCCCGCACCGACGTGGTGGTGCGCAAGGCCCCGGACGCGAAAGCGGAACGAGAGACGACCCTCCCGCCGCGCACGCTCGTCTCCGTGAAGGAGCTGTCCCCCAACGGCCAGTGGGTCCGCATCGCGGAGGACCACTGGGTGGCGCGCGACGACCTGCACGTCGCGTGGTCGCTGGCGTCCCCGTCCATCGTGGAGCCCGGCGCGCGCTGGCTGGACGTAGACCTGGAGGCCCAGACGCTCATCGCCTACGAGGGCGACCGCCCCGTCTACGCCACGCTCATCTCCTCCGGCAAACCCGGCACGGACACGCCGGAGGGGCTCTTCCGCATCTGGGTGAAGTTCGCGGAAGCCGACATGACGGGCAGCATGGGCAACGCCAGCTACCGCGTGGCCACCGTGCCGTGGACCATGTTCTTCGAGGGCGACTTCGCCCTGCACACCGCCTACTGGCACGACCGCTTCGGCGAACCCGTGAGCCACGGCTGCATCAACCTGGCGCCCAGGGACGCGCGAGCCCTCTACGCGTGGACCACGCCGGAGGTGCCCACCGGCTGGTCCATGGTCCACGCGATGCCGGACGACCCCGGCACCTGGGTGCGCATCCGGGGCCAGGCCCACGAAGCCCCGAAGAAGCGCCGCAAGGGCGCCCCCGTCGTCGCCGCCGTGCGGGACCTCTAGCCGCCCAGCACGGACACCGTGACGCGGCGGCGGTGCGGAGACGTGCGGTGCTCCCAGAGGTAGACGCCCTGCCACGTGCCCAGGTCCGCCTCTCCGTCCTTCACCGGGATGCTCAGGGACACCTGCGTCAGCACCGTGCGCACGTGCGCCGGCATGTCGTCCGGCCCCTCCGCGTCGTGCTGGAACAGCGGGTCGCCGTCCTTCACCAGCCGGGAGAAGAACGCCTCCAGGTCGCGCTGGACGACAGGGTCCGCGTTCTCTCCGATGATCAGCGACGCGCTCGTGTGGTGCAGGAACAGCGTGCACAGGCCCTCGCGGATGCCCGTGCCCTTCACCGCCTTCCGCACCTCACCGGTGATGTCCACCAGGCCCCGGCCTCGCGTGGACACCGTCAGCTCCTTCGACTGATACACCTGGAAACCCTCCGTCTCCGGCGGTCAGCGCCCGTCCAGCCGCTTCACGAGGAACGCCGCCAGCAGCTCCAGCTCCTCCGTGATGATGGTGTGCCCACCGTCGAAGGGCAGGAACTCCACCGGCATCCCCGCGCCCGCCAGCAGGTCACGCAGGCGCTCGCCCTCCTGGAAGGGCAGCACTGGATCCTGCCGGCCGTGTCCCTGGAACACCGGCAGCGACGGCCGGGCGCGGACCCGGGGCTCCCACTCCTTGCCGGCGACCATCGCCCCGGACAGGAGACACAGGCCGGCGGGGCACTCGTCCAGCCGCAGCGCCACGTCCGTGGACATCATCGCGCCCTGGCTGAAGCCTCCCAGCACCACGCGGCCCATGGGCACCGGGAGCGCCGCCACCACGCTCATCAGCGCGCGGCGCGCGGCGGGCATCCCCGGCGGCACCGCCTGCGAGTAGTGCGCCCAGTCCCGGCCCTGGCCCATCAGGATGGCCATGGGGAGCTCGAACCACGCGCGGCCCCCGGGCATGCCCAGCGCGTCCAGCGACAGCGGGGCCTCCGGGAAGACGAACCGCACGCCCTGCGCCAGGCGGGGCGCGGCCATCATCAGCTCCGGCGCCAGCGCCACCAGGTCCGTGCCCGGCGCGCCGAAGCCGTGGCTCAGCACCACCACCAGCTCCGGCGTCGCGCCCTCGGGGAGCGCGTCCACCACGTGGCAGTCCAGCTCCCCCAGCTTCGTGCGCACGTGGCGCGGGCGGAGGCTCACGGCTGCGTGTCGCTGATGGTGACGTGCTGGATGACCATGTCCGTGTCCGGGCGGTCCTGCCGGTTGCGCGGCGTGTTGGCGATCTTCTCCACCACGTCATAGCCCTTCACCACCTCACCGAAGATGGTGTGCCGGCCCTTGAGGAACTGCGGCGTGGACGTGGTGATGAAGAACTGGCTGCCGTTGGTGCCCGGGCCCGCGTTGGCCATGGCCAGCAGGCCCTTCTTGTCGAAGTCCCGGTTGCTCTTGAACTCGTCCTCGAAGCGGTAGCCCGGGTCGCCGCGGCCGGTGCCCGTGGGGTCGCCGCCCTGGATCATGAAGTCCGGGATGACGCGGTGGAAGATGACGCCGTCGTAGAGCGGCTTGCCCTCCACGCGCTCACCCGTCTTGGGGTTGATCCACGCCTGCTCGCCGGACGCCAGGCCCACGAAGTTCGCCACCGTCTTGGGCGCGTCCTGGGAGAAGAGCTTGAGCACGAGGGTGCCCTGGTTCGTCTCCATCGTGGCCCACAGGTCCTGGCCCTCCAGGGCCTTCTTCTGGAAGCCCTTCGCGGAGGCCACGTCCGTCTGCAGGCTCACCGTGCGGGGAGCCGGTTGTGCTGCGGGAGCCTTCGCGGCCGGCGGCTGCTCCTTGTCCTTGGAGCACGCGGTCAGGGCGAGGCAGAGGAGTCCAGCGGTCAGGAATCGGGTGCGCATGGGGCGCGCATCCTAGCGGCTTTCGACCCGGCTCCAGCGTGTTAAAGAGGGTCTCCACTCCCGGAGGTTTCCCCTGTGACAACCGGACAGGAATGGCTGGTTGACGCGAGCGGCTGCGCGCCGGAGCGGCTCAAGGACGCGGCCGCGCTGGCGGCGCTCTTCGAGGAGCTGGTCGTCCTGATGGACCTGAAGGTCGTGGGCCAGCCGCAGTGGCACGTCTTCCCGGAGCCCGGCGGCGTCACCGGCCTGGCGCTCCTGGCCGAAAGCCACCTGACCATCCACACCTTCCCGGAGCACGGCTTCGCCGCGCTCAACGTCTACTGCTGCCGCACCCGCGCACGACCGGACTTCGACGCGCTGGCGGCGAAGCACCTGGGCGCCACGTCGTGCCGCGTGCGCGAGCTGTCGAGAGGAGTGGAGGCGTGACGCAGGGGGCGTGTCCGTCGTGTGGCGCGAGCGTGGAGTTCTCCGCCGGGTCGGCGCAGGTCGTGGTGTGTGGCCACTGCCAGACGATGGTGGCCCGCGTGGGCGCGGAGCTGGAGGACCACGGCAAGGTGGCCCGCATCGTGGAGACGGACTCTCCGCTGCGGCTGGGCCTGGAGGGCCGCGTCAACGGCACCGCGTATCAAATCGTGGGGCACCTCCAGAAGGACCACGGCGCCGGCCCCTGGGACGAGTGGTACGTGGAGATGTCCGACGGACGCACCGGCTGGCTCAGCGAGTCCGAGGGCGCCTTCCACCTGCTCTCCGACGCGGGCGTGGAGGAGGGCATCGAGCTGGAGCACCTGCACCCCGGGGACCGGCTGCGCCTGCGCAACCGCCCGCTGGTGGTGGAGGAGCGCGGCCACGGGCGCGTCGTCGCCGCGGAGGGCCAGCTCCCCAGCGACGTGGACCCCCAGGCGGACAGCTACTACGTGGACGCCACCGGCCCGCGCGGCCTGTTCGTCACCCTGGACTTCGGCACGCGCGACCGCGACCCGGAGGTGTTCCTGGGGCAGCGGCTGGAGCTCAAGCAACTGGGCATCCCCGCGGGGGAGCTGCGCCCCCGCGTGCGCAAGGCCCAGCTCCAGCAGGCGCGCTGCACCAACTGCAACGGCCCCCTGGAGCTGCGCGCGCCGGACCAGACGCTGCGCGTGGCGTGCCCGTACTGCGGCGCGCTGATGAGCGTGGCCCAGGGCAAGCTGGCCTTCCTCAAGCTGCTCCAGAAGCCGGAGCTGCCGGCCGCCATCCAACTGGGGCAGAAGGGCACGCTCGACGGCACGGAGTGGATCTGCATCGGCTACCAGGAGCGCTCGTGCGTGGTGGAGGGCACGCGCTACCCGTGGATGGAGTACCTGCTCTACCACCCGGCGCGCGGCTTCACCTGGCTGATGGAGTCCAACGGCCACTGGGTGTTCCTGACGCCCATGGCCGCCGGTGACGCGAACGTCGTGCCGCAGGTGTCCGCCCACTACGGGGGCCGCCGCTACAAGGCCTTCCAGTCCGTCACCGCCGTCACCGACGCGGTGGTGGGCGAGTTCTACTGGAAGGTCTTCCAGGGCGAGAAGGCGCGCGCCACGGAGTACGTCGCGCCGCCGTACTCGGTGAACGAGGACGCCACCGACAATGAAGTCACCTACACGCACGGCGAGTACCTCACGCCGGAGCAGGTGCGCGACGCCTTCAAGCTGAAGGAGCCGCTGCCCGGGCCCCGGGGCATCGCGCCCAGCCAGCCCAACCTGCGCCGCGAGTCGATGCTGCGCACGCTGCGCTGGTCCGCGGTGTGGCTGCTGGGCCTGTTCGCGCTGGCGGCCGTGTTCCACATGCGCGCGCTCAACGCGCGGGTGCTGGACCTGCAGGTGACGCTGCCCCGGACCGCGAACTCCGGCACCGCCGACGCCATGCACTTCAGCGAGCCCTTCGAGCTCCAGCGGGACGGCAACGTGCGGGCGCAGATCCACATGTCGCAGGCGCTCAACAACGCCTGGGTGGGCGTGCAGGGCGACCTGGTGAACCAGGACACGCAGGACGTGGTGAGCTTCTACGAAGAGGTGAGCTTCTACCACGGGCGCGACAGCGACGGCTCCTGGAGCGAGGGCAGCCAGAACGGCAGCGTGTTCCTGTCGTCGCTGCCCAAGGGGACGTACGTGCTGCGGACGACCACGTCGTTCGACCCGGCCCTGAAGCTCAAGGGGCCCCAGTTGGGGCCCGTCGTCAGCTACCAGGTGGTGCTCACGCACGACACGCCCAACGAGAGCTGGTTCGTCATCTCGCTGGTGCTGCTGCTGGTGATTCCGGCGCTGTCGTTCTTCTTCGCCAACGCCTTCGAAACCGAGCGCTGGAAGGAGAGCAACCTGTGAGCGGACAGGGAGGTGGACGATGAAGTACCTGGGCGGACTGGTGCTCGTGGCGTACGCGTGGGCCACCTATACGGGCTGGGCCCCTTTCAGTGACGAGGAGCGCGGCAGGGTGACCGGCGACGTGAAGCGCGGTCCCGGCGGCGTGCTCTTGTGGACCGGTGGATTCATGGGAGGCAAGTGATGCTGTTGCTCGGAGTGGTGGTCACCCTGCAGGGAGTGCTGGCGAGCGTCATCTATTCGCTCATCGGCCTGGTGGTGTTCGTGGCCGGCTTCTACGTCATCCGCCTCATCCTGCCGTACGACGTGCACAAGGAGATTGAGGTCGACCAGAACACCGCGCTGGGCATCGTCATCGGCTCGTTCATCCTGGGCCTGGCCATCATCATCGCGGCGGCCATCAGCGGCTGAAACACGTGACGCTTTGAACAAGACGCTGCTCTTCCTCACCGTCCTCGTCATCGCGACGTGCGGGCTCATCTACGAGCTCATCGTCGGGACGCTCGCCAGCTACCTGCTGGGGGACAGCATCACCCAGTTCTCCACCGTCATCGGCGGCTACCTCTTCGCCATGGGCATCGGCAGCTACCTGTCGCGCTTCGTGGAGCGCGGGGTGGCCCAGCGCTTCGTGGAGATAGAGCTGGCCGTGGCCCTGGTCGGCGGGCTGTGCGCGCCGATGCTCTTCCTCACCTTCACGCTCACCAGCGTGTTCCCCGTGGTGCTCTACGGCAGCGTGCTCGTCATCGGCACGCTGGTGGGGCTGGAGATCCCCCTCCTGCTGCGCATCCTGCAGGACCAGCTCAAGTTCAAGGACCTGGTCAGCCAGGTGCTGACGTTCGACTACCTGGGCGCGCTCGCGGCCAGCGTGGCCTTCCCGCTGCTGCTGGTGCCGAAGCTGGGGCTGGTGCGCACGTCGCTGCTCTTCGGCCTGCTCAACGCGGGCGTGGGGCTGTGGAGCACGTGGCTGCTCGCGCCCGTGCTGGCCAACCCCGTGCGCCTGCGCGTCAAGGCGGTGGCGCTGTGCGCGGGGCTGCTGGTGTGCTTCGCGCTGGGCGACCGGCTCACCACCTTCTACGAGGACCAGCTCTACGCGGATGACGTCGTCCACGCCACCAGCTCCCCGTACCAGCGCATCATCGTCACGCGCGGCAAGCGGGGCTTCTCGCTGTTCCTCAACGGCAACCTCCAGTTCGCCAGCATCGACGAGTACCGCTACCACGAGTCCCTGGTGCACCCGGCCATGGTGCGCGCGCAGAAGGTGGAGCACGTGCTCATCCTGGGCGGCGGGGACGGGCTCGCGGCGCGCGAGGTGCTGAAGTATCCGGAGGTGAAGTCCGTCACGCTGGTGGACCTGGACCCCGCCATCACCGGGCTCGCCATGAACTACCCGGAGCTGGCGGCGCTCAACCACCACTCCATGACGCACCCGAAGATGCGCGTCATCAACACGGACGCCATGCAGTTCCTGACGGAGGGCGCCAACGCCTGGGACGTCGTCATCGTGGACTTCCCGGACCCCAACAACTTCGCGCTGGGGAAGCTGTACACGACGGGCTTCTACAAGATTCTGAAGAAGCGCCTGGCGCCGGGCGGCGTCGCGGTCATCCAGAGCACCAGCCCCCTGTTCGCGCGGCGCTCGTTCTGGTGCGTGGAGACCACGCTGAAGGCTGCGGGCTTCTGGACGCAGCCGTACCACGCGCTGGTGCCGTCCTTCGGTGAGTGGGGCTACGTGCTGGTGGCGCAGGAGACGGCCAGCCGCCACCGCGCGTTGCCGGAGGGGCTGGCCTTCCTGGACGAGGACACGCTGGAGGGGCTCACGCGCTTCTCCCCGGACATGTCCCCGCTGCCGGCGGAGGTGAACCGGCTGAACAACCAGGTGCTGGTGCACTACTACGAAGAGGAGTGGCGCCGGTGGAACTGACGCGGCGCGAGCTGGTGGCCGCGTTCCTGGGCGCCTCCGTGGCGAGCGCCTGTACGCGGCAGGCCGCTCGCGCGCCGGTGCCGGGCGCCATCGTGGACCGGGCGGTGGACACCGGCCACAGGTTGCGCACGGGGCCGCTGCCGCGCGCGCAGGACTTCGAGCGGGTGGACGTGCTGATTGTCGGCGCGGGCGTGGCCGGGCTGTCCGCCGCGTGGCGCCTGTCCGCCGCGGGCGTGAAGGACGTGCGCGTGGTGGAGCTGGAGGCGGAGGCCGGGGGCACGTCCCGCTCCGGCCGCAACGCCGTGTCCGCGTTCCCGTGGGGCGCGCACTACCTGCCGTCCCCCCTGGAGGACAGGGGGCCGGTGATGCGCCTCTTGCGGCAGATGGACGCCGTCACCGGCGTGGACGCGGAGGGCCACCCGTCGTTCGCGGAGGAGCTGCTCATCCAGGAGCCCGACGAGCGCGTCTTCTACCGGGGCCACTGGTACGAAGGGCTGTACCTGCGCGCGGGCGCGAGCCCCGAGGACCTGGCGGAGCTGGAGCGCTTCGACGCGCGGATGAACGCCTTCGCCGCCGCGCGCGACGCGAAGGGGCGCAAGGCGTTCGCGGTGCCGGGGGCGCTCTCCAGCGACGACGCGGAGTGGACCGCGCTGGACGCGCTGAGCATGGCGCGATGGATGGAGGCGGAGGGCTTCCGCTCGCCCCGGCTCAAGTGGTTCGTGGACTACGCGTGCCGCGACGACTACGGCACCACCTCCGAGCACGTCTCCGCCTGGGCGGGCATCTGGTACTTCGCCGCGCGGCAGAACGGGAAGGGCGAGCGCAGCGACGGCTTCCTCTCCTGGCCCGAGGGCAACGGCCGGCTGGTGAGGCAACTGGCGTCGTCGCTGGGCCCGCGCCAGTTGGAGACGCAGGTGCTGGTGCACACGGTGGAGCCGGGCGAGGACGGCTGCCGCGTGCACGCGTTGGATGCGCGCACCGGGGCGCCTCGGGCCTTCCACGCCCGGCAGGTGGTGCTGGCGTGCCCGCGCTTCGTCGCCGCGCACGTGGTGGCGCCGTGGCGCGAGGCGCGCCCCGCGTGGATGGACGCCTTCGTCTACAGCCCGTGGGTGGTGGCGAACCTGACGGTGTCCGCGCCCCCCGCGTCGCGGGGCTTCCCGCTGGCCTGGGACAACGTCTTCTACGAGAGCCGGAGCCTGGGCTACGTGGTGGCCACGCACCAGTCGCTGCGCCAGGACGCGCGCGGGCCCACGGTGCTCACGTGGTACCTGCCCATGGCCGGCGCGGACGTGAAGGCGGAGCGCAATCAGGCCCTCTCCGCGACGTACGGGGACTGGGAGGCGCTGGTGATGGCGGACCTGCTGCCGGCGCACCCCGGGGTGGGCGCGCTCGCGCAGCGGCTGGAGGTGCAGCGCTGGGGCCACGCCATGGTGCGGCCCCAGCCGGGCTTCCTCTGGGGCGAGGCCCGCCGCGCCGCGCAGCAGAGCCTGGGGCGGCACCTGCACTTCGCGCACACGGACCTGGGCGGCATGGCCCTCTTCGAGGAGGCCAACTGGTTCGGCGTGCAGGCCGCGGAGCGGGCCCTGGCGGGAATGGGGCTCAAGAGCGCCAGTTGGTTGTAGCCATCCGAAGCGGGAGGGAAGGGCACATGAAGGACAGTCGCTTCAGCCGGGCGGAGTTCCTCGCACTCACCAGCCTGCTCGCGGGCTCCACGCTGTTCCCGGGGCGGGGCGACGCGGCTCCGGACGGGGGCACGCCGTCCCTGCGCACCACGAAGTCGCCGGGGCTCGCGGGCGTCCCCGCGGCGAACGCGAACGCGGCGGCGCCCTCCGCGGCCGAGTACGAACAACTGCGCAAGGGCTGCACCGCGTCACTGCCGGTGGCCTCCACGTCCGATGACGGCGCGGAGTACGTGCGCATTGGCGAGTGGATGCAGCGCCAGAAGCTGTCCAGCGACTTCTACGGCAACGGCGACTTCGTGCAGGCCTTCGAGAAGAAGCTCGCGGACCTGCTGGGCTTCGAGGACGCGTGCTTCATGCCCACGGGCACCATGGCGCAGCTCATCGCGCTGCGCATCTACGCGGACCAGGGCAACCTGCGCACGGTGGGCGTGCACCCGTCGTCACACCACGTGCTGCACGAGGACGACGCCTACTCCGTGCTGCACCAGTTGCGCGCGGTGAATCTGGGGCCGTGGACGCGGCCGCTGCTGGCGGAGGACGTGGCCGGTGCGCGCGACGCGCTGGGGAGCGTCAGCGTGGAGCTGCCGGTGCGCTGGCTGGGCGGGCAGCTCCAGACGTGGGAGCAGCTCCAGGAGCTCAAGCGCACCTGCCGCGACAAGAAGGTGAAGCTGCACATGGACGGCGCGCGGCTGTGGGAGAGCCAGCCCTTCTACGGCCGCTCCTACGCGGACATCTGCAAGGGCTTCGACTCCGTCTACGTGTCCTTCTACAAGATGGTGGGCGGCATCGGCGGCGCCATGCTGGTGGGCCGCCGCGACTTCATCCAGGAGGCGCGCGTGTGGCGCCACCGGCACGGCGGCAACCTGTTCCACCTGGCCCCGCTGGTGGCCTCCGCCGCCATGCGCTTCGACGCGGCGCTGGCCGCCATCCCCGGCTACGTGAAGCGGGCGAAGGCGCTCACCGCGCTCATCGCGGCGGACCCCCGCGTCACCGTGCTGCCGCAGCCCGTGCAGACGAACATGTTCCACGTGTTCCTGCGCGGCTCGCCCCAGTCGTACGTCCGTCAGCGCGACCGCATCGCGCGCGAGGACCGCGTCTGGGTGGCGGGGGGCTTCGGACAGACGCGCGTGCCCGGCGTCGTGTCCACGGAGCTGCAGGTGAGCGAGGGGCTGGGCCCCATCAGCGACGCCGACGCGGCCCGCGCCTTCCTGCGCCTGCTGGAGGCGGCCTGAGGCGTTGGCCGCCAACCCTGACGTCGGGTGTCAATGTCAGACACCCGACGTGTGAAACACAGCCTCGGCCGTGCGTCAGGCCGCCTTCTTGATGCTGTACTGCGGCTCCTGCTCCTGCGCCTTCAGGAAGAACTCCGAGTCGAGCAGCATCACGATGCGGCCCTTGTCGTCGTGGAACGCGATGGGGCCGTGCGCGGTGAAGTGCACGAGCGACTCCTCCAGCGCGGTGGTGGCGGGGTGCTCGGCGCCCAGCGGCTCGAACTCGTAGTCGCCCGCGCGGGTGATGCCCAGGCGGTCCTGCGTCGAGCCGGAGAGGATGAAGATCTCGGCCGGGCCCAGGTGCTTGTGCGGCGCGAAGACGGCGCCCTTCTCCATCTTCAGGATGGCGCTCCACACGCCCGTCTCCGCGCTCACGCGCAGCAGCCGGTAGGACGTTCCAGGACCGAGCGGCTTCCACTCGAGGTCGGCGGTGTGAACCAGTCCATTCATCATCGACATTCCGGACATGAAAGCCTCCACGGTCGGCCCTGCGTCTGTGTGTCTTCAGCCATGATAACGCCCAGGAAGGAAAACCTTGCAAGTTAGTCGCACGTGTCGGGTTGTTGTCTTTGACGCATCTCCTTGTCTCAGGAAGTTTTCACGGCGGCTGTCCGCCACCGCCGCTGCCGGTCGCATTTTCTGATCAGACAGAAAGAGCCCGGTGGTCGCGGACCCATGTGGGAAACCGCAGGGGAGGGCGTACCCGCGGCAGCGCCGAGTCGCACTGCCCTGGTCGCTCGAAACACCCATTGCCTTGAGCTGGCCCCGGGCCTTGAAGGTCGTCGCGGAGCTCGTGCTGGAAGCCATCCTTCTCCCCAAGGCGTCCCCCTCGTCTTGTTCAGGGCCAGCGGTCCACGACGTCACCGCGAATGATGTTCTGCTGAGCCTTGACCCTGCCATCCTTGAAGCCCTTGGAGGGAATCTCCACCACGAAGCAAACGGGCTGCTCCTCCTGCCCTGGCAGCTTCGCGCGGTCATACCGGATGACGACCGCCGGTCCTTCCGTGCGCCCCATCTTGTCGGACAGGTAGTACGCCGTCCCATGGAAGCGTGTCCCAGGCGGAGCCACCTGCACCTGTCGCGGATCAACCGCACCCTTGGGAACAACCGCCACCACCGCCGCACCCGCTGTAATCCAGGGGGCGTCACTCGTGGTGTAGCGGTCGTCCGGGATGACCAGGAAGCTTTCGCCCACTTCCCAGTGGAGTTCCTCCCGCATGGCCCGTTCCGCACCGGCTGGGCACGTGAACGACTCCGGGCGAATCTGGGAACCAGGGCAACCCGCCGCCAGCGCCGCGACAAGCGACAGGGAGGAGCACTCGACGGCCCCCAGAGGGCGCTTCTGCCTGCGAGAGGTGCGTCCTGGGGTTGTCGCTTCGAGGGGTGGGGTCTTCACGGGTGAACCTTCCTTGAGGGCGGCGGTGACTGCGGGGTCCGGCGTGGATACGGGCGTCCCGCCAGCGGGTGACATACCAGGGGCGGAGAGACTGGACGGCGCGGAACGAGAGGCCCCGGAGGACGGCGGCGTGGCAACGGCGGGCGGCGCGTGCGGGGGCCATGCTCCGGGACGAAACCCATAGGCCACAGCGGCGGCGAGCGCGATGCCCGCGACGACGACCGCGAGCCTTCGCCCCCCGCGGTGGGAGCCTGGCCTCAGGCTGACGTGCCGCGTGTGTGGAGACGCATGGGGCGGCGGCGCCATGCCGGTAGGCGAGGCGCGGTCAACCGGTTCAACCTGACGCTGCTCCGAGGGTGCATGCGCCGGCACGTCGTAGTCGTCGCCGGGCGAGGCAAGCAGTTCCGCGAGTTCGCGACGCAGCGTTTCGGTGTCGGCCGGGCGCCGCTTGGGGTCGCGCGAGAGAAGATCCTCGACGAGATCGCTCAACGCTTCGGGGACGCGGGCATTGACCGCACGCGCAGCGGGCGGTGTCGCAACGGGGCTGTTCAGCGAAAAGCGCCCGTTGAACCCTGTCGGGCGCGGATCCGTCAGCAGCTCATAGACCATGGCTCCGACCGCGAAGATTTCGTCCGCCACCTTGAAGTCGTAACGCGCCCGCTGCTCATTCCTGTGCTCACGCAGGAACTGGAACTGCTCTGGGGCCCGGAAGCGGTCCGTTCCCGGAGGCAGCCCCCCGTCCGTCAGTTCGTCGGCCAGCGTGTAGGTCGCACAGCTGAAGTCGATGATGATGGGCTCACCGTCGCTCTTGCGGACCAGGACGTTGCTCAGCTTCAAGTCGCGATGAAGCACGCCCCGGCCGTGCATATAGGACAGCGCGGCGCATAGCTTTTCGAAGACCCGCATGAGCTCACGCACCGTGGGGTGCTTGCGCTCCTTCCATTCCGCCAGCGTCCAGCCCTCCACGTAATCGAGTGCGATGTAGGCGTTGCCACTCTCTGCGTATCCGTAGCCCCGGTGTCCGATGATGTTGGGATGATCCAGCAGGAGGAGCGCCGTCAACTCGCGCAGCATGCGGGCGTGGGTCTGCTTGTAGTCCCCGCTGGCTTCACGGTGGCGCGCGATCTTGAGCGCGCATTGCTTGCCGTTCTTCTCCACGAGATAGACGACGGCGAACCCTCCATTGCCGAGTTCGCCCGAGACGCGCCATCCGTCCACGACGGCGCCCGACGGCAGCCTGAGCAGGGTCGCGGTCATTGAACTTCTCCTGGAGCAGGTCTTGGAAAGCGCACCTCGGGGATGGTGAGGGTACGTCCCCCGTCCCCGCGTACCTCCAGGGTGAACATGAGGCGGGGCTCCACCTCTTGTGTGTTCGCAATCACGAGCACCCGCCGCTCCTCTCCTGGTGGAATCGCGCCCTCTTGGACGTTCACAAGCCGTGCCCTCAGGGGGCCTCCCCCCCGGCCTACCAACAGTGCTTCTCGCGGCGTCCAGGAGGGCCGGTCGACCTCGTTGAAGACGCGGACATCCACCAGCACCCATCCCTTGCCGCGGAAGGACATGGCCTTGGAGGAAGAAAGCCCCTGCGAGCCGGGCTCGACCGCGTGGACCTTGGAGGTCGTGACGCCCATCCCGTCCACGTAGCCCAGCAGCACGAAGTCCTCCGGCTGTGGCACCCTGGCTTGAGGTCCGTTCTGGCAAGCGACGTCCGGCGGTTGGGGCCGCTGCACATCGATCCGCGTGTCCACCTCGGCCGGGACGGTCACCAGCGAGAAGGCGGCTCTCGCGGGTGTACCGCCGTCCGCGAAGAAGACACCCATCACCTGCCGTTCGTCCTCCCGGAGGTCCGACACGGCTTGAACGATGACCGACCGCTCCCCTGCATCCAGGACGCGGATCCGCGACTCGTCGAAGGTGAGGGACTTCCGCTGAATCGGTGAAGGGAACAGGAGCAGCGTCGGTGTGTCCTGGGTGACGTGGACCACGGGCAGCGGTTCACCCGCGGTCCTCGCGACAGTGACAGGCCGTTCCCGTCTGACGCGGCCCCCAGGTGACGCCTCTGCGTGCGCCGCCGCTCCCGCTGCGAGCGCGAGCACCAGGGCCAATTTGAAAGGTTGGAACAAGGATGCGTGACCTCCCACGTGGGAACGCTACCCCAGGGCGTACCGGTTTCCGGCATGCAGGGTAGAAACTAGGCGGACTCCTTGTGAGGCTCCGTCCGGGCGCGCTTCGTCCGGGGACGCGGGAGGGCTGGTAGGCTCCGCGTCCCGATGCCCCGTCTCCTCTCGCCCGCGCAGGCCTGGCTGTTCGGCCCTGGCGTGGACCTCACCGTGTTCGCCGGCAGCGCGCTGCTGTCCGTGGCCTTCGTGCTGGCCGCGCCGTGGCTGGGGGCGGCGGGGGACACGCCCGCGTGGGCGTGGCTGCTGTTCGTGGTGGGCGTGGACGTGGCGCACGTCTGGTCCACGCTGTTCCGCACGTACCTGGACGGCGAGGAGGTGTCGCGCCGCCCGGGCCTCTACGTGGGCGCGCCGCTCGCCGCGTACACGGCGGGCGTCTTCGCTTACATGGTGTCCCCGGCCGCGTTCTGGAGCCTGTTCGCGTACGTGGCGCTGTTCCACTTCATCCGCCAGCAGTACGGCTGGGTGGCGCTCTATGACCGCAAGGCGCGCGCGTCCGCCTTCGAGCGGCGCCTGGACGCCGCGGCCGTCTACGCCGCCACGCTGGGCCCCGTCGTGTGGTGGCACGCGAACCTGCCCCGCGCCTTCTGGTGGTTCGTGGAGAACGACTTCCTCTCCGGCCTCCCCCGGTGGGTGGGCACCGCGGCGCTGGGCGCGCACGCGGCGGTGCTCACGCTGTGGGCCGGCTTCCAGGCGTTGCGCATCGCGCGCGGCGAAGGCGTGCAGGCCGGCAAGGTGCTGCTGGTGGCGGCCACGTGGGTGGCGTGGTTCGGCGGCATCGTGCTGGCGCGGGACGACTTCGCGTTCACGGTGATGAACGTGGTGCTGCACGGCGTGCCGTACTTCGCGCTGCTGTTCCGCTACGCGCGCGGGCGCCACGCGGAAGGGGGCTTCGGCGAGTGGGGCGTGCTCCTGCGCGCGGGGCTGCCGGGCTTCCTGCTGTTCCTCGCGGGGCTGGCGCTCCTGGAGGAGGGGTTGTGGGACGTGCTGGTGTGGCACGACCGCCCGGTGTTGTTCGGAGACATGGGCCCTGTCCTGGAGTCGGATGTGCTGGCGCTCGTGGTGCCCCTGCTCGCGCTGCCGCAGGCCACGCACTACGTGTTGGATGCGTTCGTGTGGAAGGCGGGCAGGGAGCCCGCGCTGCTGGTCCGGCTCGGCTGGGCCCGGGCGGGCCAGGGGCCCATAAACGTCAGCCAGGCACAGAAGGCGGTAGCCATTCCCGGAAGGGGTGAATAGAGCTAGTGGGTCTATGGCTCGACTCCTGCTCGTTTCGAACCGTCTTCCCGTCACCGTCAAGGCGGAGAAGGATGCTGTCTCCGTGGTGCGCAGCGCCGGGGGGCTCGCCACCGGGCTCAGCCGCCCGCATGAGCGCTCCGGGGGCATGTGGATCGGCTGGCCCGGGGATGTCTCCCGTCTGACGGACGCCCAGCGCGCGCAGGTGGAGAAGCAGTTGGCGGACCTGCGCTGCGTGCCGCTGTACCTGTCCGCCAGCGAGGTCAGCCGCTTCTACGAGGGCTACTCCAACCGGGTGCTCTGGCCGCTGTGTCACTACATGCTGGACCGCGTCCCCCGGCAGGACCGGGACTGGGACGCCTACCGCAAGGCGAACGAGCGCTTCGCCGACCTGGCCGCGAAGCACTACCAGCCGGGCGACACCATCTGGGTGCACGACTACCAGCTCATGCTGGTGCCCGGGATGCTGCGCCAGCGCCTGCCGCACGCGCGCATCGGCTACTTCCACCACATCCCGTTCCCGTCCTCCGAAATCTTCAGCACGCTGCCCCGGCGCGGGGAGCTGCTCAAGGGCCTGCTGGGCGCGGACCTCATCGGCTTCCACGCGGTGAGCTACGTGCGGCACTTCTCCGGCACGCTGCTCAGGCACCTGGGGCTGGACACGGACATCGACCGCGTCCTCTTCCAGGGGCGCGAGGTGCGCGTGGGCGCCTTCCCCATGGGCATCGACGCCACCGCCTTCGAGACGCTGGCGGGCGAGCCCGGCGTGCTGGACGAGGTGAAGACGCTCCAGGAGCGCGCGCGCGGCGAGCGGCTGCTCGTGGGCATTGACCGGCTGGACTATACCAAGGGGATTCCCCGGCGCCTGCTCGCGGTGCAGCGCGTGCTGGAGCGGCAGCCGTCCCTGCGCGGGCGCCTGCGCTTCATCCAGGTGGCCGTGCCCAGCCGCACGCAGGTGCAGGCCTACGCCGAGTACCGCGAGACGGTGGACGAAATCGTGGGCCGCATCAACGGCCTCTACGGCACCGTGCACAGCACGCCCGTGCACTACCTCTACCGCTCGCTCAACGAGAGGCAGTTGGTGAGCCTCTACCGGGGCGCGGACGTGATGCTGGTGACGCCCGTGCGCGACGGCATGAACCTGGTGGCCAAGGAGTTCTGCGCGGCCCGCCCGGACGAGGACGGCGTGCTGGTGCTCAGCGAGTTCGCGGGCGCGGCGTCGGAGATGCGCGACGCGCTGCTGGTGAACCCCTACGACGTGGAGGGCATGGCGGACGCCATCGAGCAGGCGCTGGAGATGCCCGCCCCCGAGCGCAAGGAGCGCATGCGCGCCCTGCGCGCGGGCGTGAAGACGCGGGACGTGCACTGGTGGGTGGCCAGCTTCCTGGACCGGCTCCAGGGGCTGGCCTCGGTGGAGGAGAAGCCGCCGCTGCCGGACGGCATGCTCGCCGTGGAGAAGCTGAAGGGGCCGGGCCGCAAGGTGCTGTTCCTGGACTACGACGGCACGCTCGTGGGCTTCGCCCCCACGCCGGAGCTGGCCGCGCCGGACGCGGAGCTGATGACGCTGCTCCAGGAGCTGTGCGCCCGGCCGGACCTGTCCGTGCACCTGGTGAGCGGCCGCCCGCGCGACACGCTGGAGGCGTGGTTCGGCGAATTGCCCGCGGGGCTGCACGCGGAGCACGGCCTGTGGTCGCGCATGCGGCGGGGCCAGCCGTGGCAGGCGCTGCCGGGCGTGTCCTTCGAGTGGAAGCCGAAGGTGAAGTCCGTGCTGGACACGTTCGCGGCGCGGGTGACGGGCTCGTTCGTGGAGGAGAAGACGGCGTCGCTCGCGTGGCACTACCGCAAGGTGGACGCGGAGTTCGGCGCGCTCCAGGCGCGCGAGCTGCGCCTGCTGCTCTTCGAGAAGTTCTCCCAGGAGCCCATGCACATCCTGCCCGGGGACCGGGTGGTGGAGGTGCGGCCCCGGGGCGTCAACAAGGGCCGCGTGGTGCCGGAGGTGCTCAAGCAGGAGGCGCCGGACGTGCGCGTGGTGGCCCTGGGCGACGACGTCACGGACGAGGACCTGTTCGCCGCGGTGCCCCCGGGCGGCATCACCGTGCACGCGGGCAACAAGCACTCGCGCGCGGGCTACCGCGTGGAGGGGCCGCCGGAGGTGCGGCGCTTCCTGAAGGCGCTGCTCGGGAAGTAGCCCCGGCGGCGCGGCGCGGGCTTCAGAGGTTGAAGCCCACGTTGCCCACGGAGATGCTGGGTCCGAAGATGAAGGACCACTTGCTGGAGGGCACCACGGTGTCGGTGTTGGGGTCGCCGCTGGTGCGCCGGGTGATGTCGCCCCGGAACTCGCGGGCGATCCACGCCTGCGCGCCCACCGCCGCGCCCGGCCCGATGGGCACCCGCAGGCCCAGGCCCAGCACGGCCGCGAGCGTGGGCGGGAACTGGATCTCCCCCGACTGCGGCACCAGGCCCAGGCCCATCAGGCCCATCTCGATGCCCAGCAGGCGCTCCTGGCCCTCGTTGTTGAGCAGCGCCAGGCGCGACAGCACGCCGAAGTTGATGGCCAACTGCCCCGTGGGCTGCGTCGCGCGGTAGAGGCCCGCGGGGATGGTGGCCATGGTGTAGAGGCGGAACATGCCGCCGCGCACGATGGCGGTCCACTGCGCGGACGGCAGGCCCGTGCGGTCCACCGTGGAGAGGGCGTAGCGGGACTCGTCCGCGACGTGCGCCACCTGCACGAGGATGCGGTCGTACTGGCCCAGGTTGCCCTGCACGGGGATGACGCGCATCTCGCCCTTGGGGCGCAGGAACAGGCGCTGATCCACGCTGCTCTCGCCGCGCACGGAGCCGTCCGACTTCGTCACGGTGATGCGCAGGGTGATCTCCTGGTTGCCCTCCTCCGGCGTGAGGCGCTCGCGGTGGACGACGACGCGGCAGGTGTTGCGCATGGCGTACTCCAGCCGGTGCGGGCGGCTGGGGGAGAGCTTCTCGTCGTTGCCCTCCTTGTCCGCGCAGATGAGCTCCACCAGGTTCTCCACGTTGGTGGGCACGCTGGCCTCGCGCACCGCGCGCTGCACGCGCTCGTCGGTGAGGAACAGGTCGGACGTGGCCAGCTCCGCCGGCAGCGTGGGCAGCCGGTAGCCGAAGCGCAGCGACACGAAGCCGCCGGAGGTCGCCTCGCCCTGGATGAGCGTGGCGGACTCGCGCACCGTCACGGTGTAGGCCCCGCCCAGCGGGCGCAGCACGAAGCGGCCCAGGCCGCCGTTGGACGCCACCGTCACCTCCGCGGGGCGGTTGGTGGGCACGAAGTCGATGGCGCCGTGGCCCGGCAGCTCCAGGGTCGCGCGGGGGACGGGCGCGGCCTGCGTGTCCGCCGTCTCCGACGCCACCACCGTGCCGTCCACGCGCGACGTGATGGCGGTGACGACGACCTGGGGCTCGTTGGTGCCGCTGGTGCGCAGCAGCACGTACGTGCCGTCCTGCGCCTTCACCACGCGCTCCACGCGCACGCGCGCGCCGTTCACCGTCCACAAGAGGCCGCGCGGGTCGTGCGCGCAGGACGCGTCCAGGCGCATCACCAGCCCGGAGTTCTCCGCGTCGCGCAGCACCGTGCCCTCCACCGCGGAGATGGGGCACGCGAGCACGGGCAGCGTCTCCGAGAAGGACGTCTCCAGCGCGTCCCCCTTCGCGAAGAACACGCGCGGCACCAGCCGCAGGCGCAGCGCCACCGTGGGGTTCAGCCCCGGCACGTTGCGGATGGACACGGCGCCCTCGGTCACCTCGCACCTCGCGGTGCCGCAGTCCACGGACGCGATGGCCTCCGAGTGCGTCACCGCCGCGTAGCCGGGGCCCTTGGACAGGTCCACGCCGGAGGACTGCACCAGGGGCCGCGTGAGCACGGTGCGGCCGGGGCGCAGGCGGAAGTACTCGTCGTCCAGGAAGCGCCCGTTGGCGTCGTACGTCGTCACGTCCGCGCCCCTGCGGCCGTAGGCGGGGATCCACGACAGCGCCGCGTCCGTGGGCAGGCCGGGCGTCAGCGGGACGGCGCACTCGTTGGGGCCGTTGGGCTCCATGCAGACGTCCTGTCCCTCCAGCGAGAGCGTCTTCGGATCCACGCCCCGGGGCGTCCCGGACCAGGCGATGGCCACGTTCTTCAGGCCGGTGCCCTTGAGCTCCAGGCGCCCGTCGTCCGGATAGAACGTGGTGGAGGCGCTGTCGATGCGCGGGAAGGGCCCGGTGGCCACCACCACCACGGTGTCGGTGGCCGTGGCGCAGGAGGCCTCGTCCGCGGCGACCTTCAGCTCCAGCGTGCGGCTGGTCTCATCCGCGCGCGTGGGCGGCTTGAGCGTGCGGCCCTCCGGCCCCAGCACCCAGCCGCCGCGCACGGGGCCGCACAGCACGCCCTTGGGGATGACCTCCACCGCCCGCCCGCCTTCGGGGACCTGGACGACGGGAGCCGCGGTGGCGACCGTCGCCAGCAGCAAGCAGCCAAGGACGAGCGCGCGTGCAGGGTGCATGCATCTGCTTAAGCACGGAGGGCCGCGTCCGGGTCAAGCCCTCCGTGCTCCCGCGACACCCGGCAGGCGTCGCGAGTGTCGGCGATTACCGCGAAGCCGTCTTCTGCCCCGGCCCCTGGAGCAGGATGCGGCGGCCGAAGGCGCGGTCCACGCGGCCCAGGAACTCACGGAACCGGGGGTACTCGTCCGCCTTGATGCGGGCGACGGAGAGGGCCACCTCACCGTCGGCGATGAGCGCGCCGTTCTCCACGCGGTAGCTGAGCTTCACGCGGCCGAACGGGGTGGTCTCCTCCACCGCCTGCGGCATGTCCGCCACGGTGTAGCCGCCGGGCAGCGTGTAGCGCAGCTTGAAGGTGTTCACCCAGGGGCTCTGCATCACCAGGTCGAAGCGGCGCTCGGCGAGCGACGCGTAGGCCTGCTGGTACGTGCGCCCCGTGCCGAAGGGCAGGAAGCGCAGGCTGCCGCCGGGCAGCACCTCCGCGTAGCGCGGGATGCCCATGTGGAAGTCCAGCGTCACGTCGTCATCCAGGCGGGTGGTGTCGCTGAGCTTCACCTCGCGCACGGTGAGGCCGGGGAAGCTCTGCGCCCAGGCGCGCTCGAAGGTGGACTTGCGCGTGGACTCCGGGCGGTAGGCGCGGCGGTAGTCCGGCGCGGACTGGCCGGACACGCTGCTCTGGCCCTTCACGTCCGCGCCGCCGTCCGGGCGCAGCGCCACGTCCATGGCCAGCGTCGTCTTGTTGTCCTCCGCCTTCGCCTCCGGCGTGGTGAGGAAGTTGCTGGTGCCGTTGGGGTCCACCACCAGCACGTTGGCCACGCGGTCCGCGGACGGGAGCTCCCTGGCGCCGTGGAACTCCGCCGTGCCGTCCAGGTACAGGTCGAACTTGGGCACGTACGCGATGGCGTGGTTGAAGGCCGCCAGCGACGCGGGCTCCGCGTCCAGCGAGCCCAGGTTGCGCATGCGCAGGAGCACCAGCCGGCTGTCCACGCCCGCCACCTTCAGCATGGAGTGGATGAGGCTCGCCTTGTCCTTGCAGTCGCCGAAGCGGCGCGCGAGCACGCGGTCCACCCGGTACGGCTTGAAGCCGTGGATGCCGAACTCCAGCGCCACGTAGCGGGTGTTGGTGACGACGAACGAATAGATGGCGCGCACCACGGCGAGCTGGTCCTTGCGGTCCACGCCGGTGAGCACCTGGTCCACGGTGGCCTTCAGCTCCGCGTTGGGCTGGAGCTGGTCACGCACCAGGCCCCACCAGTAGTGGCCCACCTGGTCCCACGTCTTGTACGTGGAGATGTGCAGGTTCTGGGCGACCTCCGCCCAGCCCGGCATGCCCGGCTCCGGCACCACCTTGGAGACGTGCTTCGCGCCGAAGCGGTACACGGTGCGGCCGGACTCGGGGGACTCCTGCCGCTGGTCCACGCCGGCCAGGCGGCTCTTGTTCCAGTACAGCGGCCGCTCCTGGGGCATGTCCACGACGTACTGGAAGCGCACCTTCGGGTAGGTGCCCTGCACGCTCTCCACGTCGCCCCAGTAGTCGGACAGCAGGTTGTCCTGCGCGGTGTCGTCCAGGCGGTAGGTGAGCTCCAGCGTGTCACCGGCGGCCAGCGACGGGAACGACAGGATGCGCGCGCGGGCGTCGTAGTACATGCCCGTCCACGGCTCGTTGATGTTGCGGTCCGCGTCGCCGTAGCTGTCCACCACGGAGCCGTCCGGCTTCGTCACGCGGGCGCGCAGCACGCGCACCTCCTGGCGGTCCGGCGAGTACGTCACCGGCACGCTGCGGAACGCGTCCACGCCGCGCTGGTTGTACACGCGCACCACCATCTGCTGCAGGCGGCTGGACAGGCCGCTCTTCTGCACGCGCACGTAGGTGTTGTCCACGAGGTACAGGGCGTCCTCGTGCACGTAGCCCTCGGCCTCCTTGGACAGGGGCTTCGCGTCCACCAGGTACTGGGTGCCCGCGCTCTCGGACTCGCCCTTGAGCGTGCGCAGGGCCTCCTTGAGGCCGGGGTTCTGCGGGCGCAGCGCCAGCGACTTCTCGAAGGCGGCCAGGGCGGGCTCGCGCTGGCCGGCGGCGAGCAGCGCGCGGCCCTCGCGCTCGTACACCTCCGGCTCATCCGGGGAGAGCGCCTTGGCCTCCGTGAAGAGGGCGGTGGCCTCCTCCACGGCGCCGTTGGCGGCCTTCAGCTCCGCCAGCCGCACGCGGCTGCCGTTGTCGAAGGGGTTCAGGTCGGTGAGCTTCGCGTACTCGCGCTCGGCGGCGTCCACCTTGCCCGCGTCCGCGAGCATGGAGGCCAGTTGGCGGCGGGTGTTGGTGTCGTCGTAGCGCAGCGCCAGCACCACGCGCATGCGGTCCATGGCCTCCTGGGCGCGGCCCAGTTGACGGGACGCCGCGGCGGCCACGCGCACCACGCGGGGCACGCGGGGCTGCTGGCGGAAGGCCTCTTCAATCAGCGCGTGCGCCCGGGCGCGCTCGCCCAGGGCTTCCGCGGCGCGGGCGAGCAGCAGGCGCGCGCCCGGCACGTTGCGGCCGTCCTCCACCTCCAGGAGGGGGGCGAGCAGCGGCTGCACGCGCTCCGGGTGGCCGCGGTCCATCTCATGGTCCGCCAGCGCCAGGCGCGCGGGGGCGTAGGTGGGGTCCGCCTTCACGGCGGCCTCCAGGAAGCGGCGGCGCTCGTTGAGGTCGTCCGTCTGGGTGTTGGCGGCCAGCACCTGGAGGCGCGCGTCGTTGGGGGCGCTCTCCGCGGCGAGCGCGGCCTCGGCGCTGGCGGTGTGCTCGCGCTCGTCATACGCGCGGAAGAAGGACAGCACCTGGGCGTAGTCGCCGCGCAGGGCCGCGTCGTTCGGGTTCTTCTCCACCAGCGCGCGCAGCGAGGAGGTCAGCGTGGGCAGGGGCTGCGGCGCGGGCGCGGGCATGCGCTCCAGGGCGGGGGCCTTGGCGGGCAGCGAGGCGCGGGCGGACGCGGACTCCGAGCGCAGGTAGAAGCCCAGCGGGCCGGACTCCTGGCACACCTTCACCAGCACGCGGTTGAGGCCCTTCTTGAGCTTCACCGACACGCGCGTCTGGTCTGGGCGCGGCAGGTTGTAGCGGTCCTCCTTGGACGCGAGCTGCCCGTTCACCCACAGGCGGTAGCCGCCGGAGGTGCCCAGGGCCAGCGGCACGCGCGTGTCCTGCGGCACCTCCAGCCAGGTGAGCGCGTACGCCACGGACTCCTTGTTGGGGCGCACCGCGGTGGCCAGGTCCACGTAGCCGTCCGCGGACGTGACGGACAGCTTGCGCCAGGTGGCCTCGTGGCCCTTGGCGCCGGGGTAGCGCGCGGTGAGGTCCAGGTTGGCGGCCTCCGGACCGAAGTCCGTGTCGCAGCCGGCCTTGCCCTCGTTCTCGAAGCCGCCCACGACGTAGTAGTCGTTGACGAAGCCCAGCCACTGGCGGACCTCGTTGGCGCGCACCATCCGGCCGCGCGAGCGCTCCGCGTCCATGAGCAGGATTTGGGCGGTGGTGCGCGTGTTCACGTCCGACGTGCGGCGGGACGCAATCTGCTGGTAGGTGCTCACCAGCGGGGTGAGGTCCTCCACGTCATCCACCAGCGCGTGCATGCGCAGGAGCGCGGCGCCGCCGCGCGGCGAGTTGGCGGCCTTGACGGCCTCGGCCGCGTACTCGCGGGCCCGGTCGTCCGCGTTCGGCTTCGCGAGCCCCAGCACGGGGCAGGTGAGCACGACTAGTGCGGCCAGCGATGTGAAACGCGACATCCGTTCTCCTCGAGTATCGGCGGCGCCCGGGGGCAGGCAGGGGGTGGTGACGCCAGTGAACAGGTGGACCCGTCACGGCCTTCCCCTGCATGCGGCCCCGGACGGCGGGCAGGCAACCCATCCGCGCCCCACTCTATGCCGGACCGATGTGGGGCGGGGTGGGCCCGTGAAGGCCAGGGCACGAAAACGCACAGGGCCGGCGCGGGCGTGCTGCCCGTGCCGGCCCCGGTGTGGGTGCCCCTGGTTGGGGGCCTGGCGTCAGTGGAGCTTGTTGTAGAGCGTGTCGACGAGGCTGCCGTCATCGCCGCTCAGCTCCCAGAACATCGCGCCGCCCAGCCCCTTGGACAGGATGTAGTCCGACTTGGCGTTGAGGCTCTGCGGGTCGTCGTAGGCGACCCACACCTTCGTCGTGGGGCTGTAGACGTAGGCCTGCTTGCTCTCCGGGTGGAAGAACTTCGTGTAGCCGGAGCCCGCGCGCTCGTAGTGGGCCTTGAGGTCCTTGTAGTCGAACACGCCGGTGAGGCCGGACTGGCCGTCATCCCAGGTGCCCTTGGTGGGGACGCCGGACTGGAACAGGCCGTTGTTCACGTTGGGCACGTTGCCCCAGCCGCGGCCGTAGAAGGGCACGCCGACGACGATCTTCGACGCGGGCACGCCCAACTGGAGCATCTTGCTGATGGAGCCGTCCGTGTAGAAGCCGTCGTTGGCGCCCGGGTCGCCCGTCACGCGGTCCAGCGCGGAGTGGAAGTTGACCGTGCTCTCGAAGGCGCCGTGGTAGTCGTAGGACATCACGTTGATCCAATCGAGGATGCCGGCCAGCTTCACGGTCTCCTGCTTGTTGGCGAGCAGGTCCGGTGACGCGCCGGACGCGATGGTGAGCAGGTACGGCTGGCCCGTCTGCGCCGTCACGGCGGCCAGTTGGGTGCGGAACTCCTGCATGAGCAGGGTGTAGTTCACCTTGTCCGCGGGGCTGCTGATGTTGTCCGGCAGGCCGCCGCCGGTGGGGTACTCCCAGTCCACGTCGATGCCGTCGAACACGCCCACGCCGTTGGCCGGGGTGACGCCGGGGAACTGGCCCTTCACGTACAGGTCCACGCAGGACTTCACGAACGCGGTGCGCGACGCGGCGGTGGCGGCGACCTGGGAGAAGTACTTGGACCAGGACCAGCCGCCAATGGAGATGAGCAGCTTGAGGTGCGGGTTCGTCTTCTTCAGCTCCTTGAACGCGCGGAAGTTGCCGCGCAGCGCGCCCGGGTCCCACTCGCCGGGGAAGCCGAAGCCCTTGTCGATGTCCGCGAACGCGTCCCCGAGGATGCACTTGCCGTCCGGGGAGATGTTGGAGAAGGCGTAGTTGATGTGCGTGAGCTTCGACGCCGGGACGTGGGAGACCTGGTAGTTGCGGGCGTAGATGCCCCACGCGGTGAAGTAGCCGACGATGCGCTTGCCGCCCGGCGGAGGCGTGCCGGGCAGCTCCACCACGACGATCACCGTCTTCGTGCCCACGTTGCCCGCGGCGTCGTAGGCCTTCACGGTGTACGTGTACGTGCCGTTCTGCGCGGACGTGGAGATGGCGCGCGTGAACGACGACGCGGTGGCCACGAGCGTGCCGTTCTCCAGGATCTCGAGCTTCGTCACGCCCACGTTGTCCGTGGCGCTCGCGGAGACGGTGAAGGAGCCCGCGGCGGTGATGCGCGACGCGCTAGCGCTGGCGGTGACGACGGGGGCGGTGGTGTCGCCGTTGGAGGGGATGGCGACGGTGACGGTGACCGTCTTCGAGCCCACGTTGCCGGCGGCGTCGTACGCCTTCACGGTGTACGTGTACGTGCCGTTCTGCCCGGAGCCGGAGAAGCTGCGCGTATACGAGGACGCGGTGGCGACGAGCGTGCCGTTCTCCAGGATTTCCATCCGGGTCACGCCCACGTTGTCCGTGGCGCTCGCGGAGACGGTGATGGAGCCCGCGGCGGTGACGCTCGTGCTGCTGCTCGACGCGGTGACGACGGGCGCGGTGGTGTCGCCGCCGCCCGTGACGGGGCCCAGGTCCAGCCACAGCGCTGGCACGGCCGTGGGCGTCCAGTCCGCCTGGGACGTGTGGGCCTGACGGCATTCATAGACGCGGCCTTCGTAGATGACGCGCGTGCCCACGGCGTAGGCGACGCCCACGGCCCACGCGGCCTCCAGTGGTGCCTTCATCACGCTGCCCGGGCCCTCGGCCCCGGGGGCGAAGGACTCCTGACCACAGCCGGCGACGGTCAGCGCGGACGCCACCAGGCCCACAATCCATTTGCTACGACGCATTCGTGTTCTCCTCGCCTGCGGTACACGCGGAAGGAGTCACGCACCCATTTTTCCGGGTTAATGGCTGGCTTTGGATTTCGCCTGCCCGCCGACCCAGGTGGTGTGGACGGAAAGGTCCGGCTTCAACAGCACGAGGTCCGCGCGATGCCCGGGGGCGATGCGTCCCCGGTGGCCATGCAGTCCCATGAAGGTGGCGGGGTGAAGTGAGGCCATTCGCAGCGCCTCCTCCAGGGGGACGCCGAGCGCCTGGACGCAGTGGCGCACGGCCGCCGTGAGGTCGATGTCCGCGCCCGCGAGCGTGCCGTCCTCCGTCTCCAGGCGGCCGTGGCGACGCAGGATGGCGCGTCCCTGGAGGGTGAAGGACGTGACGGGCGTGCCGACGGGCGGCATGGCGTCCGTGACGAGGAACACCTTGCCCGGCGGTTTGACCTTGAGGAGCAGGCGCAGGTTGTCCGCGTGCACGTGCACGCCGTCCGCGATGACGCCGCACCACGCGTCGTCATGGGTGAGCGCGGCGACGACGGGGCCGGGCTGGCGGTTCATCACCGGGGGCATGGCGTTGAACAGGTGGGTGAAGCCTCGCACGCCGGATTGCAGGGCCTGGGTGGCGCGCTCGCTGGTGGCGGCGGTGTGGCCCGCGCTGAGCACGACGCCGGAGCTGGCGAGGCGGCGCAGGGTGGCGTCGTCCACGCACTCGGGAGCGAGCGTCATCAGCACGCGGCCGCCGTGCGCGGCGAAGCGGCGGGGCAGGGTGGTGAGGTAGTCGAGGTCGCGAGGGTCGGGCGTGCGGATGAACGCGGGCACGTGGACACCGGCGCGCTCGCGGCTGATGAAGGGGCCCTCCAGGTGGATGCCGAGGACGCCGCTGCCGGGGCGCGCGGTGGCGGTGAGCGCGGCCTCGCAGGCTTCGCGCATGCGGGCGGCGTCGTCGGTGATGAAGGTGGGGAGCAGGCCCGTGGTGCCGCACGTGCGCATGGCGGAGGCGATGGCGAGCGCGGCCTCCTCGGTGGGCGTGTCATTGAAGAGCACGCCGCCCGCGCCGTTGACCTGCACGTCCACGAAGCCGGGGACCAGGAGCGCGTCCTCCGGCAGCGTGTGCACGGTGGCGCCGGTGGGGAGCCCGGCCCGGGGCACCACGGCATGGACGGTCCCGTCCTCGATGACGACGGCGTGACCTTCGAGGACCTGGTCCCCGGTGAAGACATGGGCGCCCTGGAGGACGGTGGGCATCACACGGTCTCCGTGACCTTGCGCAGGTGCGCGGGCGCATCCGGGTCCAGGCCTCGCGCCGTCGCGAGCTGGTGCACCGCGAAGTAGAAGCTCTGCACTTGGCAGAGCGGCGCGATGGCCGCGGGAACGTCCGGCAGCGTGGGCAGGGCCTGCGCGCCGGGGACGGGCAGGGCGGTGTGGACGTTCGCGCCCAGCTCGACCATGCGCTGCACGACGTCGCGGGTGCCTTGCGCGGCGTTGTCCTCCTGCCCCAGCGCGAGCACGGGGAAGCCCGGCCGCACCAGCCCGAGCGGCCCGTGGAGGACCTCCGCGGTGCTGAAGGCCTCCGCGTGCAGACGGCAGGTCTCCTTGAGCTTGAGGGCCATCTCCAGCGCGGCGCCCAGGCCGCTGCCCCGGCCGACGACATAGAGGCTGCTGGCGTCCTTGAGCGTCGCGAGCGCCGGCCACCAGTCGAGCTTCCCCGCGGCCTCCAGCGCGTCTGGGAGCCGCCGGGCGGCGTCATGCAGCTCCGCGGAGTCCGACCAGTGCGCGGCGAGCTGGAGGAAGGCGAGCCCGGAGAGCAGATAGGACTTGGTGGCGGCGACGCTGTGCTCGGGGCCGGCGGACAGCGGGATGCGCACGTCGCACAGCGCGGCGAGCGGAGCGGCTTCGTCGTTGATGAAGCCCAGCACGACGGCGCCTCCCGCTCGGGCGGCCTCGGTCATGCGCAGCAGGTCGGGGCTCTGGCCGGACTGGGACACGGCGATGAAGAGCGCGTCGCGCAGGTCCAGGGAGCGCGTGTTGTAGACGGACGCGACGCTGGGGCCCAGCGAGGCGACGGCGCGGCCCAGTGCGGTCTCGATGAGGTACTTGCCGTAGACGGCCGCGTGGTCGGAGCTGCCTCGCGCGCAGGTGACGACGAAGCGGGGAGGCGTGCGGCGCAGGCGGGCGCCCAGGTAGGCGAAGGTGTCGCGGCAGCGTTCGAGCTGGCGGCGGGCGGCGGCCGGCGCCTCGGCGGCCTCGCGTGCGAGGGCGGGGAGGGAGGAGTTCATCGAGGTGGGGTCCACGCTCGGGGGGATAACAGCCTCCGGGGGTGGACGGGTGGAGGAAGGCGCCGGGCGTGATGCTTCCGACATCCGGTGCGTGGCTGGGGAGCGGGCAGGCGCGGTCGCGGTGGCCGGGTCCCTTGACGGCAGGGGATGGTGCGGAGGAGAGAGGACGTCATGCTGAAGACCGCCCTGGGCCGTTTCCGCGCCGTCGCCTTCTGGGAAGGCCTGTCCTTCCTGGTGCTGCTGCTCATCGCCATGCCGCTGAAGTACGTGATGAACATGCCCCAGGGCGTGCGCGTGGTGGGCATGGCGCACGGGGTGCTGTTCATGGCGTACCTCTACACGCTGATGATGGCGGCCATCGAATACCGCTGGGGCGTGAAGCGGATCGCCGTGGCCTTCGTGGCCTCGCTCGTGCCGGGCGGGACGTTCTGGCTGGACGCGCAGTTGCGGAGCGAGGCGCTCGCGCTGGAGACGGCGAAGACGCGCTGATTCGAGGTCATTCGCCGCGAAGCCTGGACGCCGGTACGAGTATTCCCTGGCGCGTTGCTTGCTCAGAGCCCGCGCGGGGGTGATTGACCATGGGGCCTACCCGACGCAGGCTTGAGGTCATGGGACGTCATACCGACAAGGTTGGAGACGCCTTCCCCCGGGCGCCTTCGCAGGAAGAATGGGATCGGATGGGGCAGGCGGAGCGGGACCGGGTGGTGGCAACGCTGCCGGGTGAGGTGACGTACGAAGAGATGGCGATGCCCGAGGGGGACAGCCATCAGGAACCCAAGATGCTCGCGCGCGAGGCGCTCCGGGGCTACTTCAAGCGCCGTGGACGCAAGGCCTACGTGGGCTCGGAGCTGCCGGTGTATTACCCGGCGGAGCGCCGGTTCGCGCCGGACCTGTTGGTCGTGCTGGACGTCGAGAACCATCGCCGGAAGAAGTGGCTGGTGAGCCACGAGGGGCACGGGCTCGACTGGGTGATGGAGATCCACGTCGGGGGCGACCGGAAGAAGGATGCCGAGTTCAACGTGGGCCGGTATGCCCGTCTGGGAATCCCCGAGTACTTCATCTTCGATGGGGGATGCCTCACGCTGGAGGGCTACCGGCTGGCGACACCGGATGCGCGCGTCTACACGCGCATGGAGTCCCGGCACGGACGCTTCGTCTCGGAGGTACTGGGACTCGAACTCCAGGTCGAGGGCGAGGACGTGCGTTTCTGGGCGGGCAATGCACCACTGCTGGTCTCCGAGGAGTTCATCGAACGCCTGGAAGACCAGACGATGAGCCTGCAACGCCGTGCCCAGGAAGAATCCCGGCGTGCGGATGAAGAATCCCGGCGCGCGGACGAGGAAGCCCGGCGCGCGAATGCGGCCGAACGCCGCTTTCAGGAACTCGAGGCCGAGCTCGCCCGGCTCAAGAAGTCCCAGCTCTGAGCCATGGCCCTCAGGCGAGGGTGAACGCCCTCGCCAGGGTCAGTACCTCCACTCGCGTGGCCCCCGCGTCTCTCAGAGCGACAGCGGCGGCCCTCGCGGTGGACCCCGTGGTGAACACGTCGTCCAGGAGCAACACCTCCTGCCCCTTCACCGCCCGCGACGCCACGAACGCTCCCGCCACGTTGCCCGCGCGCTCCGCTTCACTCAGCCCCACCTGCCGGCGCGTCTCCCGCGTGCGCACAAGCCACCCCACCGGCGCTGTCCGCCCCGTCGCCTTCGCCAGCTCCCCCGCGAGCAGGTGCGCCTGATCGTATTGCCGCTTCCGGAAGCGCCGCACGTGCAGCGGCAACGCCACCACGCACCCCGGCGCGGTCCTCAGGAACCGCCGCGCCTCGTCCGCGAGCAGCGTCCCCAACGGCGCCGCGAGGTCCGGGTGGTCCTCGTACTTGAACCGGTGGATGGCCCTCGCCACCGGCCCCTCGTGCGCGAAGGGCGCCCAGGCCCGGCTGAATGGCGGCGGCACCGTCCGGCAACGCGGACAGGTGTTCCCCGGGAACGCCCCCGGCTCCGCGCACGTCCGGCAACACACCGGCGGCAGCCGCTCCAACGCCGTGTCACATGGCTCGCAGAACACCGCGCCCACGCCCGGCAGCACCTTCGCGCAGGCCAGACACATGGGCGGATACACCAGGTCCAACAGGGCCTTCCACATCTCCGGGCCTCACAGGGGCGGTTCCTCCCGCGCCTCCCGTGCCAGCCCCGTGCCGCTCACTCCGCCGTGCGGCCTCGCGTCTTGTACGTGAGCACCGGCGCCAGCGTCGCCACCACCCGCACCAACCCCGCCTCCACCAGGTCCGTCACCACGCGGTCGATGGCCTTGTAGGCCGGCGGTGCCTCCTCGAAGAGCAGGTCCCGGTCCTCGCACACCACGTGGCTCTTGAAGAACGTGCGCGTCAGCGACTCCGCCGTGAAGCGCTCCTTCAGCCGCTCCCGCGCCGCCGAGCGCGTCCACTTGCGTCCCGCGCCGTGCGCCAGGCTGTACGCGCTCTGCTCGCCCGTGCCCACCGGCAACACCAGATAGCTCAGCGCGCCACGGCTGCCGGGAATCACCACCGGCCCCTCGTCCCACGGCGCCGCGCCCTTGCGGTGCAGCCACCCCACGCGTCCACCCGCATGCCGCGCGGTGACACTGTTGTGGCACACGTCCAACACCCGCCGCCCCGTCGCCCCAATCCCCTCCAGCGTCCGCTGCGCCACCAGCGCCCGGTTCGCCTTCGCCCACAGCACCGCGCCGTCATGCCGCTGGAGGTATTCGCGCGCCTCGTCCGAGTCCGCCGCCAGTCCGCCCGCGGCATGCCGGTCGACATGCTTGCGCAGGATGGCCTCCCCCAACCCGCGCGACCCCGAGTGCACGAGCAGCAGCAGCCGCTCCTCCCGCAGGCCCAGCGCCTCGAAGACGCGCGCGTCGTGCACCTCCTCCACCCGCTGCACCTCCGCGAAGTGGTTGCCGCCGCCCACCGTGCCCAGCGCCGACTCGAAGCCCGTGCCGCTCGCGCCGTGCTCCGCGAGCACCGCCTCCGTGTCCCCCACCCACGGCCCCTCCAGGTCCAGCTTCGCCGCCCACCGCTCCGCCTTCGCCTTGCGCGTCAGCAGGTCCACGTCCCACAACCCCATGCCACAGCCGATGTCGCTGCCCACGAGGTAGGGATAGAGGAAGCCCTCGGATTCAAAGGCCGCGCCCACCGGAGCGCCCTTGCCGGGGTGCAGGTCCGGCAGGCCCACCGCGAGCCGCATCCCGGGCAGGCGCGACACGGCCTCAAGCTGGCGGACGGCCTCGCCCTCCACCCAGGACTGGGGCGAGGCGATGATGCGCACGGTGGCGGCCGTGGAGGTTTCAGAAGAGGGCGTGTTCATGATGGCCGCTTCGACGCGGTCGCTTCACGCGCCCTGACGCCCGGGCCCCCAGCGCCTCGGGACAGGCTGCCCGGCCGCCTACTTGTGGTAGGGCTCGCCCTTCAGGATGGTGAACGCGCGGTAGAGCTGCTCGATGAGCACCACCCGCGCCAGCCGGTGGGGCAGCGTCATCCGCGACAGCGACATCACCTGATGCGCCGCGCCACGCACCGAGTCGTCCAGGCCCTCGTCTCCGCCGATGACGAAGAGCAGGTCCTTGGAGCCCGTCTGCGCCTTCGCGACGTAGCGGGCAAGCTCCACCGAATCCAGCAGCGTGCCGCGCTCGTCCAGCGCGACAATCCAGTCCTGCGGCTTGCGCTTGCCCAGGATGGCGGCGGCCTCCGCGGACTTCGCCTCGCCGGGCTTGAGCTTGCGGCCCGACGCTTCATTCAGCTCCAGCAGCTCGAAGCGCGTGTAGTGCTCGAGCCGCCGCGCGTACTCCTGCACGGCGGGCTCGAACAACCCGGAGCGGTCCTTGCCGATGGAGAGGAGGCGGACCTTCACGGGACTAGGACAGCTTCTCCCGGGGCGCGTCCGCCCACAGCCCGTCCAGGTCGTAGAAGGCGCGCACCTCGCCGTTGAACAGGTGGGCCACGACGTCGTCGTAGTCCAGGAGCACCCACTGGCCCGTCTCCAGGCCTTCGGTGCTGATGGGGCGCAGGGGCTGCGGGTCCTGCTTGAGCTGCACCTGGACGTTCTCCGCCATGGCGCTCACCTGGCGGTCGCTCTCGCCGGAGGCGATGACGATGTAGTCCGCGTAGGACGTCATCCCGCGCATGTCGAGGATGACGACGTCCGTGGCCTTCTTGTCCAGCAGCAGGTTGCCGATGCGGCGCGCCAGCTCGCGCGCCTTCGCGTTCTCCGCGGGCTTGGGAGGCGCGGGCGGGGCGGCGGGCTTCGGAGCCTTCTTGCGCGCGGCGGCGGTCTTCTTGCGCGGCGGCGGACGCACGCCCGGCTTCGCCTTCTTGGCGGCCGTCTTCTTGCGGGCCGGAGCCCGGGTCGCGCTCTTCGCCTTCGCCTTCTTGGATGCAGGGGTCTTCTTCTTCGTGGCCATGTGGCGGATACCCTAGCGCACCCTTGGCAAGCTTCCAGCGCTCCTCTAATGGGTTCCGTCCATGAGCGACCCCCGCCTGGAGCAGTTCAAGAAGATGACGGCCCAGTTCCCCGACGCCCCCATGGCCTGGTTCTCCCTGGGGAAGCTCCACCTGGAGCGCAAGGAGTACGACAGCGCCATCCAGAGTCTGGAGGCCGCCGTCCGGCTGGACCCGAAGTACGCCGCCGCCCTCGTCTCCCTGGGGGACGCCTACGCGGGGGCCGGCCAGACGGACAAGGCGAAGCAGGTGCTCACCACCGCCCGGGACCACGCGCTCGCCCAGCAGCACCCCAGCCTGGCCGAGGAGATCGACGAGCGCATCGCCGACCTGGACTGACGGTGCTCCGGGGCCTGGGCTCCTAGTCCTGGTCCCGCCAGGTGAAGCCCACGCCGAACACCTGACGCGTGTAACGCAAGTCATTGCGCGGCAGGCGCGTGCTCCAGAGGCCCCAGGACAGCTCCAGGTCCACGCGGGCGGAGACGGGCCGGGCCAGCTTGAGGGACAGCGAGTTCTGCCCCTCGTCCTCCTCCACCAGGATGATCTCCGGCGACAGGAAGATGCCGTCCGGGTAGCGCGCCAGGCCCAGCGTCCCCTGCGCCAGCAGCGTCACCCGCCACGGCAGCCGCACCCCCGCGCTGCCGGTGAGCCGGTGGCGCAGGGCCGTCTCTCCGAAGCTGTTGGAGCTGACCTCCTGGAAGGCATAGGTGAGCGACAGCTTCACCGGCCCCCGGTACGTGTAGCCCACCCCCGCCACCAGCGCGCCGTCCTGCCGCCGCACGGGGGCCGCGTTGACGCCCGGGGAGGGCCGGGCGAAGGGGCCGTAGCGGCGCGAGCCCCACTCGCCGAACACGCTCAGCGTGTGGCGCGGGGTCAACCGGTAGCGGCCCAGGACGCCCACCTCCGGGCCGCCGAAGTCGGCCGTGTGGTCCGGGCGGTACACGAAGCGGCGCGCACCCAGGCGAAGGCGCAGGGCCAGGCGCACGTCCGGGGCGTACTCGGCGAAGAGGCTGGCGCCCAGGTCCGAGTACGCGCGGCTGCCGCCCCGCCGGTCCTTGGCGTGGCCTTCCGCGCCCACGCCCCACTCGGTGCCCAGGGCGAGCGAGCCCTCCAGCGCGCCCGCCTGCACCAGCGTGTCCTCGTTGGCGTAGTCCAGGTACTTCCGGGCGCCCAGCTCGTACCGGCCCACCACCTGGGCCCGCTCGCCGGTGCCCCGTCCCTCCGCCACGCCCAGCGCGCTCAGCGCCAGGTCCGCGCCGGGGCCGGGCGTGGCGCCGTCGGAGAAGTCGCGCGGGGCGTTGCTGTCCACGAGCAGCCGGCCGGTGCCCCTCAGCGAGCCCTGCCACTCGGCCGCGCGCGCACCTCCGCCCCAGGGGATGCTGAGGGCCAGCAGGAGCGGGAGGAGGCGGCGGTCCAAGACGCGCGCACCATACTCCGCCCCGCTGGCATCCCCACGCTCGCAAGTGCCCTCCGCGGCCACGTCGTCCCCGGGACACCCGGGGCGTGCCTGCGGTCGGTGACGCCGCACCCGGCCGCCCGGTACATTGGCGCCATGTCTTACGCGTCCTTCCTCGCGGCGGTGGCCGGCCTGGGGCTCGCCGCCTGTTCTCCGGCGTCCTTCACCACGGAGGTCCAGGGCGAGGCGACGGTGCCCGCGAACCCCGCAGGCACCTCCACGCTCCTCAACGCCTTCCCCTCCATCAGCAGCTTCTCCGCCCTGGACTTCAACGAGAACCAGGACTTCAAGAACCGCGACGTCACCAAGGACGAGGTGACGCGCGTGCAGGTGAAGTCGATGACGCTCAAGGTCCTGAGCCCGAACGACCAGGACTTCGGCTTCCTGGATTCACTGGAGGCCGTGGCCCGCGCGGGCAACTCCGAGGCGCGCTTCGCGTCCCGGGAGGGCATCGCGGGCCTGGGCCTGCACCCGCCCAACCCCACGGTGGGGTTGAACGCGGACGGCAGCGTGGACCTGCGGCCCTACGTGGCCGCGCCCAGCATGTCCATCATCCTGCGCGGCACGGGGCGCCTGCCGGAGCGCGAGGTGCGCGTGCAGGCCACGGTGGTGCTGGAGGTGGAGGGCGGCCTGCTGTAGCGGCCCGGCGCCGTCTCAGGGCGCCAGCGTCTTCGCGCGGCGCTCCAGCGCGCCCGCGCGCCCGTCCAGCTCGCGCGCCAGGGACTCCAGGCGCGCGGCCTCCTGCTCCAGCGAGGACAGGTCCTGCGGGCCGCCCGCGGCCAGCGCCTGGGCGCGCACCGGGTCCACCTGGGGCCGCCGGTCGCTGGCGGTGACGGACAGGGCCGGACCGCCCACCGTGGGGTTGCCCCCGACGCCCGGTCCCTGGGTCGGGTCACCCGCGTAGTCCGGCGACTCCACCATCGAGTCGGTCGGAATCCCCTCCGGCTGCCGGCCGCCCCGCTGGGTGGGGGCCACCTGCAGGCCCTGGTCGCCCACGGTGCGCAGGCGCAGGCGGCGGTCCTGGTCGTCGAACATGGACTCCTCGCCCAGGAAGTCGTTCATGCGGCGGTCCAGGTCGCGCTCCTCGCGCACCTCGGTGATGCGCGCCTTGAGGGCCTCCAGCCGCTGGCGCACCTTGTCCTGGGAGTCGCGCAGCGCGTCCGCCTGCGCCAGCAGGTCCTCCGGATCATCCCCGCGCGCCGCGCCCTCCAGCGCCGGCACCTGCGAGGCGGGCAGCGCCGCGCGCACGGCCTCGCGTTCGCCGCGCACGGACCGCATCTGCTCCACCAGCCGCGCGCGCTGCGCCCGGTCCGTCGTCGCGTCCCACGCCGCGCGCAGCCGCGTCAGCTCCTGGGACAGCGCGCCGTGCAGCGCCAGGTGCGCGCGCTCCACCTCGCCGTCCGCGCCGGACACCGACTGCGCCAGCCCCGTCAGCTCCCCGCTCAGCTCCTGCGAGCGGCGCAGCGCGGACTCCAGCTCGCCGCCCGCCGTGAGCTTCCCCTGGCGCTGGGCCTTGAGGGCCTCGATGCGCGCCGCCAGGCCGTTGAGCTCGTCGCGCAGCCCCTGCTGCCGGGTGCGCAGGGTGCGTGCCTCCGTGCGCGCCGCCTGGGCCTTCGCGCGCGCCTGCTCCAGGCCGGACGTCGCCCCGGCGGGCGCGGCCACGAACAGGCACAGGAGGAGGGGGAGGGCACGCAACATCATCGGGGGGACACCGTCAGCAAGGCGGATGCCAGTCCCTTCCTCCTACTCCGTTCCCAGGTCCGACGGAAAGCGCCCTGGTTCCGGGCACCTGCGGGGGCAGGGTGGGACGGGGTGGGTGGGCCGGACGGTGGAAAGTCATGGGGCCGGGGCGCGGATGACGGATTTCCGAGGCCCCCCGGGGCGCCTACGAAGCGTCCTCGGGGCGTTCGCCGCGCGGCAGGAAGCCGTACTTCTCCAGCTTGTAGTACAGCGCGGAGGTCTTGATGCCCAGCAGGCGGGCGGTCTCCGTCTTCACGCCGCCGGCCTTCTCGTAGGCGCGGGCGATGAGCTGGCGCTCCAGGTCCTCCAGGATTTCCGGCAGGGGGCGGTCGCCCTGGGGCACGGGCAGCCCCGCGTCCATGCGCGGCGTCTGGCCGGCCAGGTGCGGGGGCAGGTCCTGCGGGGTGAGCGTGTCGCCCTCGGCGAAGACGAGCGCCTGCTCCATCACGTTCTCCAGCTCGCGCACGTTGCCGGGCCACGCGTGGCGGGTGAGCGCGTGCAGCGTGGCGTCGTCGATGCCGGTGACGCGCCGGTTGACCCGGGGCGCGTGCTTGGCGACGAAGTGGCGGGCGAGCGCGGGCAGGTCCTCGGGGCGCTCGCGCAGGGGCGGCAGGGTGAGCGGGACGATGTGCAGCCGGTAGTAGAGGTCCTCGCGGAAGCGGCCCGCCTTCACCTCCGCCTGGAGGTCGCGGTGCGTGGCGCTCACCACGCGCACGTCCACCTTGAGCGTCTCCTCTCCGCCCACGCGCTGCAGCTCCTTCTCCTGGAGCACGCGCAGCAGCTTGGTCTGCACGGAGGCGGGAATCTCCCCAATCTCGTCCAGGAAGAGGGTGCCGCCGTCGGCCAGCTCGAAGCGGCCCAGCTTGCGCTTCACCGCGCCGGTGAAGGCGCCGCGCTCGTGGCCGAACAGCTCGCTCTCCAGCAGCGTCTCCGCCAGGGCCGCGCAGTGCACCACGACGAAGGGGCCGTCCTTGCGCGGGGAGCGCTGGTGGATCATCCGGGCGACCAGCTCCTTGCCGGTGCCGCTCTCGCCGCGCACCAGCACGGTGGCGTCGCTCGCGGCCACCTTGCGCACCTGCGCGAGCAGCTTCTGCATGGGCTCGCTGTCGCCCACCAGGTCGCGGTGGGTGAGGGCGGCGTCGGCGTCATGCGCGTCCGTGCGGGCGGTGAGGCGCTCCACCTGGCGGCGCGTGGCGGACAGCTCCAGGCCCTTGTCCACCTTGGCGCGCAGCACCTCCGGGGGGAAGGGCTTGGTGATGAAGTCGTAGGCGCCCTCCTGCATGGCCTGCACGGCGGTCTCGATGGTGCCGAACGCCGTCACCACCATGACGACGGCGCCAGGGTCCGCCTGCTTGAGGGCGCGCGTCACGGCGATGCCGTCCATGCCGTCCATCTTCAGGTCCGTGACGACCAGGTCGAAGGGGCCCTTCTTGTACGCGGCGAGCCCGTCCGCCCCGCTGCGCACCGCGGACACGGTGTGGCCGGAGCGGGTGAGGGTGACGGTCATGCCCTCGCGGAGGGTGTCGTGGTCGTCGATGACGAGGATGCGGGCCATGCGCCTGCTCGGGAAGGAGGGGTGGGGGGCCACCGGTGGGTGGGCGGCGGAATGCACACGCCAGGCCACCCTACACCGGACCCGGCGGGGTGCAGGTGGGGCCTGGCGTGAAAGGGCTGGCGTCAGGGGCCGGGTGGGTGTCTATCCCGGCGCATGGCCCCCGTCTCCGCTGCCCTCGTCGACCTGCTCGCGCGCCACGTCCCCACGGACGACAAGGAGCGCGAGGACCTCTCGCGCATGCGCCACTTCGCCACGTCGCTGAAGGAGCCCTTCTCCCGCTCGCAGGCGGAGGCGCACTTCACCGGCAGCGCGGTGGTGGTGGACGTGGCGGGCGGGCGGGTGGCGATGCTGCACCACGCGAAGCTCCACCGCTGGCTGCAGCCGGGGGGGCACTCGGAGGCCGGGGACGGCGGCGACATGGAGGCCACCGCGCTGCGCGAGGCCCGCGAGGAGACGGGCTGCCGCGTGCACCTGCACCCCACCGCGCCGCGCCCGCTGGACGTGGACGTGCACGTCATCCCCGCGCGCAAGGACGAGCCGGAGCACTGTCACCTGGACGTGCGCTACCTCGTGGTGGCGGAGGACCCCGAGTCGCTCGCGCATGACCCCGCGGAGTCGTTCGGCATCCAGTGGCTGGGCTGGGACGAAGCGCTGACGCGCGCGGATGAGGCGCCGCTGCGCCGCATGCTGCTCAAGGCGCGCGAGGTGCTGCGCGCGGGCGGCGCGGCGTAGGGCGCGTCAGGCGTCCGCTCCTCGTCCTGTCGCGTCCGGCGGACAGGGCAGGGTCAGCGTGAAGACGGTCTCGCCCGGCGTGGAGCGCAGGGAGAGCTCGCCGCCGTGGGCCCGGACGATCTTCCGCGCGAGCGGCAGGCCCAGCCCGGTGCCCTGCTCGCGGGTGGTGAAGAAGGGCTCGAAGATGCGCTCGCGCTCGGCTTCGGGCACGCCCGGGCCCGAGTCCTGGACGTCGATGGCGTATCTCCCGTCGCGCACCTCGCCGCGGATCCGCACGTGGCTGCCGGCGGGCGCGGCCTGCACGGCGTTCTTCACCAGGTTCACGAGCGCCGCGGTCAGCAGGCTGCCATCCGCCTCCAGGTGCGCGGGCGAGGCGGCCACGTCCAGGGCCACGCCCTTGTCGTGCGCCTCCGCGGAGAGCAGCTCGCACGCGTTGGAGAGCAGGTCGGGCGCCTCCATGGGCGCGCGCGCCAGCGGCTGTTCGCGGGCGAAGGCGAGGAAGTCCTCGACGATGCGCTGGAGGTAGGCGACCTCGCGCTGGATGCGGTCCACGTGGCTGCTCGCGTCCGCGTGGGCGCCCGCGCGCAGGTCCTCCTGCAGGAGGCCTGAGAAGAGCGCGATGCCGCCCAGCGGGTTGCGCACCTCGTGGGCCACGCCCGCGAGCATGAGCTTGAGCTGCCGGTCGCGGCCCTCCAGCGCGCCGCGCATGACCTCCAGCTCGCGCGCGAGCACTCCGATTTCGCGGGTGGGCTCCGGCGGCACGGGCGTGGTCAGGTCCCCCCGGCCGATCCGCAGCGCGGAGTCCATCAGCCGCCGCAGCGGACGGGCCAGTCCCCGGGCGGTGATGACGGCGATGACGGCGAGCACGGCGAGCGCCACGGCGCTGGCCATGACGAAGGTGCGCCACAGCCGCCGCAGCGGTCCGAAGAAGGCCGCGCTGCCCTCCACGCCGATGGCGCCCACCACCTGGCCGTCCTGGACCACGGGGGCGTAGCCCGTCTTGTAGAGCAGCCCGTCGGAGCCGGTGAAGAGCACCTGGCTGGCGGCGCGCTTTCCCGCGAGGACGCGCGTCAATTCCAGCCGGTCACGCGCGAGGTCCGGGAGCTCGGTGCCCACGGGCAGGTTGCCGCCCACGTCCGCGCGCACGCGGCCCCGCGCGTCCACGGCGTAGACCCGGCGCACGCCGCTCGCGGTGCGCACGCCGTCCAGCAGCCGCACGAGGGCGCGCCAGGTGCGGGTGCCGGACACGTCGTCGCCGGGCTCGATGGTGAGCATGCGCTCACCGCTGACCTGGCTGGCGGTGGCGGCGGCGAGCGCGGACAGGCTCGCGCCCAGCTCGTCCTCCAGGCTCGCGCGGGCCAGCGCGTACACGGAGGCGCCCGCGAGCGACAGGAAGAGCAGGGTGGGCAGGAGGAACGCCAGCAGGAGCCGCGCGGACAGCGAGCCCAGCGCGTCCCGCAGGCGGGAGGAATGGGGTCGATGCGTCATCCGGGCAGTGCTCCTCGCACCCCCGCATCAAACGGCATGCCCCCGTCCGTGGCCAGTCCTCGTTCCGCGCTCCGGAGCGCGGCGCGGGCTCCCCCGGAAGAGGGATGTCTTGGATGGGACAGGCGCGAGAAGGTGTGGCGCATGCCGTGGAACCGGCTGCTGGAGCGCGGTGTCCGCGCTGCGTGCGGGGCCCCTGTGCGTCAGGAAGCGGCTCACAAGAAACGTCAGACACGGCTGGTAGATGTGAGTGATTGAGGGGGCGCGTCATGCTGACAGGTTGGCTGGGACGATTCAGCGCGGGGCTGGTGCTGCTCCTGTCGCTCACGGCCTGCGGGACGCCGGGCTCGCGGACCCTGCCGGTGGGGCTGCACGGCTACGGGCGCTATCACAGCGCATCGCCCGCTTCGTTCACGCGGGAGGCCGCGTGGAAGCGCGCGGGTTCGGGCGGCACGGTCGGAGGAGAGGAATTGGGCCGCTACCTCGCGTTCATCCGCGAGAAGCGAGCCGCCTTGAAGCAGCCCGCAGTGATGGAGACGGAGCGTCAGGTGGGCCATGCCGCGCTCAACGACCTGATGCTCTGGGCGTCCGCGCGGACGGAGGAGGAACTCGCGAAGGACGAGCCGCTGGAGGTGTATCTGCGGCTGAAGGCGAAGCACGCCCAGGCCCTGCTCGAGGACGGCAAGCGGTCCGCGCGAGCGGAGGCGAAGCTGGAGGAGTTCCACCGCTGGGCGGATGCGCGCCGTCAGGCCCTGGCGGACGCGCACTTCCGCCGGCTCGGGAGTGACGGGCTGCTCACCGAGAGCGCGCTCTACGAGGAGACGCAGCAGGCGTTGCTGGAGGCGGTGCTGGACTGGGCCTACACGCACACGGCGGACCCGGACTTCCCGCGCAAGAGCCCCAGCGAGGTGGCGCTCTACCTGCTGGCGCGCGACAGCCTCCTGGCGTCCGCGGTGGAGGCGGGCCGCTTCGCGCCTCCGGTCTGGGACCCGGCGCGTGAGCCTCCGGGCATTCCCCCGGAAGAGGTGGTGCTGGAGATCGCCCTGGGGCTGCTGCCCGTCACCGGCGAGGTGGCGGACGTGGGCGGCGTGGTGCTGGGGCAGAGCCTCCTGGGATACCCGCTGACGGACGGCGAGCGGCTGCTGTGCGCGGTGAGCGTGGCGCTGCCGGTGGTGTCGGGGCGCCTGTTGTCGGAAGGCGCGCAGGGCGCGGAGCGCGTCGCGCTGCTCACGGGCCGGAGCCTGCGCGAGGTGCAGGTGTTGCAGCGGGTGGTGCGGCACCTGTCGCCACGGGAGGCCCAGGAGCTTCGTCAGGTGCTGCGCGCGGCGGGGCGCGGTGAGGCCGTGTCCGCGGAGGACGTGGAGAAGCTGCGGGCGTTGGCGAAGCGGCTGGAGGCGCCGCTCGCGGAGGCGGGGCTCGTGCTGGCCCGGGGCAAGCGCGTGGCTTTGGTGGGCTCACGCGCGACGGAGGAGGGGGCGCGGCTGGTGCCGGGCAGCGCGGAGCACCTGGCGCAGGCGTGGGTGGACTACCAGTTCCGTCACCCGGAGAAGTACCGGAGCTTCCAGTACGCGGTGGATCCGGAGTGGGAGCGGCTCTACCAGACGGTCATCACGAACAAGGGCGCGGGCAGCGCGTTCGAGCAGTCCGTGCTCCAGAGACGGAAGCTGCCGAAGAACACGGACCTCCTGCTGCCCCCGCCTGGCAGCAAGGCCCAGGGCTTCGTCCCGGATGCTGTGACGGGACACAAGGGGGACCTGGTCTGGGGCAGTCCCTACGACTTCGTCGAGGTGAAGGGGCGCGCGGAGATGGCGCTTACAGGGAACCTCAAGGCCATGATTGAGTACGTCCAGAAGTACGGTGGCTCCCTCGAACTCTGGATCCGTTCCGCCAAACATCCCGAGGGGGCGACGCGGTTGAGCGGGCCCCTGGCCAAGGAATTGAGCGACCTTGAAAAGCAGGGGCAGGCAACGGTCAAGCCCTTCCCGTGAGAGCGCTTCATGGCCATTCGCTACCTGAGTACGGATTTTGCGCTGCCTCCTGGCGCTCCGCCCACAAGCGTTGTTCGCGAACTGGTCCATCGGTTCTTCACGGAGGGCCGCTGGTTCCAACCTGTGCGCTACGGGGGCGTCGGGACAGATGCGCAGTTCGAGCCCGGTTCTTTCGATCCGGATGTGCTCGCGGCCTCCTACGATGAGTCCAAGCGTCTCTTCATCGGTGCGAAGACAGACCGGGATTTCCTCCATCTCTCCCCCGACCGCCGTGGGAAGTATCCATTCGTCGGGTCATTCAGGTGGATGACGTCCATCGTGGAAGCCCGGACGGCCCGCTGGCGCGAAGCCCACCTGCGTCAGGTCGTCGAAATCATGCGCCTGCTGGGCTCACCCCTTGCCCAGTCCGGACTCGATGACGACTTCGACCGTAAGAACTGGCGTTTGGTCCCGCACGAGGACGGCTTCGGCTCCAGTCGCGAATTCAACGTGCGCGACTACAGCGAGGGCCTCTCCGGCCTCTACTGGCGCAACGTCTTCGGCGCCCCCTTCGTGGACCTCTTCGGCCCGCGCCTGGACGCCATCCCCGCGTCCCAGCGCCAGTCACTCGACGGGGGGCTCGTCCTCGTCCAGCCCTATGAGCTGCCCACCCAGGCCATGACTCCGGAAGGAGACGCCGCGGAAGCCCAGCTCATCGCCACCCTGGGCCGCGACGCCTTCTTCGACCTGCCCACCCTCACGAAGCCCACGCGCGTGCCGGACGTGTCCTGGATGCTGCACAAGCACTGACGCCCCGGGGCGTCAGTCGAACATCGCCGCCAGCGCCTCGCTCAGGGTCTCCACGCCCACCACCTGGAGCTTCGTCGCCTCCACGCGCCGCGCGCTGCCCGCCGGCAGCACCACCCGCTGGAAGCCCATCTTCGCGGCCTCCGCGAGCCTCGGCTCCACCTGGCCCACCGCGCGCACCTCGCCCGCGAGCCCCACCTCTCCCAGCACCAGCGTCTTCGCGTCCAACGGCCGGTTCTGCAGGCTGCTCACCAGCGCCGCGCACACCGCCAGGTCGCACGCCGGTTCGCTCAACTGCATGCCGCCCGCCACGTTGACGAACAGGTCGCAGCCCACCAGCGGGATCTCCTCCTTCTTCTCCAGCACCGCCGCCAGCAGCGCCACGCGGTTGCCGTCCACGCCAATCGCCGTGCGCCTCGCCGTGCCATAGCCCGTGGGCGCCACCAGCGCCTGCACCTCCACCAGCAGCGGACGGGTGCCGTTGAGCGTGCTCGTCACCACGCTGCCGGACTTGCCCTGCGGGCGCTCGGAGAGGAACAGCGCGGACGGGTCCGCCACCTCCACCAGCCCCGCGCCCTTCATCTCGAAGACGCCAATCTCGTTGGTGCTGCCGAAGCGGTTCTTGTGCGCGCGCAGCAGGCGGAACGGGTGGCCGCGCTCGCCCTCGAAGTAGAGGACCGTGTCCACCATGTGCTCCAGCACCCGGGGACCCGCGATGGAGCCCTCCTTCGTCACGTGCCCCACCAGGAACGTGGGCACCCCGCTGCGCTTGGCGAACGCCATCAGCCGGCCCGCCACCTCGCGCACCTGGGTGATGCTGCCCGGCGCGTTGCCCAACTCCGGCAGGTACATGGTCTGGATGGAGTCCACCACCAGCGCCTGCGGCTTCAGCGCCTCCGCCGCCTGGAGCACCCGGTCCGCGTCCGTCTCCGCGAAGAGGTGGATGGCGTCCCCCTCCACCCGCAGGCGCTCCGCGCGCATCTTCGTCTGACGCAGGCTCTCTTCACCCGACACGTAGAGCACCGGACCGTGCCGCGACAGCTTGTCCAGCGCCGCCAGCAGCAGCGTGGACTTGCCGATGCCCGGGTCGCCGCCGAGCAGCACCAGCGAGCCGCCCACCACGCCACCGCCCAGCACGCGGTCGAACTCCGTGATGCCCGTGCGGCGGCGCACCTCCGTCTCCGCCGTCACGTCCTGCAGCTTCACCGGCCGGGAGGAGCCCCCGGACGCGCCCCACGCCGGGCGCTTGTCGTCCACCTTCGCTTCGGTCTCCTCCAGGAGCGAGCTCCAGGCCCCGCAGTCCGGACACTTCCCGAGCCACTTCGCCGTCTGGTAGCCGCAGGCCTGACAGGTGTAGTGCGTCTTCGCCTTCGCCATGGGTTGGAGTGTCTACCCCAGACCCCTGACGTTTCGTCGCCCAAGCTCATGCGCGCGACATGCCAGGAGAGCAGGCAGGCGTGATGGCGTGGATCAGGTAGCGAGTTGCCCTACAGGGAGGGGCAACCCACTTTCTGGACCACGGGCGACGCGAAACAGCGCGCCCCCCACACAGGGAGAGTGCCATGGGGATTATCGCGTTTCTGGTGATTGGTCTGGTCGCGGGTCTGATCGCTCGTGCCATCATGCCGGGCAACCAGTCGATGGGGCTCATCGCCACCACGCTGCTGGGCATCGCCGGTTCGTTCGTGGGCGGCTTCGTCGGTTCGCTGTTCTCCAGTGACGGTCGCGTGTTCGACCTCCACCCCACGGGCCTGCTGTTCTCCGTGCTGGGCGCGCTGGTCGTGCTGTTCCTCGTGGGGCTCGCCGGCCGCGGCCGTCGCGTCCACGTCTAGTCAGGCAGGGCTCCTCGACCGATGAGGCGGGAGACAGCCAGGGACGTCCGTGTCACGCACGGACGTCCCTTCTGTCTTGCGGGCCTCCCCAGAGGGGGAGGAGGACTCGTCAACCCCCTGCTCCAAGAGCGTTGACAATGGCCCCCGGGCCACGCACCGTCGGCCTCCTGACGCCTCCCCAGGAGCCCGCATGTCCGACACCGCCGAGTCCTTCCACGGCCACGCCCACCACGCCGCCCCCGCCCCGGAAGGGGTGACGGTGCGTCACGACTGGTCGCTCGCGGAGGTGAAGGCGCTGTACCAGTTGCCGCTGCTGGACCTGGTGCACAAGGCGCAGACGGTGCACCGGCAGGTGTTCGTGGAGAACAAGGTGCAGCTCTGTTCGCTGCTCTCCATCAAGACGGGCGGGTGTCCGGAGGACTGCGCGTACTGCCCGCAGGCGGCGCGCTACAAGACGGGCGTCAAGGCGGAGAAGCTGATGGCGGTGCCGGAGGTGCTGGCCGCCGCGTCCCAGGCCCGGGCCGCCGGGGCCACCCGCTTCTGCATGGGCGCCGCGTGGCGCGAGGTGAAGGACGGCCCGCAGTTCGACAGCGTGCTGGAGATGGTGAAGGGCGTGCGGGCCCTGGGCATGGAGGCGTGCGCCACGCTGGGCATGCTCACCGACAGCCAGGCGAAGCGCCTGCGCGAGGCGGGCCTGTCCGCGTACAACCACAACCTGGACACGTCCCCGGAGCACTACGGCGACATCATCTCCACCCGCACGTATGACGACCGGCTGAAGACGCTGGACCGGGTGCGCGACGCGGGCATCTCCGTGTGCTGCGGCGGCATCATCGGCATGGGCGAGTCCGTGGACGACCGCTGCAACCTCCTGCGCACGCTGGCCAACCAGGAGGTGCACCCGGAGTCGGTGCCCATCAACGCGCTCGTGCCCGTGGAGGGCACGCCCCTGGCCCAGCAGCACCGCGTGGAGACGGTGGACATGGTGCGCACCATCGCCACCGCGCGCCTGCTCATGCCCCAGGCCATGGTGCGCCTGTCCGCGGGCCGCATGCAGATGAACGAGGAGGCGCAGCTCTTGTGCATGATGGCGGGCGCCAACTCGCTCTTCTTCGGGGAGAAGCTGCTCACCACCGGCAACCCCGAGTACACCCAGGACATGGCGCTCCTGGAGAAGGCGGGCATCCGCCCCCTGGAGCCCCGGCAGGACCGGTGAGCCCCTCGACGCAGGTCGCGGACCGCTGGGCGCGCGAGGACCTGGAGGCCCTGTCCGCGAAGGGCCTGCGCCGCGCGCTGGAGCCGCTCGACTCCCCCCAGGGCGCGGAGGTGCGCGTGGGGGACGAGCGGCTGGTCAACTTCTCCTCCAATGACTACCTGGGGCTCGCGGCGTCCCCCGCCGTGCGCGCCGCCGTCGCGTCCGCGCTGGAGCGCTACGGCGTGGGCACCGGCGCCAGCCGCCTGGTGGTGGGGGACATGGTGCCGCACCAGCGGCTGGAGGCGCGGCTCGCCCGCTTCGAGCGCGCCCAGGCGGTGCGCCTCTTCAACTCCGGCTACGCGGCCAACACCGGCATCCTGCCCGCGCTGGTGGGCCCCGGCGACGCGGTGTTCTCCGACGCCCTCAACCACGCCTCGCTGGTGGACGGCTGCCGGCTGTCCCGCGCGCGCGTCGTCGTCTACCCGCACGCGGACGTGGCCGCGCTCACCCGCGCGCTGGAGCAGACGCCCGCGCGGCGCAAGCTGGTCGTCACCGACAGCGTGTTCTCCATGGACGGGGACGTGGCCCCGCTGCGCGAATTGCTGGCCGCGTGCGAGGCCCACGGCGCCGCGCTGATGGTGGACGAGGCGCACGCCACCGGCGTCCTGGGCGCGCGCGGCGCGGGCCTGTGCGAGGCGCTGGGCGTGGAGGACCGGGTGGACCTGCGCATGGGCACGCTGAGCAAGGCGCTGGGCGGGCTGGGCGCGTACGTGGCCACGTCGCGCGCGGTGGCGGACCTGCTGGTCAGCCGCGCCCGGCCGTTCGTCTACTCCACCGCGTTGCCCGCCGCCCTCTGCGCTGGCGCCGAGCGCGCCGTGGACCTGGTGGAGCACGACCCCGCCCCGCGCGAGCGGCTGTGGGGGCACATCCACCGCTTCACCGAGGGTCTGCGCGCGCTGGGACTGCCCGCTGAACCCCGGAGCGCCATCTTCCCGGTCATCCTGGGCGAGCCCGCGCGCGCGCTGGACGCGGCGACGCGCCTGCGCGAGGCGGGCCTGCTGGTGAAGGCCATCCGCCCGCCCACCGTGCCGGACGGCACCAGCCGGCTCCGCTTCTGTCTCTCCGCGGCCCATACGACGGGCCACATCGACCTGGCGCTGGAGGCCCTGCGCCGGGTGGGAGTCTCCCGTGGCCCCTGAAGCGCTCCAGTTCTTCGTCACCGGCACGGACACCGGCGTGGGCAAGACGCAGGTGTCGTGCGCGCTGCTGTCGCTCCTGAGGGACGCGGGCCATGCGCCCCAGGGCTTCAAGCCCTACGAGAGCGGCTGCGCGTCCCTCAAGGCCCCGGCGGACGCGCTCGCCATGCGCGAGGCCGCGGGCAGCACGCTGCCGGTGGACGCCCTCTGCCCGCACCGCTTCAAGGCGCCGCTGGCCCCGGGCATCGCGGCGTCGCGCCTGGGGATGGAGCCGGACTTCCGCGCGACGCTCGCGGCGTGGAGGCGGCTGAAGGGCGGGGCGGTGGTGGTGGAGGGGGCAGGGGGGCTGTTCGTCCCGGTGGACTCGAAGCGCGACGTGGTGGACCTCATCCAGGCCTTCCGCCTGCCCGTGGTGCTGGTGGCGCGCGCGGGGCTGGGCACGCTCAACCACGTGGCGCTGTCGCTGGAGGCGCTGGCCGCGCGCCAGGTGTCCGTGCGGGCGGTGGTGCTGTCGCGCGGGGTGCCCGGACGCGACCTGGCGGAGCGGGACAACCGGCGCTACCTGGAGGCCCGCCATGGCGTGGAGGTCCTGGGGCCCGTGCCGTACGTGGAGGATGCAAGAAAGCGCCGGATGGCCTTCCGGCGCGCGCTGGCGCCGCTGCTGCCCGAACGCGCGCGGGCCCGATAAATCGGCCTCCGCCGCGTTCGGCGGAAAGGCGCGTGCTACAGGTCGCGCAAGTTTTCGCGTGGTCGAGGCCGTGATCTGGACGGCCCGTTTTTTCCGCGCGAGAAAGCCGTCACGAATGGCGGACATCATCGACATCACGCTCCTCGCGGACGTCCGGCGCTTCTTCAAGAAGCTCATCGAACAGCGCGGGCTGTCCTACTTCCTCCAGAAAGACGGTCCGCGGCTGTTCCAGATTGAGCCCGCGAAGGTCGAGCTGGTCCTGCGCACCGCGATCCGCACCCGGAACCCGGAACTGCCCGCGCCGCACGAGAAGGCCGTCGAGCACTGCCGCCTGGAGCTGCGCCGCGAGCTGATCCGCCGCGTGGCCAGCGCCATGCTCCAGACGGGGCTGTGAGCCGCTTCTCGCTCCGCACCGCCTTCCCGCGAACGCTCAACCCGCTGTCCCAGGCCGTCGCCATGCGCCACGCATGCGGGCTGCCCGTGCTGGACCTGGCGGAGACCAACCCCACGCGCGTGGGCCTGCCGCCGCCGCGCGTGAAGCTCGGGGCCCACCGCGGGGACTTCGACTACGCCCCGGAGCCCTTCGGCCTGCCCTCCGCGCGCGAGGCCGTGGCCGCGCACCTGTCCCGGCGGGGCGCGCCCGTGGAGGCCGCGCACGTCGTCCTCTCCGCCAGCACCAGCGAGGCCTACGGCTGGCTCCTCAAGCTCCTGTGCGACCCGGGGGACAACGTCCTCGTGCCCGCGCCCGGCTACCCGCTGGTGGACGTGCTGGCGCGCCTGGAGGGCGTGCACGCGCGCTCCTACCGCCTGCCCTCGGTGCACGGCTTCGGCCTGGACGCGGGCCGGGTGGAGGCCGCCGTGGACGCCCGCACGCGCGCGGTGGTGGTGGTGAACCCCGGCAACCCCACCGGCCACTTCCTGCACGAGGGCGAGCTCCACGCGCTCGCGGACGTGTGCGCGCGCCACGGCCTGGCGCTCGTCTGCGACGAGGTGTTCTCCGACTTCGCGTGGGATGACGAAGCGGGCCGGGTGACGTCCGTGGCGGGGCGGAGCCTCCCGTGCCTGACGTTCTCGCTCTCCGGCCTGTCCAAGGTGGCGGGCCTGCCCGGCCTCAAGCTGGCGTGGCTGCACGTGGGCGGCCCCGCGCACGCGCGCGACGAGGCCCTGGCCCGGCTGGAGGACGTGGCGGACGCGGCGCTGTCGGTGGCCACGCCCGTGCAGCTCGCGCTGCCGTCGCTCCTGGCGCACGCGCCGCGCTTCCAGCGGGCGCTCCTGGCGCGGGTGAAGGGCAACCGGGAGCGGTTGAGTCGAGCGCGCCCGGCGGACGCCGCGTGGGACGTGGTGCCCGCGCACGGCGGCTGGAGCGCGGTGCTGCGCATCCCCCATCACCCCGGGGAGGAGGCCACCTGCCTGCGGCTCCTGGAGGAGGGGGTGCGCGTGCAGCCGGGCTACTTCCACGACTTCGGCGGCGGTGCGTACCTCGTGCTGTCGCTGCTGCCGACGCCCGAGGTCTTCACCGCCGCCCTGGCACCGCTGGTGCGCGTGCTCAGTCCACCGGCGGGTTGATGAGCTGCACCGTCTTGAAGGCGTTGTTCTCCACCTTGAACAGCTCGTAGGGCGACGCCGCCTCGCCCGTCTCGTTGTTGAAGTCCAGCTCGCCGCTGGCGCCGCGCACGTTGATGACCTTGCCGGCGCGCAGGTCCTCCCGCGCCGCGGTGAACTGCGTGGATCCCAGCGAGTAGGTGGTCGCGGTCTGGCCCGAGGCGGGCGTGAGCTTCGTGAGGCCCTCCGCGATGCGGGGGCCCGTCACCGGCTGCGGGTTGTTGGGGTCGTTGCCCACCGCGAACGCCGCGCCCAGCGTCACGATGTACATGGCGTCATACGCGTGCGCGGTGAAGGAGAACTGCCCGGGGTCCGTCTTGTAGGCGGTGATGAACCGGTCCGCGAACAGCTTGTAGGTGGAGTCGCTGGGGCGCGCGGACGCGGGCGCGGTGCCGTAGGCGCCGGTGAGCTCCGCCTTGTTGGCGCCCAGGTTCGTCAGCAGGGTGAGGTCCTTGCTCGCGTCCGTGAGGAACCAGCGGTTGCCGCTCGCCACGCCCACGCCCTGGGACGCCGCCTCCGGAATCAGCCGCGCGTTGTCCTCGGGGAAGCCCGCCAGCACCGTCAGGTCCGGCTTGAAGGACACCAGCCGGCTCACCGCGCCGGACACGGACTCGTTGCGGTTGTACTGCGCGCCCGCGACGTTGTCCTTGTTGGTGACGCGGCTCTGGATGGCGTCATACAGGCCGTTGCCGTACGAGTCGTTCACGTACGCCACGCCCACCTTGGTCGGAGGGGTGAACGTCACGCCCGGGTCGTTGATGGGCGTGATGCCCTGGAGCACGTCCGCGATGACGCGCCCCTGGAGCACGTCCGAGGGCGTGGTGCGCCAGACCAGGCCCACGGCGCCACCGTTCTTGTCCGACAGCGTGGTGAACGCGGAGCTCGTCGCCGTGTGGCTCATGAGCAGCACGTTCTTGGGGATGGTGACCCCGCTGATGGCGAGCGTCTGCGCGCTGCCCGCGCTGAAGAGCGCCACCGCGCCCTTGTCGTTCACCATCCAGGTCGCCTGCGTCACCGCCCGGTTCGCGTCCGCCCCGGTGTCGCAGACGTACATGAGGAACTGGCGGCCGCCCACGCCCTGCGCCTGGTTCACCTCATCCAGCGCCAGCTTCAGGCCGTTGAAGCGCTGCTGCTCAATCTCCGCGTTGCCGCTCGCGTTGGTGAGCGGCAGCGCCGCGCCCAGCACGATGGGGTTCGCCGCGGACGTGGCGCCCACCACCTGGTCGCAGCCCGCGGGCTGCGGCAGGCAGAACCCGGAGGTGCAGACGCTGTTGCTGCCGCAGTCGCTGCTCGTCGTGCATTCGGACAGGCCGCCCGCCGTGGTGAAGCTGCACCCGGACGACAGCAGCGCCATGCCCAGCGTCATCATTCCCAGCGCGCGCATCAGAAACGACCCTCCATGCCGACCCCGGCGCCGCGCGGCGCGAGCGTCACGCGGACCTCGCCCTGCGCGGGGGGGCCCTCTTTGGGATACAGGATGATGGCGGTGATGGCTCCCGCGAGCCCCACGCCGAAGCCGATGTCCGCCAGCAGCGCCTTGCTCTTGGTGCTGTCCGACAGCCGCTGCTTGTCGGTGAGCGTGGAGGCGCTGTCGAACTGCTCGCGCTGGTCGCGCGCCTGCAGCCCGAAGAGCACGCCCGCGCCCACGCCCAGCACCGCCACGCCGCCCGTGGCGAACGCGGCGATGCGCTGGTTGCGGTAGGACTTGAGGGTCCGGTCCAGCTCCGCCTGCTTCTGGCGCTCGCTCTCCTCCTGCGCGCGCCGGGCCGCGGCCTGCTCGGCCTCCGCCTGCTGCCGCGCGGCGTCCGCCTCCGCCTCCAGGCGCTTGCGGTCCGCGTCCGCCGCCGCCTGCGCCTGGTCCTCGCGGTCCAACTGCACGCGCAGCCGGTCGATGGCGCGGTTGCTGTTCTTCAGGAGGGCGGGGTCGGTGTCCTCGCTGGAGGACGTGACGTACTGCCGGTAGAAGCTCATCGCCTCGCGGGGCTCGCCCGCGTACTCCAGCGCCACGGCGATGTTGTAGACGAGCCGCGGGTGCGGCTGCGCCTCGTTGGCCTGCTTCAGCGCCTCCGCCGCCTCGCGGTACTTGCCGGCGTCATAGAGGCGCTTGCCCTCCTTCAACAGCGCCTGCACGTTGACCTTGGAGCCACCCCGCTGCGCCAGGGCGGACCCCGGTGCCAGCGCCAGCGCCAGCGACAACACGAAAACCAGTCTCATGGGGCGGTGAGCCTAGCGCCGAACAATCCGGCCGTCGAAGCGCTGGCCCCCGGAAAAAAGCGCCGGGGCCACCCCCACCCCCATCGGCACGGGGGAGGAAGCGGCCCCGGACGGGCCTGCCCTGGCGTCAGACGGCGCTCAGCCGTCCAGGCGCGCGATGAGCAGCTTGCGCTGGAGCATCAGGGCCTCGGGGGCCTTGGTGCCCAACTGCTCGAAGAAGACCTCCTGGCTCTTGAGCTCGGACTTCCACTCGTCCTCCTTGATGGAGGTGGCCTCCTGGACGGCCTCCTCGGACATGTCCAGGCCCTTCAGGTTGAGGCCCTGGTCCTGGCGCGGCACCCAGCCCAGCAGCGTCTCCTGCGTGGGGACGCGGCCCTGGACGCGGTTCACGATCCACTCCAGGACGCGCATGTTCTCGCCGTAGCCCGGCCAGATGAACTTGCCGTTCTTGTCCTGGCGGAACCAGTTGACCTGGAAGATCTTCGGGAGCTGCGGGATGGACTTCTGCATGTCCAGCCAGTGCTGGAGGTAGTCGCCCATGTGGTAGCCGCAGAAGGGCAGCATGGCCATGGGGTCGCGGCGCACGACGCCCACCTTGCCGGTGGCCGCCGCCGTCGTCTCACTGCCCATGGTGGCGCCCAGGAACACGCCGTGGGTCCAGTTGAAGGCCTGGAGCACCAGCGGGACGGTGTTGGAGCGGCGGCCGCCGAAGATGATGGCGCTGATGGGAACGCCCTGGGGGTCGTTCGCCTTGGCGGACAGCACCGGGTTGTTGCTCATGGGCGCGGTGAAGCGGCTGTTCGGGTGCGCCGCCTTCTCCGTGCTGCCCTTCTTCCAGGGCTTGCCCTGCCAGTCGATGAGCTCCTCGGGGACCTCGCCGTCCTTGCCCTCCCACCAGACGTCGCCGTCCGGGGTGAGCGCCACGTTCGTGAAGAGCGTGTCCTTGGAGATGGTCTCCATGGCGTTGGGGTTGGTCTTGTAGTTGGTGCCCGGCACCACGCCGAAGTAGCCGGCCTCCGGGTTGATGGCGTACAGGCGGCCATCCGGACCGGGGCGCATCCAGGCGATGTCGTCGCCGACGGTTTCAATCTTCCAGCCCGCGTACTCCTTGGGCGGGATCATCATGGCGAAGTTCGTCTTGCCGCACGCGGACGGGAAGGCGGCGGCGATGTACGTCGTCTCGCCCTTGGGGCTGGTGACGCCCAGGATGAGCATGTGCTCGGCGAGCCAGCCCTCCTCGCGGCCCAGGTAGCTGCCGATGCGCAGCGCGAGGCACTTCTTCCCGAGCAGCACGTTGCCGCCATAGCCGGAGCCGAAGCTCCAGATGGTGTTGTCCTGGGGGAAGTGGCAGATGTAGCGGCGGTCCGGGTTCACGTCACCCGTGGAGTGCAGGCCGCGGTTGAAGTCGTCGCTGTCGCCCAGCATGTCCAGCGCGGCCTTCCCCATGCGGGTCATGATCCGCATGTTGAGCACCACGTAGTCGCTGTCCGTCAGCTCCACGCCAATCTTCGTGGAGGCGCCGCCCAGCGGGCCCATGGCGTAGGGCACCACGTACATGGTGCGGCCCTTCATGCAGCCTTCGAAGAGCTGGGAGAGCTTCGTGTAGGCGGCCTCCGGCTCCATCCAGTTGTTGGTGGGGCCCGCGTCCGTCTTGTTGGGCGTGCAGATGAACGTGAGGTGCTCGACGCGCGCCACGTCGTTGGGGTTGGAGCGGTGCAGGTAGCAGCCGGGGCGCTTCTGCGGGTTGAGCGGGATGAGCGTGCCGTCCTTCACCGCCTGCTCGGTGAGGCGCTGCTTCTCCGCCTCGGAGCCGTCGCACCAGACGATGCGGTCCGGCTGGGTCATCGCGGCCATCTTGGCCACCCAGGCCAGCAGCGTGGGGTTCTTCGTGGGCGCCTGCTCGGAGGCGGCGGCCGCTTGCGTCGAAGCCATGGAGGTTTCCTCGGGGTGTTTCATGGGTCGGGTCTCCCGCGTTTCGCGACTTCGCGAGGGGGCGAAACCCTACAGCGGAAGGAACACCAAACCTTCTGGACCGGGGCCCCAAAAGCAACTGACGTCCGGCAGTCAACCGGACTTTCGACCGCTTTGGCCTAATTCCACTTATCAGCGCCCGGTCATTCATCAGTAAACGGCGCGGTGCGGCACACGCTGGCAGCGCAGCGCGCCGTGCCCAGGTTGTGGGTGCGCCCGCCCGCTCCATGTCCATCGCCCTCGTCCTGGTCATCATCGTCGTCGCCCTGATCCTCTTTTCCGTGGATTCCATCCCCATCGAGTTCACCTCGCTGGTGGTGGTGTGCCTGCTGGCGCTCTCCGGGGTGCTGACGCCAGCGCAGGCGTTCGAGGGCTTCAGCAACGACACGGTCATCTTCATCTTCACCCTGCTGGCGATGACCCAGGGGCTCGCCGCCACCGGCGTGGTGCAGATGGTGGGGCAGCGGATGGCCTTCTTCGCGCGCTTCGGCCACCAGGCGTTCGTGCTGGCGATGATGGGCGTGGTGGCGGTGTTCTCCGCGTTCATCTCCAACACGGTGACGACGGCGGCCTTCCTGCCGGTGGCCATTGGCGCCGCGCAGCGGGCGAAGGTGCCGCGCAGCAAGGTGCTGCTGCCGCTGGCGTACGCGTCCATGCTGGGCGGCACGGCGCTGCTCTTCGGCACGTCCACGAACCTGGTGGTGTCCGCGGCGCTGAAGCGGCAGGGGCTGGCGCCCATTGGCGTGACGGAGCTGGCGCCGGTGGGGCTGCCGGTGGTGCTCATCGGCATCGCGGTGGTGGTGCTCCTGGGGCGGTGGCTGTTGCCCGCGCGCGAGGGCAAGCCGGGCACGGAGGGCTTCACGCTGCGCGACTACCTCACGGAGGCGGTGGTGCCCGGGGACTCGCGCTACGTGGGCCAGCCGCTGTCGGACATCAGCGAAGGCCTGGGCCTGCGCGTGATTGGCGTGGTGCGCGACGGCGAGACCCTGTCCGCGAAGCCCGGGTACGTGCTCACGGGCGACGAGCGGCTGGTGGTGGAGGGCAAGCGCGAGGACATCCTGCGGGTGAAGGACCTGCGGGGCATCGAGCTGCGGCCGGACGTGCGGCTGTCGGACGCGGAGCTGGAGGGGCCGGAGTCGATGCTGGCGGAGGTGGGCGTGCCGCCCGGCAGCCCCCTGGTGGGGCGCAGCCTGAAGGAGACGCTGTTCGTGGAGCGCTTCGGCTTGGTGGCGCTGGGGCTGCACCGCCGGCCCGCCATCCAGCGCAACACCAAGCTGCAGCTCCTGCGGCGCTCCTACCACCACCACTCGCTGTCCACGCTGCCCCTGTCCGTGGGGGACGTGCTGCTCCTGCGCGGGCCCCGGCAGAAGGTGGCGGAGCTGGCCCCGGGCCACACCCTGATGGTGCTGGAGGGCCACGAGTACGAGCCGCCGCGCTACGCGAAGGCGCTGCTCGCGGTGCTCCTCTTCCTGGGGGCGCTGGCGGCGGGCTCGCTGGGCTGGGTGCCGCTGTCGGTGGCGGGGCTCACCGGCATGCTGCTGATGATCGCCACCGGGTGCGTGGACGCGCGCACCGCGTTCCGCGTGGACTGGCGGGTGGTGCTGCTCATCGGCTCCATGATGGCGCTGGGGCTGGCCATGGAGGTGAGCGGCGCGGGGAAGTTCATCGGCGACCACGTGGCCCGGCTGGGCGCGTACGGCGGGCCCCGCGCGGTGCTGGCGCTGCTGATGGTGCTGACCATCCTGCTGTCCGCGCCCATGAGCAACCAGGCCGCGGCGCTGGTGGTGCTGCCGGTGGCGCTCAACGCGGCGGCGCAACTGGGCGTGGACGTGCGCCCCTTCGCCATGGGCATCACGCTGGCGGCGAGCTGCTCCTTCATCACCCCGCTGGAGCCCAGTTGCGTGCTCGTCTACGGGCCCGGGCACTACCGGTTCACCGACTTCTTCCGGCTGGGCACGCCGCTGACCGCGGCGCTGGTGGTGTTCCTGGTGTTCGCCGTGCCCGTGGTGTGGCCGTTCCACGCGTAGGCGCGCGGCGCTCCCTTCAGGGGATGGCGGTCAGTGGATGGCGGCGCGCAGCCCCACGTCCGCGAGCACCCGCGACTCCTGCGCGAGCAGGTACTGCAGGCGCGCGTCCACGGCGGCCTCGTCCCCGTTGGACGCGGTGACGGCCAGGCGGTGGAAGAGGGACTGGTGGCCGTCCTCGGACTGGGCCAGCTCTCCGTAGAAGCGGGCCAGCGCCGGGTCGGTGAGCCCCTCCGCGAGCAGGGACAGCCGCTCGCACGAGCGCGCTTCGATGATGGCGGCGACGAGCAGGCGGTCCACGCGCCGCTCCGGGGCGGGCGTGCGCACGTGCTTCTGCAGCCCTTGCGCGTACGGGTCCCCGGCGTCCTTGGTGAGCGTGAGGCCGCGCGCGGCCATCAGGTCCAGCACGCGCGCCAGGTGGGCGCTCTCCTCGCGGGCCAGGCGCGCCATCTGCGACGGCAGGCCCGGCAGGTCCGGGTAGGCCTGGAGCATGGACAGCGCGTTGGCGGCGGCCTTCTTCTCGCAGTGGGCGTGGTCCACCAGCACGGCGTCGAAGTTCGCCAGCGCCAGCGGCAGCCAGCCGGGGTCGGTGGGCGCGTGGAGGATGACGGGGCCCGCTCCGGAGAGGGGACGGCGGGAGGGCGTGGGGCGGCTGCTCATTTCGGAGGCGGACTGTAGGGCATCCGCCGGGCGCCGCGCGCGGGTGTCGTGCGGCGCCCTCGCGCCCGCTTCCTCCCAGGACATGCCGGCCGCCCGCGCGGTGAGGGGCCGCTCTCCCGCGGCGGGCGCCGGCGTCCACGGCTACAGCGGCGGGTTCGTGCCCTCCTTCGACGCGAGCAGGGTGACCACGTAGTCGTCGCCCTCCTGCGCCTCGTTGGCGATGAAGACGGAGCCCGGCCAGGTGCGCAGCCCGTTCATCAGGAAGGCCCCGTGGTCGGCCTGGGCCCGGTGCACCAGCTCCACGCGGCAGAGCGTGGCGCGGCACTCCAGCGACTTCACGCGCGAGGTGCCAGGCAGGTGCGCGCGGAACGCGTCGTCGAGCGTCCGGGACGCGCGCGCGCTCCAGTCCCCGTCCACCGGCTCCGCGGCGAACGCGTTGAACACGCGCGTGCGCGACTGCTCGAACGAGGCCGGGGGCGGGCGGATGGGCGGAGCCGGGGGCACGTCCTCGCCCGGGTCCTCCGCCGCGGCGGCTGCTCCGGAAGGGGCCGCTTCCGGGGCGCCGGGCCGCGCGTGGGGCGCCGTGGGCGGGCGCGCGGCGTTGGCGGCCCACAGGCGCATCGCGGTCTCCGCGGCGGCGCGCTTCGCGTCGGTGCCCTCGCTGGCGTGGCGCACCTGGGCGCGCAGCTCCTCCAGGGCTTCGCCGGAGGCGCGCTGGTGGCCGGCGAGCGTGAGCCCCACGCCCGCGATGGCGGCGGTGTTGACGATGGCGAGGACGGTCTGGAGCCTGGAGGACATGGGGCGCTCGCGGGACTTCGGTGGGAAGAAGCGGACCGCGCGAAGGGGAGGAATGTGAAGCCTTCGTGCGGCCCGCTGTGAGCCGGCAGGCCCGTGCTTCAGTCGATGGTGAAGCCGCCGATGATGCCGCCCGACTGCAGGCCGCAGCGGAAGACGAGGGCGAAGTCCTCCCACACGTAGCGGTCACCCGTGTTGAGGGTCTGCCACGCCATGGGGCCGGCCACCGTGTACGTGGTGGCGCCCACCTGGCCGGCGTTGCCCACGCCGTTGACGGTCTCCGTCTCGCACCAACTGTTGTTGCCGTAGATCTGCACCGTCGTCGGGTGGTAGCCGACCGTCCACATGGGCACGGAGGCGATGGCCAGACGCGTCGTCGTACAGTCGTTGCGGATGCCCGAGTAGCTGTGGACGTTGAAGCACGCCGCGTCGGACGCATACGCGGCCTTGAACGCGATGCCCGGGTAGTACTGCCACGCGGCCGCGGTCCCCGCGCTCAACGCCACCACACCGAACGCGCACACCTTCGCCAACGTCTGGAAACGCTTCATCGAACTGCTCCCGTGGGATACGGCGGTGATTGGGGCCGCCGGGCACGCGAACGCGCGCCGCGCTCCCAAGGAGCAAGCGCCATGCCCTGGTCCAAGCTGGCGTGTTTTCAATTGTTTACATGTCTTTTTGACAATCCCCGTTGTCCCGGGAGCAACAGGCGGGTGTTGCCTGCGTTGTCCGGGGGGCTACTCCACCAGCACGAGCCGCTGGGTGCGGCCGGCGTGGTAGCCCACCTTGCGCGCGATGCGGGCGGTGCTCTCGTCGCGCTCGTCCACGCGCATGGCCAGCCGGGGCAGCGACGACAGCAGGTGCCGGGAAATCTGTCCCAGGCACAGCGTGGCGTGGCCCTGGCGGCGGCGGGACGGGGGCGTGTACATGCCCTCCAGCTCCGCGCCGAACTGCGAGCGGCAGCCGATGTCCACCTTGAACACCAGCTCGCCGCCCTCCTCCAGCACGTAGGTGCGGCGCTGGCGCACGCGCTGGAGGACGCGGGACTCGTAGTGGGCGGAGTCCTCCGCCAGCGGATCCCGCTCCAGGATTTCGCGCACGTAGCCCTGGGCCAGGGGCAGCAGGCGGGGCACGTCCTCCTCGCGGGCCAGGCGCAGGGTGGGGTTGGTGAAGGGGCCCAGGTCGTCCGCGGAGACGCTGAACAGCTTCTGGGTGCGGGACAGGCGCGGCTTGCCTTCACAGAGGCTGCGCACCAGCGCGTCCACGGAGGCCTTGTCCCCCACGGTGGCGCGCAGCTTGAGGCTGGGGGCGAGCGCGTCCGCGATGACGCCGGTGACGCTGGCGTCGCTGGCGCTGGGCACCACCAGCCCGCCCTCGCCGCCCACGAAGACGGCCGCGGTGAGCACGCCGCTGTCGAAGCGGCCGTGGAAGGAGAAGGCCGCCTGGCGCTCCGGCGCCGCGATGCCGAACTCCTCCAGCAACCCCAGCAGGTAGAGGTTGTGGACGGGATCCTTCGCCAGGAGCGCGCGCAGGGCGTCCGTGTGGGAAGGCGCGAGCTGTTCGACGGTGACGGGCATGCGCGGGGGCCGAAGGGGGCCTGAACCTTACGCGCAACCCGACCTCACGGGCCAGCGTCCCCAGGCACGGAGAACCGGAAGGGATGCAGCACGGTCGCGGACCCTCCCAGGTGGGGCGCCGGGAAGCGCGCGTCCAGGAGCGAGTCCAGCACGCACGCCTGCACCATGGGGTCCGGGATGGTGCTGGAGACGAGCTCGCCCCGGCGCATCTTCCCCTCGGAGCCCTCGCCCTCCACGGTGAAGCGCAGCTTCACTTCCTGTGTGCCCCGGTTGCGTTGTGCGGCGTCCTGGAAACATTGCTGCACGAGCGGAGTCACGGCCTGGATGGCCAGGCGCAGGTCCTCCGCGTCGATGCGGCCGGAGGACGCCTCCACCACCGGCTCCACCCGCTCCACGCGGCGGGGGTCGGGGGCGTCGGGGGCCTGGCGCGGCGGCGGGGCGCGGGGCGGCGCTCGCGCCGGTGCCACGGGGGGCGGGCGCGGAGGGGTGGGGGGCGCGGGCCGGGGGAGCCCGGGCGCCGGTGCGCTCGTGCCCGGCGGACGGGCCGGGGGCGGCGCGGCCGGTTCAGTCCGCTCCGGCGCGTCCATGAAGCGCGTCACCCACGCGGCCCCCAGCGCGAACAGCAGGAACAGGCCCAGGCTCAGGCCGGGGATGAGGAGCCAGCGGACGAGGGTGCGGTGCGAGGACGCCATGGGCCGGGAGCCCGCGTGTCATACCCGCCTCCCGGGGGACCGGGAAGCGGGGATGCACGCGAGCGCCCGAGGCTACGGATACACCTCACGCCGCGGGGTCGTGGTCGGCGTCGTCGGAGGCACCACGGCGCCCTCGGCCCGGATGCGCTGCTTGCGGCTGACGCCCAGCGTGGCGCCGAGCACCGACGCGATGAGCCCCAGGAGGAGCCCCGCGAAGATGCCCCAGAAGACGCGGCCGGAGCGGTCCGCCACCTTCAGCGCGCCCTGCTGCGCCTGCTGGCCCACCTCGCTGGCCTTGGCCTTGGCCTGGCTCACGCCCTGGTCCACCTGCTGCTGCACGCGGTCCGCCACCTCCTCCGCGTCCCGGCGCGACAGGTTGGTGTTCTGCGCGATGTTGCTCACCAGCAGCTCCCGGTCCATGCGGCCCTGGCGCACGCCCTCCGTGACGATGTCCTTGGTCGCGGCCTCCAACTGGTTCGCGGTGATGGTGGGCTTGCCCTCCTCCCGCAGGCGCTTGTTCACCGGCGCGAGCGCGTCGTTGGCGTCCAGGCCGAACGCCTTCGCGGCCTCACCGCCGCCCGTCACCGCGCCCACGGCCGCGGTGCCGCCCGCGCCCACGGCCGCCTTGCCCACGTTGAACACCGCGCCCAGCACGTTGGACACCAGCATGCCCACGACCATGACGCCCAGGAGCGTCGTCAGGCCCCAGAGCACCGCGCCGTGCATGGCGCCCCCGGCCTTGTCCACGATGCCCGCGCTGCGCGCGGCCACCACGCCGCCCACGAACAGCGCCACCAGCGGGACGATGACGCTCCAGATGCCGGTGAAGATGCCCGCGGACTTCGCGCTCGACGCGTCGGCGGGGTTCACCGACGACAGGCCCAGCGCCAGCCCCAGCGTGTAGAGCAATATCCAGACGCCCAGCGCGACGAAGGTGCCACCGAAGATGGCGCCCCAGCTCAGCTTGTACGCACTGCCCGGCACCGCTGGGATGATGCCGGCGCGTTCGCTCTCGACAATGGCTGCCATTGGATTCCACCCTCGCTTCCCGTGTGCCGCCCCGGCCGCGCTCCAACGGCGCGGCCGGGGACGGACGTGTCTGGGTGAAGGTGTGCACCGGGCACGCCCGGGCGTTTCACCGCCTCACGGTCGCCCCGTCCCGGAGGGTGGGGCGGAAGGCCGGGTGCCCTCAGCGCAGGCCGAGCGCGTCGAGGAGCAGTGCCTCGCGCGCCACCACCGGCTCGCGAGGGAGCGCGTCCGTGCGGTAGCGCGCGACGAGCGCGGGCAGGGTCACCGGGCCGCCGTCGCCCAGGCCGCTCCACGCGGCGAGCAGGCCCAGGACGTGCTCGGGAGGCCGGCCGCGCGCCCGCAGCTCCGCGAGCGCGAACGCCCCGTCGCGCTTCGCCAGCCGCTTGCCGTCCTCGCCCATCACCAGCGGCACGTGGAGGAACGCGGGCGCGGCCAGGCCCAGCGCGGCGTAGAGCTGGAGCTGCCGGGGCGTGGAGGGCAGCAGGTCGTCCCCGCGCAGCACGTGGGTGATGCGGCTGGCCGCGTCGTCCACCACCACCGCGAGCTGGTAGCTGGCCACGCCGTCGTTGCGGCGCACCACGAAGTCCCCCACCAGCGCCTGCACGTCCTGGGCGTACGGGCCCATGAGCTCGTCCACGAAGCGCACCTCGCCCGCGCGCGCGCGGAAGCGGTACGCGGGGGCGCGCGTGCGGGCGCGCTCCGACACCTGCGCGGCGGTGAGGTGCGCGCAGGTGCCGGGGTAGCGCGGGCCCTCGTCGGACAGGCCGTGGGGGGCGCTCGCCGCGCGGGCGATCTCCGCGCGCGTGCAGAAGCACGGGTAGATGAGCCCCTCGCGCGCGAGCTTTTCCTGGGCCTCGCGGTAGACGCCGTCGCGCTCGCTCTGGATGAGCGGCGGCTCGTCCCAGTCCAGGCCCAGCCAGCGCAGGTCCTCGTAGAGGTCCTGGAGGAACTGGGGGCGGCACCTCGCGCGGTCCAGGTCCTCGATGCGCAGCAGGAACGCGCCGCCCGCGGCCCGCGCCTGGAGCCAGCCCAGGAGCGCGCTTCTCACGTTGCCCAGGTGCATGCGGCCGGTGGGGCTGGGGGCGAAGCGTCCTCGCATCGTGGCGGCCAACATAACTTCCCCGCCCGCTTTCGCGCGCTGGGAGAGAATGCCCCGCCGCCTCCTCCCGTTCCCAGGGTGTGACCTCCTCCATGCGCTTCCTGCACTGCTCCGACGTCCACATCACCGAGGACTACTTCGCCCTGCCGCTGCGCAAGCTGGGCTGGCGCCGCTGGGTGGCGCTCGTGGAGTTGACGGCGGGAGGCCGGGCGAAGGCCTACCGGAACGCGCAGGCCACGCTGTCCACCATCGCCCGCGAGGCGGGCACGCACGGCGTGGACCACTTCATCCTCTCCGGTGACCTCACCGCCTACGCGTTGGAGGGCGAGTTCCGCGCCGCCCGCGCCGCGCTGTCGCCGCTGGCCCCCACGCCCGCGCGCTGCACCGTCATCCCCGGCAACCACGACGTCTTCACCCCCGGCGCCGCGCGGGAGGGCCGCTTCGCCCGGCACTTCGGGGACCTGCTCGGCAGCGACCTGCCGGAGTACCGCCGCGAGGGCGCGTTCCCCTTCGTGCGGCTGGTGGGGGAGGGGGCCGCGGTGGTGGGCCTGTGCTCCGCGCGCCCGCTGCCCACGCCCGGCCTGTCCTACGGCACCGTGGGCCCCGCCCAGCTCGAAGGCCTGGCGGCCCTGCTGAGGGACGCACGGCTGGATGGCCGCGCCATCCTGGTGGTGGTGCACCACGCGCCGCGCGGCGCCGCGAACCACGCGGACGGCTGGCACCACGGCCTGCATGACGCGGACGCGCTGCTGAAGCTGCTGCCGGGCCCGCGCTTCGCGGTGCTCCACGGCCACATCCACCAGCGCTACCACCACCCGGCCACGGCGGACCGGCCCCACCTGTTCGGCGCGGGCTCCTCCACCCAGGCGGGGAAGGAGGGCTACTGGCTCATCGAGGTCCAGGACGGCGTCGTCGTGGGCGGGACGAAGCACGTGCCCGCGCTGTGACACTTCTCCCGGGCGGCGGTACAAGGGGCGCACATGACCCCGGCGCCCCCGTCCCCACCCGTTGAGTTGTCCCTGGAGGAGTACCGCTACCTGCGGCACCTGGGACGCGTCACGGACGACCTCCTGGAGGAGAGCCTGCGGGAGCGCGAGACGCTCACCCAGTGCTTCCGGCGCTGCTTCCCCACGCTGCTGACGCTGCTGGGCGCGCGCGCCATCGCCGTCACCACGCGCGACGAGGAGCTGGTGGAGCAGACCTGGAGCGAGGGCGACTGGGGCGGCGTCTTCGCCGGGAGTCTGCTGGCGGGGCCCATGGGGCTGAGCGTCCACGACACGGGCACGCTGCTCACCCAGACGCTGGACGTGGCGGGCTCACCGGTGGGCACGCTGGGCGTGCTCTTCGCGGGGCCGCCCGGCGACGCGGGCACCACCGCGAAGCGCGTGCGCGCGCTGGACGTGGTGGCGGAGGAGCTGGACACGGTGCTGATGCTGGTCCACACCGCGTCGGAGAAGCACCAGCTCATCCTCCAGTGCAACGAGCACCTGGCCAACCCCGTCTTCGAGGCGGGCATGGACCACGCGGTGCGCACGCTGGCGCAGCGGGTGCGGCTGCCGGGCTTCCTCCTCCTGTACCGCGACGCCGTGCAGCCGCACGTGCTGCACTACCGCACGTACCGGCACGGGCAGTTGGAGTACGAGAGCGGAGATCAGCCCGGCTCTCAGTTGGAGGCGCTGGTGCACCAGCACGGCACGCGGCTGCTGCACGGGGACGCGGGCGTGCTCAAGCGCCTGTTCGACGGGCGCACCACGGAGGCCGTCCTCATCTCCGCGGCCACGCGCAGCGAGCCCCTGGGCAAGATTGTCGTCTGGAGCAACGAGGGCTTCTCCGCGTACGCGATGGACCTCATCCGCGTGCTGGCCTCCACGCTGAGCCAGCGCCTGCTGGACTACAACCGCGAGCGCATCCACCTGTCGCAGTTCTTCCCCACGGTGGCCATCGACGCGCTGCTGGAGGACCCGGACTACGCGCGGCACCTGCGCGCGCAGGAGCAGGAGGTGGGCATCCTGTTCGCGGACATCAACGGCTTCACCCGCATCTGCGAGCAGGGCTTCGACAGCCCGCGCAGCATCGGCCGCTTCGTGGACGAGTGGAGCGCGCGCGCCGTGGACTGCATCTGGGCCCACGGCGGCGTCTTCGACAAGATGGTGGGCGACTGCGTCATCGGCCTCTTCGGGCCGCCCTTCTTCCAGACGGACCGCGTGCGCCGCGCGGAGGCCGCCGTGCGCGCGGCGCAGGACATCCAGGCCTTCACCGCGGAGCTGAGCGGACGCGAAGAGGTGGCCGCGCTGTGCCAGCGGGTGAAGCTGCCGGGCCTGGGCGTGGCGGTGGGCGTGAACCTGGCCACCGCGAACTGCGGCCTCTTCGGGCCCAACCGCAACTACACGGCCTTCTCCAGCGGCATGAACCAGGCCGCGCGCCTGCAGTCGCTGGCGGGCTTCCGCGAGACGCTGGTGATGGAGAGCGTGCACGAGGCGCTGAAGCAGTCCCAGGAGCCCTTCGTGCGCAAGCTCCAGTTCGGCCCCCTCACGGAGACGCCGGTGAAGAACGTGGCGCAGCCGCTGCGGCACTACCGGCTGGCGCCGTAGCCGTCAGGCCAGCAGGTGCGTGCCCGCGTAGCGCCGCGAGAAGTGGATCCACCGGCGCTCGTCCACCTCCACCTGCCACTCGCTGTTGGGCGTCAGCGGCAGGCGCTGCTTGAGGAAGCTCTCCAGGTGGTCCGCCGCCTTGAGCGGCGTGAGCCCCGGCGCGCGGAACGCGATGTGGAGCGTCACGTCCAGCGACGGCGCCACGTCCACCGACGCGCAGATGCGCAGCGGGCCCACGCGCCGCTGGTATTGGGTGTCCGGTGCCGGCCACGTCGCGGAGCCCTCGGGCTGCGGGTGCGCCTGCTCGAGCCAGTTGTCGGGGATCAGGATGAAGTCGAGCAGGTTCCTGCTCGCCTCTTCCACCGTGCCGTGCTCCTGGATGGAAAGCATTGCCCACCTCCGCCAGAGAAGCCGTTGGGGTTGCGTGGAAGCCGTCTTGAAGAATGTGCCCACGAGCCCATGCCATGCAAGGGCCCACGAACATCCGCTTGCCGCCCACACCTCGCTACGCACGTGCGGGCGGGCTGGATGCTAGCGCTTCAGGGTGACACGTCAGGTTGGGGGGTGTTCCGCGCGACCCCGCACGTTGCTCAGGAAGCGACGGGAAGGGAGCGGCGGGGCTTGCGCTCCACGGCGGCCTTGAGCTGGCCGCAGCCCGCGTCAATGTCGATGCCGCGACGTTGGCGCACCGTGCTGGGCACGCCGTGCGACGTGAGCACGTCCTGGAAGGCGCGCACCGCGTCGGGGACGCTGGGGCCGCCGTCGTAGCCCACGGTGGGGTTGAGCGGGATGACGTTCACGTGCGCGTCCATCCCGTGCAGGAGTTGCCCCAGCGTGTGCGCGTGCTCCGCGGTGTCGTTGCGGCCGGAGATGAGCGTCCACTCGAAGAAGATGCGGCGCTTGCGCTTCGCGACGTAGTAGCGGCACGCGTCCATCAATTCGTTCAGCGGCCAGCGGCGGCCCGCGGGCACCAGCGCGGCGCGCTCCGCGTCCGTGGCGCCGTGGAGGCTCACCGCGAGCTGCACCGGGCGCGCCTCGTCCGCCAGCCGGAGGATGCCGGGCACCACGCCCACGGTGGACAGGGTGATGAAGCGCGGCGCCAGCGCCAGGCCCTTGGGGTCCACGAGGATGTCCACCGCGGCCAGGGTGTGCTCGTAGTTGTGCAGGGGCTCGCCCATGCCCATGAGCACGATGTTACGCAAGCTCTCACCCTGCGCGCGCAGGAGGCGCGTGACGTGGAGCACCTGTCCCACGATCTCGCCCGGCGTCAGGTGGCGTGACAGCCCCATCTGCCCGGTGGCGCAGAAGACGCAGCCCATGGCGCACCCGGCCTGCGTGCTCACGCACACGGTGGCGCGGCCCTTGAAGCGCATCAGCACCGTCTCAATGGTCTGCGCGTCGTGCAGGCGCAGGAGCAGCTTGTGGGTGAGCCCGTCGCTGCTGAAGCTCTCGTGGTGCGTGGCGAGCGCCCCCAGGCGCGCCCGCTCCTGGAGCACGGCCTGGAGGTCCGGGCGCAGCCCCGTCACCTCGCCCAGCGCGGTGACGCCGTCGCGGTACAGGCCCGTCCACACGCGCTCGCGGTACTGGGGGCTGAAGCCCCAGCCGGCGAGCCGCGCGTCCAGCTCGGGGCGGGTCAGGTCGTGGAGGTTGACGGTGGCGTCCGGCATGACGGGGCCTGGGATAACACACCCGGCGCGGGCGCACCCGGGGCCGCCGGCCTGGGGGGCGGACAGGGGGGCGTGGGTCCGGGTGGGGGCCCCGGCACCTTGCGGCGTCCGGCGGCTGACACCGCGCGTGCCGGGGCCGCGCGTCGTGGCAATCGTGGAGGGCCTATGGGACTGGCCATCCAGCAGGAGGAGTTCACGCCGGAGGAGCACACGCGGTTCGTGGCGCGGCTCGCGGAGAGCCTGGAGGCGCTGCGCCAGGTGCTCCGGCGTCCCGGCTTCGGCGTGGGGCCCGCGACGATGGGCGCGGAGCTGGAGGTGGCGCTGGTGGACGGCGCGGGCTCGCCGCTGCCGGTGAACCAGCAGGTGCTGGCGAAGTCGAAGGACGACCGGCTGACGCTGGAGCTCAACCGCTTCAACATGGAGATGAACCTGCGCCCCTCGCTGCTCGCGGGGCGGCCCTTCACCGGGCTCCAGGCCCAGTTGGACGACGTGCTGGCGGAGCTGAAGCGCGCGGCGGCGACGGAGGGCGCGCGCGTGGCGGCGGTGGGCATCCTGCCCACGCTGCGGCAGGCGGACCTGGGGAGGAACGCGCTCACGCCGCAGCCGCGCTACCGGGCGCTGGCCGCGGCCATCCGCAAGCGGCGCGACGGGCCCTTCCAGGTGGCCATCGCGGGCGACGACACGCTCCACCTCACCTGGGAGGACGTGACGCTGGAGGGGGCGAACACGTCGCTCCAGTTCCACCTGCGCGTGGCCCCGGAGGACTTCGCGCGCGTGTACAACGCCGCGCAGCTCGCCACCGGGCCGGTGCTGGCCGCGTGCGGCAACTCGCCGGTGTTCCTGGGCAAGCGGCTGTGGGAGGAGACGCGCGTGGCGCTCTTCCAGCAGGCCACCGACGACCGGAGCGACAGCGACGAGGCCGCGCACCTGCACCCGCGCGTGACGTTCGGCCATGGCTGGGTGCGCGAGGGGGCGCACGAGCTGTTCGCGGAGGCGGTGGCGCTCTACCCGGCGCTCCTGCCGGTGATGGGACGGGAGTCCCCGCTGGAGGTGGTGGCCGCCGGGGGCCTGCCGAAGCTGGAGGAGCTGCGGCTGCACCAGGGCACGGTCTGGTCGTGGAACCGGGCCGTCTATGATCCGCACGGCGAAGGCCACGTGCGCATCGAGTTCCGCGCGCTGCCGTCCGGCCCCACGCCGGTGGACATGGTGGCCAACGGCGCGTTCCTGCTGGGGCTGACGCTGGGGCTCGCGGAGCGGGTGGACGCGCTCTTGCCGGCGCTGCCCTTCTGGCAGGCGCGGCGCAACTTCAAGCAGGCGGCGCACCACGGCCTGGGCGCGGCGCTGCTGTGGCCGGCGGAGACCGCGCCCAGCCCCCGGGTGCTGCCGGCGGTGGAGCTGGTGAAGCAGCTCCTGCCGGTGGCGAGGCGCGGGCTGGTGGAGGCCGGGGTGGACGTGGCGGAGGCGGAGGGGCTGCTGGACATCATCGCCCGGCGCGTGGCGCTCCAGCGGACCGGGGCGCGCTGGCAGCGGGCGGTGCTGGAGCGGCTGGAGGCCCACATGCCCCGGCAGGACGCGCTGGCGGCCATGCTGGAGCGCTACCTGGAGCTGTCCGACGAGGGGCTGCCCGTGCACACCTGGCCGGTGGAGCGCTGACGGACCCTTGTCGGGACGGGGCCGTCGCGGTGAATAATCCGGCCATCCTGAAGGTCAGCTTGCGAGGCCTCGTGCCTCGCGCTGAAGGGTGCCGTTCCCGTGATCGCCTCGCTCCTCGCATCGTTCCGCTCCGGCGCCCGCCGGAGGTCCTTCCTCGTGCCGGCGCTCCTGTGCGCGGGTGTCCTGTCCGCGTGCTCGACCACCCGGGGCCACGCCAACGACCTGGCGGAGAAGGGCCGCTTCGTCGAGGCGGCCGAGGTCTACGTGAAGCTCGTCAATGACGAGCCCAACAACCCGGAGTACCGCGCGTCGCTGGAGGACCTGCGCTGGCGCGGCCTGTCCCAGTTGCTCACCCAGGCGCGGCAGGCGCGGGTGGAGGGGCGGGACGAGGACGCGGAGGCGAGCCTGGAGCAGTTCTTCACCTACAAGGTGAAGTGGAACTCCAAGCTGGATGGCGGCATGGAGAGCTCGCTCCTGGAGGAGATGGCGGGCACGCACCGGCACCTGCGCCAGCTCATCATCGAGCAGGCGAAGCGGGGCCACGCGCTGACGGCGGAGTCGCACCTGGACCGCAAGCGCGCGCTCCTGGCCCACCCGGAGATGGCGCCCATCCGCCGCGACATGGAGGAGGCGGTGGCGCAGGGCGGCGCGGCGACGTGCGCGAACCTGAAGCAGTCGCTGTCCGGCGGCGCGCAGCACTGGGCGGAGCTGGTGTCGCGCTACTGCGGGCACTACCAGCAGCCCGCGCCCCGCGCGGGGATGTTCCCGGAGGCGCTGGGCGTGCCCACGTGGCAGGTGTCCGTGGATGGCATCAGCAACGACGTCGTGCAGTACCTGGTGACGCGGCTGTCGGGCGCGTTCGAGGCCTCGCCCTGGTACTCGGAGGCGTCCCAGCGCCACGCGCCGATGACCATCGCGGGGAGCCTGAGCGAGCGGCGCATCAGCGAGCCGGTGACGCTGACGGCGCCGTGGACGGAGCGCGTGCCGTACACGGACCACGAGGACCGCACCGCGACGGCGGAGGTGCCGTACACGGTGGAGGAGTCCTACGAGGACAAGGGCGTGATGAAGAAGCGCCTCGTCCAGCAGAAGAAGACGGTCGAGTACAAGACGACGGTGGAGGTGACGAAGTACCGCGACGTGTCGCGCTCGTTCGACTACCACGCGCAGCGGCGGGGCGTGGAGTACCACTTCGCGGTGGTGGCCCAGGGCATCCTCCAGGAGCGGCACGCGCCGCTGGCGGTGAAGGCGGAGCGGTCCCTGGAGGCCTCCGGCTACGAGCACAACATCACCTTCGACCCCGGCGGCGTGCGGCCCCAGCGGTTCGAGCGGCCCGACAAGGAGGGCTGGCTGGACGGCCAACTGCGCGGCTACGAGCAGACCTTCTTCGCCTCGCTCATGTCGCGCTGGCAGGACGCGTTCTGCGCCGCGCCCGCCTTCGCGGTGGAGGACGCGGCCCGCTGCGCGCGAGGCGGACAGGAGCTGCCCGGCCCCGCGAAGCAGGCCCTGATGGACACGCTGGGCGACGACGCGGCGCAGGTGCACCGGCTGTTCGTCTGGAACTGAAGGCGCGCGGCGCCGGGCGTTACGCCGTGCCGCGCGCGCAGGCCGTGCTCAGCCCTCGTCCTCCGCGCCCTTGCGCAGGCCCAGCATGCGGCGCAGCTCGCGCGCGGACTGGCGGCTCACCTCCACCGAGTGGCCCCGCGCCGTGCGCGCCAGATATCCGCCCGTCTCCAGCGGCTCCAGCCGCGTCACATGGGCCAGGTTGAGCAGCGCGCGGCGGTGCACCCGGTGGAAGTGCTCCGGGGGCAGCTTGTCCGCCAGCTCGTTGAGCGTGAAGTCCGTGAGGTAGTCGCCCTGCGCGGTGAACACCGTCACCAGCTCGTCTTCCAGCGACGCGTGGGAGATGGCGTCCGGCGACACCAGCACCAGCCCCTGCCGCGTCGGGATGGGCAGCCGCGCCAGCGCCGGCTTCTCCGCCGCGGACGCCGGAGCCGTCACCGGAGCGGACTTCACCCGCGCCGGCAGCCGCGTCCGCGCGCGCTCCAGCGCCTTCTGCAGCCGCGCCGCCTCCACGGGCTTGAGCACGTAGTCCACCGCGCCGTGCTCGAAGGCGTTCACCGCGTGCTCCGCGTGCGCGGTGCAGAAGATGACGTGGGGCCCGCCCTCCGGCAGCAGCGCCATCGCGTCCAGCCCGCTCAGGCCCGGCATGTGGATGTCCAGCAGCACCACGTCCACGCCGCCCGCGCGCACCGCCGCGAGCACCGAGTCCCCATCCACCGCCTCGCCGCAGACGCTCACGTCCGGCAGCGCGGCCAGCAGGCGCGACAGGCGCTTCCGGGCCAGCAGCTCATCGTCGGCGATGAGGACGCGCAGGGGCTCTCTCACGTGAGGACTCCGGGTTGGGGGCCCTGGCGGGGCAGGGTGACGGTGACACGGGTGCGCCCGTCGGCGCTCTCCAGCGACAGGAGCGCGTGGCCGCCGTAGGCCAGCGCCAGCCGCCGCTCCACGGTGGGCAGGCCCACGCTGCCCTCGCGCGGGCCCCTGGACGCCCCCGGGTTGTGGATGGACACCACCACCGCCCCCTCGCGCGCGGCCACCTCCACGCCCAGCGGGCCCCGGTGGCCGGCCGCCGGGCCGTGCTTCACCGCGTTCTCCGCCAGGGGCAGCAGCAACAGCGGCGGCACGGGCACGTCCGCAAGCCCGTCCGCCACGTCCATGCGCAGTTGGAACAGGTCCGGGTCGCGCAGCAGGTGCAGGTCGAAGAGCGTGCGCATCAGCTCCAGCTCCTGGGACAGCGGCCAGGTGACGCTGCGCACGCCCGCGAGCACCGAGCGGAGCATCGTGGACAGCCGCAGCACCGCGGCCTCCGCGACGGCGCCGTCCTCGCGGCACCACTCCGCGATGGCGTTCAGCGTGTTGAAGAGGAAGTGCGGATCCAGGTGGCTGCGCAGCGCCAGCAACTGCGCCTGCTCCGCCTCCCAGGCGAAGCGGGTGGCGCGCGCCCGCTCCCGGGCCAGCGTCTCCTCGAAGCCGATGTCCCGCCCCAACCCCCAGCCCGCGACCAGGAACAGGCCGCCGCAGATGGCCAGGTTGTACGGCTCCGACAGGAACGTGTCCCGCATCAGCATCACGCGCGGCAGGGCGTAGCCCACGGACAGCACCACGCCGCTGCCCACCGCCGCGTAGAGCAGCAGGCGGATGCCGCCGTGGCTCAGGTCCAGCCCTTCCGGGAACAGCACCCGGTACGACACGGGCGCCACCGCGACGCACAGCAGGCACAGCAGGAGGCCAATCCAGAACGCCCGCGGGTCCAGGCTCCAGCGCACCTGCGCCACGAGCAGCGGAATGGACACCAGGACGATGGGGGCCAGCCGCCACGGCGCGACGAGCGCGCGCAGCGTGGCACGAACGATGGAGCCTTCCGACGACGTCTCCGGCATGCGGAGGCGGAAGGCTACACCGTCCCGCGCCCTAGCGCTGGGGGACGGTCGCGGGGACGAACTCCAGGACGAACGTCCCGGCGAGGACCGCGGGGAAGAAGAGGACGGCGAGCATGGACAGGAGCGGCGAGCGCAGTGAGAACATGGGGGGCTTCTCCAGTGTCCGGGAAACATGCCCACGGACTCTGGCATCGACCCAGGGCCCCTCCAGGGAGGGGTGCCCCCGGCCGTCGCTGTCCCTGGGTGAGCGGTCGCTCAGGCGCTCCGGGTGGCGCCCGCCGCTGTCCCGCCCAGCGCGTCCGCCAGCCGCGCCGCCTCCTTGAGGCAGTCGTTGACGCCCACGCCCCGGTACGCGTTGCCGGCGAGGTGCAGGCCGGGCAGGCGCGTCAGCCGCTCCTCCATCGCCGCCACGCGCTCCAGGTGGCCCACGGTGTACTGCGGAATCCCGCGCGGCCAGCGGAACACCTCCGTCAGCTCCGGCGTCGCGGTGAGCCCCGCCATCGTCTTCAGCTCCTCGCGCGCCAGCGCCACCAGCGCGTCCTCGTCCCGGGAGACGACCTCCGGCCGGCGGGCGCCGCCCATCAGGCACGTCAGCAGCACGCGCCCGCCCTCCACGCGGAAGGGGAACGTGGTGGAGACGTGGATGGTGCCCAGCATCGCCGTGCCCTCCACCGCCGGAATCAGGAACCCGAACCCGTCCGGCTTCGGCACCGTCCCCGGCGCGAAGCCCAGGTGCACCACGGCGATGGGCGCGTACGGGATGGCGTCCGCCGTCCGGGCCAGCTCCGCGTCCAGCGGACGCACCAGCGAAGCCGCCACGTGCGCGGGCACCGCCAGCACCACGTGCGACGCGCTCAGCTCCGCCGGCTGGCCCCGCTGCTGGTAGCGCACCTTCCAGCCGTCCGCCGCGCGCTCCAGCCCCTCCACCTTCGCGTCCGTGCGCACGTTGTCGCCCAGCGCCTTCGCCAGCGCGTCCACCAGCACGCCCAGGCCGCCGTCGAACGTGCTCATCTGCCCGGTGACCCGGGGCCCTGGCTCCACCGCGCCCGCGCCCTTCGCCCGCCGCGCCGCGCGCTGCGCACGGATGGCGCCCAGGATGAGGCTGCGGTGCTCCCGCTCGAACTTCACCAACTGCGGGAACGTGGCCTCCGCGCTGAGCTGCTCCGGGTCGCCCGCGTAGGTGCCCGTCTGCATCGCGTCCAGCAGCACCGCCGTCGCCTCACGTCCCAGGTGGCGCCGCCCCAACTGGGCCAGGGACTCGTCCGCACCCGTGGGGTTGCGCCCGCTGAACAGCTCCCCCACCACCCGCAGGCGGGACGCAAGGGGGAGGATGTCGGATTTCAGGAAGGCCGGCGGCGACGTGGGCAGCGCCCGCAGGGCGCCGCGGGTGAAAACGTAACGGTTCTTCGCCGCCGCATCCGCCGGACGAATCCGGGCTGACACTCCCAGCACTTCCGCCAGTTCACGCGTGGTGGGCTCCCGGTCCAGGAAACTGTTGGGCCCGGCCTCCAGCAAGTAGCCCCCGCGTGCGTGGGTCTGCACGTTTCCACCCACGCGTGACGTCGACTCCAGCACCACGGCATCAGTACCGCGAGCCCGCAATTGATAGGCCAGCGCCAGTCCGGTGATGCCTCCCCCTATGACCGCGACCGTCATGTCGTCCTACTCCCGAGCTTGTCGTGAGGTGAGCAACCCCGGGCGCCTTAGTGCGAAGGCAAGAGCTTTGCCAAGGAGAGCCACCCGGCGCGTTAATAAAGGCATGCGCTATGTCATCACGGGAGCGAGCCGTGGCATCGGTTTCGAATTCGTGCAGCAACTGCTGCGGCGGGGAGAAACGGTGGACGCGGGGGTGCGTGCCCCGGAGCTGGCGCGCCGGCTGGAGCCGCTGCTGCTGGAGGCGGGCAACCGCCTGAGGATCCACGCGCTGGACGTCACGCGCGCGGACAGCGTCCAGGCCTTCGCGGAGCGCGTGTGCCGCGAGCCGGTGGACGTGCTCATCAACAACGCGGGCGTGTCCGGTCAGTGGGTGGGGCTGCATGAGCTGGACTACGAGGACCTGGCGCGCACCATCGAGGTGAACGCGCTCGGGCCGCTGCGCATCACCTCCGCGCTGCTGCCGGCGCTGCGGCACGGCGCGGGCCGCAAGGTGGCGCACGTCACGTCGCGCATGGGGTCGCTCTCCAGCAACACGGAGGGCGGCGCGTACGCCTACCGCATGTCCAAGGCCGCGCTGAACATGGGCGTGCGCTCCATGTCCAACGACCTGCGCCGCGAAGGCCTGGCGTGCGTGCTGCTGCATCCGGGTTGGGTGCAGACGGACATGGGCGGGCAGGACGCGCCGCTGCCGGCGGAGGAGTCCGTGCGCGGGATGCTGCGGGTCATCGACAGCATCTCGCTGGAGCACTCCGGCCGGTTCTTCGACTACGAGGGCGCGGAGGTGCCCTGGTAGTGTCCTGGAGGGACGGGGTCGCTGTCGCCGGGTGAACACCCCCCGGCCCCCCGGGGCAGGCAGGCAGCCCCCGGGGGCGAGCCCGTCGCTGGCGCCTGCCTGCCGTCGTCCCCATCTCGTCGCGAGGCGGTCCGCGGTGGAGGGGTGGGATGGCGTGGCGGCGGTGGTCCGTGGCGTGGGTGGCGGCGTGGCTGGTGGCGTGCGGTCCTGGCGCGTCCCCGCCGAAGCAGGGACAGGAGGCCGTGACGCCGGGCGATGAGCCCTCGGCGCCGGTGACGCCTCCGGAGGACCCGCCCGGCGAGGAGTCCCCTCCGCCTCCCAGGCCGCCGCCGGACGAGAACCCGCCTCCCGACGAGACCGCGGAGGAGCCGCCCCCGCCCGAGGAGGCTCCGGTGCTGACGGCCTGCGCGCCGGAGCCCGCGGCGGACGCCAGCGTGCCCGAGGCCGAGCGGACCGCGCGCCGTGACTACGCCTGCACCGGCATCGCGCTGGAGGGCTCGCTGGTCTCCACGGCGGGCACGCCGGTCGCGGGCGTCGTGGTGCAGGTGGGGGACGCGCGGGCGCGCACGAACGCGGCCGGCCACTTCCGCTTCCCCGCGCTGCCCCGCCACAACCGGCTGCTCACGGTGGACGCGGAGGGCTTCCGCCCGGCGGTGGTGGCGGTGGAGCTGCGCCGGAGCCTGACGCAGAAGCGCGTGACGCTGCCGCCGGTGCGCCTGTCCCCGAAGGACGGCGTGCGGATGCTCTTCGCGGGCGACGTGTCGCTGGGCCGGCGCTTCCTCGACCCGGACGACACCACGCCGCGCAACCAGATGCCGCCGGACGACCCGGCGGCGCTCATCCGCGTGTCGGATCCGCTGCCGGGCACGAAGGCCGTCTTCACGCACGTGCGGCCCTACTTCCAGGCGGCGGACTTCCGGGCCGTGAACCTGGAGACGCCGGTGACGGACCGACCGGCGACGCCCCACGACGAGAAGGCCTACGCGTTCTTCACGCTGCCCGGCTCGCTGCCCGCGCTGCCGTGGCTGGGCGTGGACTACGTGAGCCTGGGCAACAACCACGTCTACGACTACCTGGCGCCGGGGCTCGCGGACACGCTCGCGCACGTGGCCGCGGCGGGCATGGCCTTCAGCGGCGCGGGCCAGGACGAGACCGAGGCCTTCCTCCCGGCGCGCGTGTCGCTTCCGGGCGGGGACTACAGCCTGGTGTCCATGTGCTCCATCACCGGCAGCGCGCATGAGCAGCAGTACGTCGCGGGCCCCGACCAGGGCGGCGCGGCGGACGCGCGCGACCTGACGCGGGCGTCCGCGCTGCTGGCCGCGGAGAAGGCACAGGGGCGCGTGCCGGTGGCGGTGCTGCACACCGGCGTCGAGTACAGCCTCCGGCCCTCCACCCCGACGGCGCAGCGGATGCGCGACCTGGTGGACGCGGGCGCGGGGCTCGTCATCGCGCACCACCCGCACATCCCGCAGGGCTTCGCGCGCCACCAGGGCGTGCTGATGGCGCAGTCGCTGGGCAACTTCGCCTTCGACCAGGACCGCATGGAGACGATGGTGGGCCTGATGGCGGAGGTGGAGGCCACGGGCGCGCGCGTGGACCGCGCCCGCGCCGTGCCCGTGTACATCGAGGACTACCGCCCCCGCCCCGTCGCGGGCGACCTGGCGGACAGCTTCCTGCGCAACCTGGCGGAGCTGTCCCGCGAGGGCGGCGTGGAGCTGGTGCCCCAACCCTCCTGGGGCGAGCTGCTCCCGGAAGACAGACACGCGGCGGTGAGCGAGCGCACCGTGGACGTGCCGGTGACGGTGGACGCGAACGGCCGCGCCACGGTGGACCTGCGGCCCCTGCGCCAGGAAGGCGAGTCCGTGGCGGTGGCGAGGCTCACGGGCGCGGACGTGACGGGCGTGAAGCTCAAGGCCGGGCGCGACGTGCTCCTGCACGGCGACTTCGAGGACCACGACGTGGACGACGACGCCAACGAGGCGTCGCGCTGGAGCGTGGGCCCGAACGCCGGCTACGTGTGCCAGGACGGGCCGCACCGGGGCGCCGCGGCGCTCTGCCAGCGGCGCGCGGCCAGCGACTCACGGAGCGCGGCGGTGAAGCTGGTGAACCGCTTCCGTCCGCCGGGCTTCGCGGAGGGGCCGCCCAACCGCGACCTCACGGCGGTGGCGTGGCTGAAGGGGCAGGGCGGCGGCGCGTTCTCCGCGAAGGTGCAGTACCTGCCCGTGGAGTCCTACACGCTCTTTGGCGAGCAGACGCTGCTGCGTCACGACGGCGGCACCTACGACTGGACGCTGGTGGCGGAGGACCTGCGCTTCCCCGCGGATCCGCCAGGGCCGAACTTGTGGAACGCGCCCTGGGCGCTGGACTTGACGCTCAACACCGCGCCCCCGAAGTCCGGCCAGGGCGTGACGGCGGTGGACGACCTGGCGCTGGTGGCCTGGGAGAAGCAGGCCACGGGCGGCACGCTGACGCTCCAGACGCCGCACGCGCGGGACTTCGTGCGGGTGGAGGCCCCGGCGGGCACGTACACGCTGCGCGTCACCTTCCGCGAGCACCGCGTGCCCTGAAAGCTCAGGGGTAGAGCAACTGCGTCTTCCACCCCGCGCCGTCGCGCAGGTACACGTTGCGCTCGTGCAGGCGGCTGGGGCGGGCGTGCCAGAACTCGATGCGGTCCGGCACCACGCGGAAGCCGCTCCAGTGCGGCGGGCGCTCCACCGCGCGGCCCTGGAAGCGCGCCTCCACCTCCGCCACGCGCTGGTCCAACAGCTCGCGCGAGGGCAGCTCCTCGCTCTGGAGGCTGGCCCACGCGCCAATCTGGCTGCCGCGCGCGCGGCTCTGGAAGTACGCGTCCGCCTCCGCGTCGGACACCTGCTCCACCCGGCCCTCGATGCGGACCTGCTGCTCCAGGGGCTGCCAGAAGAAGCACAGCGCCGCGTACGGGTGCGCGCGGAGCTGCTGCCCCTTGCGGCTGTGGAAGTTGGTGAAGAAGACGAAGCCCCGCGCATCGAAGTCCTTGAGCAGCACCACGCGGGAGCTGGGGCGGCCCTGGTCGTCCACGGACGCCACGACCATGGCGTTGGGGTCCACGGGGATGGCGGCCTTCGCCTGGGCGAAGAGGTCGGCGAAGCGCTGGAGGGGGTCGGGTGGAATCGTCGTCACGCGGCGCACCATAGGAAACACCGCCTCGGCGCGCACGTTCGCGGTTGACTCCCTGTCGGGACTCGCACGCAATGGCGGGCCTCATGAAGATCCTCTTCATCGCCTCGGAGGTCACCCCCTTCTCGAAGACGGGGGGACTGGGCGACGTGGCCGGGGCCCTGCCCACGGCGCTCGCCGGGCTGGGGCACGACGTGAAGATCGTCACGCCCCGCTACCAGGACGTGCGCAACACCGGACACTTGGTGCCCACCGGCCAGTCCCTGGTGCTGCGCTTCCCCTTCGGCGAGACGGGCGGCCCCATCCTGTCCGCGCGCCTCACCGAACGCCTGGAGGTCCTCTTCCTGGAGAACGAGGCCTTCTACGGCGGCCGCAAGGGCCTCTACGGCGACGCGGGCGGTGAGTTCGCGGACAACCCCCGCCGCTTCGCCTACCTGTGCGTGGGCGCGCTCCAGGCCGCGCAGCGCCTGCGCTTCTTCCCGGACATCATCCACCTGCACGACTGGCAGACGGGCCTGGTCCCCGTGGCGCTGCGCCGGGGCTTCCAGGGCACGCCGCTCGGCCGCGCGAAGTGCGTCTTCACCATCCACAACCTGGCCTACCAGGGGCAGTTCCCCAAGCGGACCATGGAGGACCTGGGGCTGCCGTGGGACCTCTTCACGCCGGAGGGCGTGGAGTTCTACGACCACGTCAACTTCCTCAAGGCGGGGCTCGTCTACTCCGAAGCGCTCACCACCGTGTCGCCCACCTACGCGCGCGAAATCCAGACGCCGGAGCAGGGCTACGGGCTGGATGGCCTGCTGCGCCGCCGCTCGCACGCGCTCACCGGCATCATCAACGGCATCGACGCGCACGAGTGGAACCCCCGGACGGACGCCTTCCTGCCCGCGCGCTACGGCCCGGAGGACATGACGGGCAAGGCGGTGTGCAAGCGCGCCCTGCTGGAGCGCTTCGGCCTGCCCACGGAGGGCCACGCGCCGGTGTTCGGCATCGTCAGCCGGCTGGCGTGGCAGAAGGGCGTGGACCTGCTGCTGGAGACGCTGCCCGCGGCGCTCCAGGCGGACCTGAGGTTCGTGGCGGTGGGCAACGGCGACCCGGCGCTGGAGGAGGGCCTGCGGGCGCTCCAGGCCCGCTTCCCCAGGCAGGTGGGCGTGCGCATCGGGTTCGACCCGGAGCTGTCACACCTGGTGGAGGCCGGGGCGGACTTCTTCCTCATGCCCAGCCGCTACGAGCCGTGCGGCCTGAACCAGATGTATTCGCTGCGCTACGGTACGGTGCCCATCGTCCGGGCCACGGGCGGGCTGGTGGACACGGTGGAGGGGGGCCTGGACGGCAACGGCATCCTCTTCGAGGCCTTCCACCGCTCGGCGCTCCTGGCCGCCATCCGCCGGGCGCTCTCCCTGTACGCGGACCCCGCACGGCTGGGGGACTTCCAGGTGCGCGGCATGGGGAAGGACTTCTCCTGGACCGCGTCCGCCCGGAAGTACGAGGCCCTCTTCCACTCCCTGGTGGAGGAATAGTGGGGCCGCTCCCGGATCCGCGTTAATCTTGCCGCCGTGGCGGAAGCTCCGGACCTGGGTGGCTATGAAGTGGTCGGCCGGCTGGCGGTCGGTGGCATGGCCGAGGTGTATCAGGCGCGTGCCCGTGAGACGACCCAGCGCTCCCCGGGCGAGCCCGAGGAAGTCGTCATCAAGCGGCTGCACCCGTCCTTCCGCAACGACCCCGCGTATGTGAAGGCCTTCGTCGACGAGGCGAAGCTGACGGTGCGCCTGCGCAACGCGCACATCGTGCGGACGTTCCGGCTGTTCCGCGCCGGGCCGGACTACCTCATGGTGCAGGAGCTCGTGAGTGGCCGGACGCTGGGCTACATGCAGGAGCTGCTCATCAAGGCCGGCGCCGCCATGCCGCCGGAGTCCGCCTGCTACATCGCGTGGTGCATCCTCAAGGCGCTGGACTACATCCACCGCGCCAAGGTGGGGGAGAACGGCGCCACCATCGTCCACCGCGACGTGAACCCCGCCAACGTGCTCCTGGGCGTCCAGGGCGACGTGAAGCTCACCGACTTCGGCGTGGCGGAGGTGGAGGGGATGATCCGCGGCGACTCCGGGGCGCTGCGCGGCACGCTGCCGTACATGAGCCCGGAGCAGGTGCTGGGGCAGGCGGTGGACGCCCGCACGGACCTGTACGCGGTGGGCGTCATCCTCTGGGAGCTGTGGGCCGGCCGCCGCCTCTTCACCGGCGACAACGAGGCGCAGCTCATGCACCAGGTGCGCGATGCCCGCGTGCCGCTGCTCTCCACGCTGTCTCCGGACCTGCCGGACTACGCGGCGCGGGTGGCGCGCAAGGCGCTGTTCGCGGACCGGGCCCGCCGCTTCCAGACCGCGGCGGAGTTCATCAAGGCGCTGGAGGTGCTCGCGCGCCGCGCGGGCTGGCCCCTGACGGTGGAGGCGCTGCAGCCTCTGCTGGGCGGCTGATGCGCTCGCGCCGGGCGGTGCTCGGGCTGGGGCTGGCCGGCCTCTCCTGCCTGTCCGGCTGCCTGGGCGTGGTGCCCTTCAGCCCGCGCGCCTACGACGAGGCGGTGCGGGTGGAGGCGGTGGACGTGGCCTTCACGCGCGACGGCAGCGGGGCGCTCACGCTGAGGCTCCAGGTGGGAAACCCGTCCTCGGACGCGGCCACGCTCACGCGCGTGGACTTCGACCTGCGCGTGGACGGGCGGCGCGTGGCCACGGGCGAGCAGGTGATGGGCGTGCCCCTGGACGGCAAGGGCCGGGTCCCCCTGGAGGTCGCCTTCCCGCTGGCCGTGGCGCGCGGCGGTGGCCGGCCGGAGGCGGCCTCGCACGAGGTGCGGGTGGAGGGCGGCGTGGTGCTGCGCTTCGGGGGCTCCGAGCGGCGCGCGCCCTTCCGGGACGTGCGCTCGCTGGACCTCGCGTGGGTGCCGGGCGGGGAGTCCAGCCCGGCGCAGTGAAGCGGCTTCAGCCCTTGGCGTCCGGCGCCGCGCCGGAGTCCGGGGGCTGCCGCGGCGGGCCCCCCTGGCCGTCGTCCCGGGACGCCGGGACGCCGTCGCGGAGCTGTCCGTCCGCGAGGCCGGGCGCGGCGCTCTTGAGGCGGGACATCCGCACGCGGTCGATGCGGGCGCCCTCCTTGGTGGCCACGACGAACTGCCAGCCGTTGTACGTGAAGCGCTCGCCCACGTCCGGCAGGTGGCCCGCCAGCGAGGACAGGTAGCCGCCCAGCGTGTCGAAGTCGCCCTCCGGCAGCGGGAAGCCGAAGACCTTGGTGAACTGATCCACCTCCATGGCGGCGTCCACCAGCGAGCTGCCGTCGGCCATCTTCTCGACGAGCTTCTCCTCCACCTCGAACTCGTCGCCGATGTCGCCCACGATTTCGCGGAGGATGTCCTCCAGGGTGACGACGCCCATGAAGCCGCCGTACTCGTCCACGACCATGGCCATGTGGATCTTCCGCTTCTGCATGTCGCGCAGCAGGTCGCCCACGGGCTTCATCCACGGCACGAAGTGGGCGGGGCGGATGATGTCCTGCAGGACGATGAGCTCCGGGTGCTGGAGCAGCGGGATGAGGTCGCGCGCGTGCAGCACCCCGACGATGTGGTCCACGTCGTCCTTGTAGATCGGGATGCGCGAGTGGTTCTCCTCCGCCAGGATGCGCAGGACCTCATCCGGCGGCGTGGTGACGTCCACGGAGACGACGTCCGTGCGGTTGACCATCACGTCGCGGCAGCGCTTGTCGGACAGCTCGAAGATGGAGCGGATGAGCTGCGGGGCGCTCTTGTCCACCTCGTTGCGCGCGGCCTGGGCGGCGAGCAGCTTCTCCAGTTCCTCCAGGGGCGGGGGCGGCGGCTCGAAGCGCAGGGTGCGGCCCATGGTGCGGGCGCCCAGGTTGAGCATGCCCAGCATCAGGCGCATGGGCGGATAGAGCACCGCCACCAGCAGGGACACCAGGGCCGACAGGCGCAGCGCCCAGCGCTCCGGGTTGCCGTTGGCCAGGCCGCGCAGCGTCACCTCCATGAGGCTGGCCAGCACGCCCACGAAGAGGGCGCCCGCGCACACCGTGGCGATGGGCACCCAGGTGGCCTCCGCGTAGCGGCTGAAGTCCAGGAGGCGCGGCGGGACGAAGGCGCCAATGGCGGCGGCGAGGAAGCCGGACAGCACCATCCCCAGGCGCAGGGCGGTGGCGGCGGGCTCACGGTCCGTCTTGTGACGGAGCACCCGGCGCGCGGCGACACTCTTGCTCTCCTCCGCGAGCTCCTGGGCGCGCAGGTCGGACGTCCCATACAGCGCGGACTCCGCGGCGGCGACCAGGGACCTCATGAAGCAGAGGGCCAGGCAGGCGACCCAGAGGGTCCAGGTAGGCATAGGGGGTCGTTCTTATCCCGTGCTAGAGGGGCATACCACCCTGGCGGGAGGCACCATGCGGGGACGTCGGATGTACGTCATTGGCGGACTGCTGGGCGCGCTGGCGGCGCCCTCGGCGGCCCGGGCCTGGCCGGTGGACCAGGCCCTGACGCTGGAGCCCGGCAAGGAGACCTTCCAGAAGCTCACCGCCGTGGACTGGGCGGAGTCCGACGCGCCCAATGTCGTGACGGCGGAGGCGCTGGCCCAGAGCGGTGAGCTGCTCCTGACGCCGCACGCCGCCGGCATCGCGCGCGTGCTGCTGTACGCGGAGGGCCGCTTCGCGGTGTGGCGGGTGATGGTGGGGCCCATCGAGTTGCAGAACACCGGGTCGGAACTCGCGGCGGCCAGGAAGGCCTGCCCGGACCTGAAGGCCACGGAAGGCGCGGAGCGCGCCCTGACGGCGACGGTGAACGACAACGCCTGCCGGCTGGCGCTGCGCGCGTTCCTCAAGACGCACGCGTACCTGGCGAAGGAGCTGGAGCTGACGTTCGCGGTGCCGCAGCTCCAGGCGCAGTTGGAGGACTTCGCGGCGGGCATGCCGCCGGGGCTGACGGTGCGCTACAGCGGCGCGGGGCTGGTGTTGTCCGGGAAGACGGACCGCGAGGGCCACCGCAAGGCGCTGTGGGAGCTGTTCAACCGCGCCGTGGGCCGCGTGCCGCTGGAGGACCGCACGGAGGTGGAGGCGCCGCCGAAGCCGGACGACGCCGCGAAGCAGGAGGCGCTCGACGCGACGGTGTCGGACGTGCCGGGGGATGCCGGGGTGCCGCCCGCGCCGCCTCCGCCGGTGAAGCGCAAGCCGGCTCCGAAGAAGCCCCGCTGAGGCCTGGGGGGCGCGCCGGAGGGCAGCCGCTTGCGGTATGACCGTGGGTGGAGGTCCGACGGAATGACGAACGGAGTGAAGCGCGCGGGGTTCGCGCTGGTGCTGGCGCTGACGGTGGGGCCGGGGGCCGCGTGGGCGCAGGTGGATGAGGATGACGGCTCGGCGGTGGTGGTGGACATGCCGGAGCCGGACCGGGGCTGCCCGGTGAAGCCGGAGTTCCTGCCGATGACGCCCATGGGGCAGGTGGGCATCGACCGGCTGGGCTGGCTGGTGCACCAGGCCATCATCCCGTCCTCGAAGGACAAGTTCTTCCAGGCGGGGGCGCGCAGCCGCTCCGGGGTGAAGCCGGTGCCCATGGACCAGGCGAAGAAGCTGGGCGCGCTGGACACGGCGAAGGCGCCCATCTGGGTGTTCGGCAAGGAGAAGGCGAAGGCCTGCAAGGGCACGCCCATCGCGTACTGGGCGGTGCGGATGGGGACGGACGAGGACCGCCAGACGTACCTGATGGCGGAGCTGGCGACGGAGTGCGAGGTGCTGCCGCCCGGGCGGCTGGCGGGGACGCCCATCGCGCTGCGGCAGAAGGACGAGCCCACGGGGTGCGTGCTGCGCCGGCCCAACCGGAGCCTGATTGGCAAGGAGTCGGACGGCATTCCGCCGGACTACGCGGAGCACATCCCGCCGCAGGACTGCGCGGCGCCGGAGTGCGCGCGGCTGTGGGAGTACTTCGGCGTGACGGGCGACGAGGGCGAGGGCGCGTTCGACCTGACGGTGTCCTATCTGCACAAGAACGGCAGCAACCCGTGCAACTGGGCGACGGACGACCTGTCCATGTTGTTCGTGCGGGGGCGGGAGAGCACGGCGCTGACGCCGCTCAAGCCGGGAGGGCAGTTGTTCGGAGGCCTCTGGGACTTCAGCGGCCCGCGCTTCATCCTGAGCCGGGAGATGGGCGTGCTCTACGCGTACGACTACCAGAAGCTGAAGGCCGCGCCGAAGGCCGTGCGGTACGGGAGCCCCACGGAAGAGGACCTCATCCACGCGAAGCGCACGCTGTCGCCGTGCAAGAAGTAGCCGCGCTCACGCTGTGAAGCCCAGGCCCCTGGACGCCGCTGTCGGCCTCCAGGGGCAATCGACTGGCCGTGGGAGGGTGTCCAGGCGCGATACGCGCTCTGGCCGCGACCCGGCTACTGCGCGCTGGACCCGTGGTACGTCTTGCGCAGCTTCAGGTCCGGCACGTCCACCGTGCCGTTCTTGTTGTCCGTGCAGTACCAGAGCGCGCCGTGCGGGGCCTGGACGCCGCCCTTCTGCGTGCGCGTCAGGCCGTTGTAGACGGAGCCGGCGATGAGGTAGCGGAACACCTGCGGCGCGGTCGCGCTCACCAGCGTGTCCTTCTGCTGCATCTCCTTCCAGACCACGCAGTACTGCTTGAGCGCGGCCCAGGCACCCTTGGAGTAACGAGGGCTCCCCAGCATCCAGACCTCCAACTGGGGACACATCTCTCCTTCGCCGTCGTCCGCCGCGCCGTAGTCCATCGCCTCGCAGACCTCGTCCGCGCGGCTTTCGTTGAGCGTCACGTCGCCCTCCGCCTGCCAGCCGGTGAGCCGTGAGAGCTGGAAACGGCGCATCATCAGCGCGTCGTCCCTCGTCAGCGACGGCGCCATGAAGGCCTTTGGCTCCGGCAGGGCGAACGTGCCTCCGCCGTGCGGCCCCACGCCCGCGTCCATCACATAGCCGCCCCACGTGTACATGAGGAACAGCGACCACGCGTCCTTCACGAAGGCGCGGTACGAGGGCGGCGTCGCCAGCGCCAGGCCCCAGCCGAGGATGTCCGTCATCGCCGCGACGGCCCAGTCGTCCGACTCCTGGTACCAGTAGTACCAGCGATACGCCCGCGTGCCCGCCTTCGCCAGGAACGCCTGCATGCCTCGCACGGTGACGTTCGTGTGCGCGGCGAAGTCCCGCTCGTAGGCGGCGACGTGCGCGTCCAGGCACCAGAAATAGATTTTGACGCTCTGTCCCGCGCAGCGTGCCGCCAGGGCCTTCGGCGCGGTGATGTCGCGGTTGCGGTCCGCCGGAGGAGGGCCAATCCAGGTGTAGTGGACGTCCATCCGGTGGAGTCTACTCCGTCCACGGCCCCCGCCGCGTGGGCTCCTTCAACGCCTGCGCGAGCGCCGCCAGGAAGCGCTTGCGCGGCCAGGACTCGGCGCCGAAGCGCTCCAGGTGCTCGGTCTCCACCTGGCAGTCGATGAGCTGGAAGCCCCAGCCCTTGAAGCGCTCCACCGCCGTGGCGAACGCCACCTTCGACGCGTCCGGCGCCAGCGCGAACATGCTCTCCCCGAAGTACGCCGCGCCCAGCGACACGCCGTACAGCCCGCCCACCAGCACCTCGCCGTCCCACGCCTCCACCGAGTGCGCCAGCCCCAGCTCGTGCAACCGGATGTACGCCTGCTTCATCGCGTCCGTGATCCAGGTGCCGTCCTGCCCCGGCCGGTGCACGCGCGAGCATGCGTCGATGACCTTCGCGAACACGGTGTCGTAGCGCACCGTGTACGTGCCCCGGTTCATCACCTTGCGCAGCGAACGCCCCACGTGGATCTTGTCCGGCTCCAGCACGAAGCGCGGGTCGGGCGAGTGCCACAGGATGGGCTGCCCCTCGCTGTACCAGGGGAAGATGCCCTGCGAGTACGCGGCCACCAGCCGCTCCGGGCGCAGGTCTCCGCCCACCGCGAGCAGGCCGCTCTTGTCCGCCTTGGCGGGTGGGGGGAACAGCTCCGGCTCGTCGTCACTCAGCAGGTAGATGGGCACGCGTGCGCCCCAGTCTAGCGGGACACGTTGAGCTTCACGTCACCCTTGAGGAAGTAGGGGACCTGCAACAGGGGGCCCTTCAGCTCGCCCTTCACGCTGTAGGGCAGGACGCCCTTGCCGATGAGCGCCTTGACCCCCGGCCCCCAGGACTCGGCCGTCACCGCGACCTCCACCGGGTACACACCCGTGGCGGACGCATCCACCGAGTCCGCCTGCGCCGTGGTGCCCTCCTCCAGGGGCTTGTCCGCGATGACGACCTGGTAGGTCAGCGAGTCCAGCCGCAGCGGGAACGGGTTCGGGTTGCGCACGCCCAGCCGCAGGTTCATCTGCACCTCCTCCGGCGAATAGCGGGCCGCGTCCAGGCTCTCCACGATGACCTCCGGCAGCCGGGGCACGCGCACGGCGCGGCTGGCGGCGAAGGGCAGGGTCTCCTCACCGCCACCCGAGCGCACCACCAGCGTGCCGCGCAGCGCGATGAGCACCGTGCCGCCCTGGGCGCTCAAGCGGGCCAGGTCCTCCGGGCTCTTCACGTAGGCGGATTTCTCCTCGATGGAGAAGTCCGCGGGGGCCCCCGGCGCGAACGGCACGCCCAGCTTCGCGGAGCCCGTCTTCACCACCTGCCCGTCGGCGACGAGCTCGTAGTCGGCCCGCTCCACGACGCCGTTGGCGGTGCCGGTGATTTGTCCGGTGTAGCGCACGGAGGCGTCGGTGAGCCCCTGGGACACGACGGCGGTCTCCTGGGCCGTCAGGGCCGGGGGGCCGCCGGAGCGGACGGGCGCGGAGGCACACCCGAGGTGGAGGGCGAACAGCGCGGACACCAGGGCCATCAGGCAGGTCGAGCGATTCACAAAAGACATTCTGGGGAGGCCAGGGGCTGGTCCCAAGGGGATTTCCGCTAGACTGTCCACCAACCGTGGCTCCCCGACGTCCCAACTTCAACAGGACCCTGCGCTCCCTCATCCGGGACATCGCCGCGCGCATGCCCGAGTTCGGCCACGTGAAGGTGGGCCGCATCCTCATCGTCGCCGGAGAGGCCCGCCGGGCGTCGCGAGGCACGGTGAAGCCCTTGTGCTTCAAGGGGGGCAAGAGCATCGACAAGGCGGGGCGGCGCAAGCCGGTCGTGCGCATCCGGGGCCGCCGCATCCTGTACTGCATCACGCTCCGGCCCCTCTTCTTCCGGGGCTCCACCGCGAAGTCGCGGCTGGAGACGCTGATGCACGAGCTCTTCCACATCTCCCTGCGCTTCGACGGCACGCTGCACGCGGGCCGCCGCCACGCGAAGCTGGGCGCGGAGTTCGGGCGCCGCCTGCGGCCGCTGGTGCGCCGCTACCTGAAGCTGTGCCCGGAGGCGCTGCTCGCGGACCTGGCGTACTCCGGCGAGGTGCGGGTGCTGCAATGGCTGGAGCGTCCGGGCCCGGCCTACCACCCGCGCGCGTCGCACCGCCGCGTGCGCAAGGTCTACACGGAGGACCAGCTCTACTCCGGGGTGGCCCGCATGGTGACGCCGCGTCCGCGCGTGGCCCGCGAGGCCCACGTGCGCGACGACAAGGTGCACTGAAGGGCGTTGATGGCCGCGCCCACCGACTTCGTCAGCCTGGGAGTGCTCCACCGCGACCTGGAGGAGCTGTTCCTCCTGCACCAGGAGGCGCTGATGGGCATGGACCTGCCCGCCGCGCGTGAGCGGCTGGCGCGCTACCGCGAGGAGCTGACGCGGCACCTGGAGGCGGAGGAGGCGCTGCTCCTGCCGGAGCTGCCACGCGCTGGAAGGATCCGAGGCGCCGCGCCGGAGCTCTTCACCGGCGAGCACCAGCGCATGCGGGAGCTGCTGGCGAAGTGTCAGGAGGCCGTGGACGCGCTGGACGCGAGCGCTCCGGACTACCGCCGCGCCGTGCTCCGTGTGTTCGACATGGAGAGCACGTTCAAGCATCTGGAGCACCACCACTCGCTGCGCGAGGAGACGTACCTCTTCCCCGCGCTGGATGGCGTGCTGGGCGAGGAGGAGCGGCGGGCCCTGCTGGCCGCGTTCCTCGCGCGCACTATTTCTCCGAAGGAGTGAACCGGGCGAGGTCGTGGACTCCCAGCGCGCGCTCCAGTTGATCCACCTCCTTGAGCGCGTTCTCGAAACCATTGCTCCCCAGCAGCCGGTGCTCCTGCGCTTCGAAGCGCTCGCCCAGCTCCTGGAACTGCTTCTCGTCGAAGAGCTCACGGAACGCGGGGAACAGGACCGTGTCCTCGCGAGCGGCGTGCGGCTGGTACATGCGGATGAACTGCGTGAGCTGCCGCGCGACCGTGGCCCTCTGCTGGGGTTGGGTGAGGGCGTCGCGGCCTGAGGCCGCGGCGAGGATGGACGCGGTGAGCTTGCGCCCGGCGGCGTGTTGTTCGAGCAGCACCTGGACGAGCTCCTTCTGCTGGCCCGCCTTCACCAGCCGGGGGAACACCTCCGTCTCCTCTGTCTTCTCGTGGTAGTCCTCGCCGAAGCGGCGCATGAGCCGGGTGGCCTGGGCGAGCACCTCCGCGGGAGCCTTCTCTTCAGGCACGCCGAGGCGGCGAGCGATCTCCTCGTACATCAGGAGCGTGCGGCGGATGACGCCGTGCTCGCGCATCAGGTCCTCGGTGGCGTTCACCTCCGCGGGCCTGGACTTGCGCTCCGCCTTGGGCGCCGCGCTCACGGTGCTTCCAACGCCGAGCACGACCACCGTGGACAGGAAGCGGCGGCGGCTGGATGCCTCATTCGTGGACATGCCCCTTGTATGAGCCGCTGTCCCGCCAACTGAACCTGTCCGACAGGAGGTCTGCGCGGAATAAGCAGTCCTACGAGCCGCATAGAGGTGGGGTGACATCGCAAGAAGAAGCCCCCAGCGGGCCTGCGAGGCAGGCGAGCAGACACCGCGTCGCGAGGGACCCGACGCCACGCTTCAAGGCAGTGGAGCGCGAGGTGCTTGCCACCGCGGAACGACTGGTGC